>NZ_JANUEW010000005.1:0-284654 GCF_024807515.1 Pseudomonas sp. BIGb0558
AGACCTTTTGGTTACTTTTGGCTGGGCCGGCATTCCGGGCGTTTGCCAAAAGTGACCCGCTGTAAGAGCGGAACCCTAAGTGGCCGTTACCGCAGCAATGGATATGTACACAGCACAAACCCACTCCGCTATCACCATCATAGGTGGAGTCAAACCTCCCCAACCCCTAGAATCCCCCCACGATTAAAGGAGACGACTTCATGCTGACGGTGATTTCCCCCGCCAAAACCCTCGATTTCGAGTCAAAGCCGGTCACCCCGCGCTTCACCCAGCCGCAATACCTCGACCACTCCCAGGAGCTGATCGAACAACTGCGCGAACTGAGCCCGGCGCAGATCAGCGAACTGATGCACGTCTCCGACAAGATCGGCGGCCTCAACGCCGCACGCTTCGGCAGCTGGACCCCAGCCTTCACCCAGGCCAACGCCAAACAAGCCCTGCTGGCCTTCAAGGGCGACGTCTACACCGGCCTCAACGCCGAAACCTTCACCGACGCCGACTTCACCTACGCCCAGGACCACCTGCGCATGCTCTCCGGCCTGTACGGCCTGCTGCGCCCCCTGGACCTGATGATGCCGTATCGCCTGGAGATGGGCACCAAGCTGCCCAACGCCCGTGGCAAGGACCTGTACGCCTTCTGGGGCACCCGCATCAGCGAGTGGCTCAACGAAGCCCTCGCCGAACAAGGCGACGACGTGCTGCTCAACCTCGCGTCCAACGAGTACTTCTCGGCAGTCAAACGCCCGGCGCTGAACGCGCGGATCATCAACACCGAGTTCAAGGACCTGAAAAACGGCCAGTACAAGATCATCAGCTTCTACGCCAAAAAGGCCCGAGGCATGATGAGCCGCTTTGTGATTGAAGAACGCATCAACGACCCTGCCAGGCTCAAGGAGTTTGACGTGCAGGGTTATCGCTTCAATGCAGAGCAGTCAAAGCCGGATAACCTGGTGTTCCTGCGAGATCACGCACCGGAATAACCGGGCAACGAAAATCCAAATGTGGGAGCGGGCTTGCTCGCGAAAGCGGTGGTTCAGTCGATGCCTGTATTGGCTGACACACCGCCTTCGCGAGCAAGCCCGCTCCCACACTTTGTTCGGATTCCAGCCTTAAAATCGTCATTTATTTGGCGTCAAAAATAATTCTTCAGATTCCCTAACATTTATTTCACTCGACATTCGTCAATTTTTTTCGTAGTGGCACCACTTTTTTCAAACAGTAGTGGCACAAAACTATTTAACCCTCGCAACTCCCCGCAACTACTAGCCCAAGTAGCAAGTGCTATCACTATAGTACTAGTGCCATCTTTCCTAATATTTCAAGAAATTTCCGGAAACAGGATGAGCGGCCAGGAACTATGTCCTGAAGCACCGCTCATACCACCGGTAACGATTATCTCTGCAAATGTAAGAGATGACTTACGTGGCGACCAAAGGAAGTAGCAAAGTTGACATACAACTTTGACTCAATGGTCAAATCATCAACTGACTAGTTGAAGGCGGACGAAAAGGCTTCACTATTTTCTCCGACAAGGCCAAGGCTGAGCTCACCTGTATGGGTCAGTGAGACAACCCAAGCCGTTGATACATAAGGGCTAAATCCCTCTTTCAACGCCTTGCGGCACTGGCGCCAGGCCCTTCCCCAGGAAGGCTGGCTGCATTTCAGGGCAAGCCCCAACAATAAGGCCAAGTTGCGCACAACTTGAGTGCATTAGTTAGTCACTCGACTTTTAGTATGCCTGCACTGGATATATCGACGTTTACTCGTCGCACTTTCCAGTGCCTGGGTGACGCTTCAAAACATGAACTCCGGCCATCTAGTGGCACGATTAACAATGAGGTAAATTCGATGCGCATCAGCATATTTGGTTTGGGTTACGTCGGCGCCGTATGTGCCGGTTGCCTGTCTGCACGGGGCCATGAGGTCGTTGGCGTAGACATCTCCAAGGAAAAGATCGACCTGATCAACGCAGGCAAATCGCCCATCGTTGAACCGGGTCTGGGCGAACTGTTGAGCCAGGGTATTCAGACCGGCCGACTGCGCGGCACCACCAATTTCGCCGAAGCAATCCGTGATACCGATCTGTCGATGATTTGCGTCGGTACGCCGAGCAAGAAGAACGGCGACCTGGAACTCAACTACATCGAATCGGTGTGCCGCGAGATCGGTTTTGTTCTGCGTGACAAGACCACCCGCCACACCATCGTCGTGCGCAGCACCGTGCTGCCAGGCACTGTGGCCAATGTGGTGATCCCGATTCTCGAAGACTGCTCCGGCAAGAAGGCCGGCGTCGACTTCGGCGTCGCGGTGAACCCTGAGTTCCTGCGTGAAAGCACCGCCATCGCCGACTACGACCTGCCGCCGATGACCGTCATCGGTGAATTCGACAAAGCCTCCGGCGATGTCCTGCAGTCGCTGTACGAAGAGCTCGACGCCCCGATCATCCGCAAGGACATCGCCGTCGCCGAGATGATCAAGTACACCTGCAACGTCTGGCATGCGACCAAAGTCACCTTCGCCAACGAGATCGGCAACATCGCCAAGGCCGTCGGCGTCGACGGTCGCGAAGTGATGGAAGTGGTCTGCCAGGACAAGACCCTCAACCTGTCCCAGTACTACATGCGCCCGGGCTTCGCCTTCGGCGGCTCGTGCCTGCCCAAAGACGTGCGCGCCCTGACCTACCGCGCCAGCTCCCTGGACGTGGAAGCGCCGCTGCTCAACTCGCTGATGCGCAGCAACGAGTCCCAGGTGCAGAACGCCTTTGACATCGTCTCCAGCCACGACAAACGCAAAGTCGCCTTGCTGGGCCTGAGCTTCAAGGCCGGCACCGATGACCTGCGCGAAAGCCCGCTGGTGGAACTGGCCGAGATGCTGATCGGCAAGGGTTTCGACCTGAGCATCTACGACAGCAACGTCGAATACGCCCGTGTGCACGGCGCCAACAAGGACTACATCGAAGGCAAGATCCCGCACGTCTCGTCCCTGCTCAACTCGGACTTCGACGAAGTGATCAACAACTCCGACGTGATCATCCTGGGCAACCGCGATGAGAAGTTCCGTGCCCTGGCGCATAACGCGCCCCACGGCAAGCAAGTGGTCGACCTGGTGGGCTTCATGTCCAAGGCCACCAGCGTGACCGGTCGTACCGAAGGCATTTGCTGGTAACAGCAACGGCAAGTTTCGAGCTGCAAGCGTCCTGACCCCCAGCGCTTGCAGCTTGAAGCCTCCTTCACCTGCGGATGACGCCTATGTCCAAGTTAAAACACGTACTGCTCCAATCTGCCGGCTGGTTGTTGTTCCTCAGCCTGCTGATGGGTCTCGCCCTGCTGTTGCCGGCGAGTACGTTCGACTCCGAGTCGAAGAATTTTATTTTCCTGATTGGCGCCGTCGGTATCTGGCGCTACTCGATGGGTGCTACGCATTTCTTTCGCGGCATGCTGTTTTTGTACGTGGTCTACCCGCACCTGCGGCGCAAAGTGCGCAAGCTGGGCAAGGCGGCAGACCCGTCCCACGTATTCCTGATGGTGACAAGCTTTCGGATCGACGCGCTGACCACGGCCCAGGTCTACAGCTCGGTGATCCGCGAAGCCATCGAATGTGGCTTCCCCACCACGGTGGTGTGCTCCCTGGTGGAAATGTCCGATGAGCTGCTGGTCAAGAGCCTGTGGGCCAGGATGAACCCGCCCGACCACGTCAAGCTGGACTTCGTGCGCATCGCCGGTACCGGCAAGCGTGACGGCCTGGCCTTCGGTTTTCGCGCCATCTCGCGCCACCTGCCGGACGACCGCGCCGTGGTGGCCGTGATCGATGGCGACACCGTGCTTGCCGAAGGCGTCGTGCGCAAGACCGTGCCGTGGTTCCAGCTGTTCGGCAACGTCGGCGGCTTGACCACCAACGAGTTCTGCGAAGTGCGCGGCGGCTACATCATGAGCGAATGGCACAAGCTGCGCTTCGCCCAGCGCCACATCAACATGTGCTCCATGGCCTTGTCCAAGCGCGTGCTGACCATGACCGGCCGCATGTCGGTGTTCCGCGCCAACGTCGTCACCGACCCGGGCTTTATCGCCGACGTTGAAAGCGACTCCCTGCAACACTGGCGCCTGGGCCGCTTCAAGTTTTTGACCGGCGATGACAAGTCCAGCTGGTTCAGCCTGATGCGCCTGGGCTACGACACCTTCTACGTGCCGGATGCCGCGATCCACACCGTGGAACACCCGCCGGAAAAGAGCTTCATCAAGGCCAGCCGCAAACTGATGTTCCGCTGGTACGGCAACAACCTGCGCCAGAACTCACGGGCCCTGGGCCTGGGTATGCGACGCCTGGGCCTGTTCACCAGCATCGTGCTGTTCGACCAGCGCGTGTCGATGTGGACCTCCCTGCTGGGCCTGACCGTGGCGATCATCGCCACCTTCAAATACGGCGGCGCGTTCATCCTCGCGTACCTGCTGTGGATCGGCATCACCCGCCTGATCCTGACCCTGCTGCTGTCGTGCTCCGGTCACCGGATCGGCCCGGCTTACCCGGTGATTCTCTATTACAACCAGATCATGGGCGCGCTGGTGAAGATCTACGTGTTCTTCCGCCTTGATCAACAGTCCTGGACACGCCAGGACACCAAACTGACCCGCGATTTGGCCAGCTTTCAACGTTGGTTCAACACCTGGTCGTCTCGGACCATGACCTTCTCCGCCGGCAGCATTTTCGTCGCCGTGTTGCTGATGATGGTTTGACCCTGCCAAGCCTGAATTAACTAGGAACTACACCTGATGAACAGCCCAATGAATGCTCCAGTAAATGCCAACGTCGTCCATGAATCCGAAGCCCAGCGCCAACATGCCCGGGTAAAAATCCCGGCCAAGCTGCGCTTCTTCGGCGCCGACCATACGCCGATGGAAGTGCGGGTCATCGACCTGTCTGCCGGCGGCCTGGCGTTCAACGCCCCGCAGCAGCCGCTGAAAGTCGGTGACGTGCACAAGGGTCGCCTGCAGTTCGTGATCGATAACCTGGGCCTGGCGATGGACGTGGAGCTGCAGATTCGCTCCTACGACCGCCAGACCGGCCGCACCGGTTGCCAGTTCCAGAACCTTGATGCACAAGACATCTCCACCCTGCGCCACCTGATCACCTCGCACCTGGCCGGCGACATCGTGACCATGGGCGACGTGCTGGCGACCCTGCAACGCGACAACTTCACCAAGGCGCGCAAGGTCAAGGACGGTGGCAGCAACATGAGCGTGGGCGGCCGTCTGCGGGCCGTGACCTTCAGCCTCGGGATCTTCGTGGTGGGCCTGGTCGCATTCGGCTTCGTGGTGAAATCGGTATATGGCATGTACTTCGTCAGCCACGCCACTTCCGCCCTGGTGAGCGTGCCCGGGATGAACGTGACCATGCCGCGCGACGGCACCGTGCAGAGCCTGATCAAAGATGACGCGGTCGCTGCCAAAGGTGCACCACTGGCGACCTTCAGCACCAGCATGCTCGATGTGCTCAAGGGCCACCTGGACGAAGACCAGCTGCAACCGGCCAAGGTGGAGGAGCTGTTCGGCAAGCAAATGACCGGCACCCTCACCTCCCCGTGCGACTGCGTCGTGGCCCAGCAATTGGTCGCCGACGGCCAGTACGCCAGCAAGGGCGACGTGATCTTCCAACTGGTGCCACGCGGCAGCCAGGCCAACGTTGACGCACGCTTCTCCTATCGCCAGTTTGCCGATGTTCGCCCGGGCACCCGTGTGAACTTCCAGGTGGCGGACGAAGAGCAAGTGCGCACCGGCACCATCGTCAGCAGCACCAGCCTCAACAGCACTGAAATGTCCTCCGACATCCGCGTGCAGATCAAACCCGATGCCCCGCTGGACAGCACCTACGCCGGTCGCCCGGTTGAAGTGACCAGCGACCGTGGCCCATCCCTGAACTGGCTGATCGACAAAGCCATGGCTCACGGTCTGTAAGCGAGGACATGCCTGTGAACCCTATTCTAAAAACAGCGCTGGCCAATGTGGGAGCCGGGCTTGCCCGCGATGACGGTGGTGAATCCAACATCGGCATCGCAGGCAAGCCAGCTCCCACCCAAAGCAGGTCCCACGCTGCCTTGGCGTATTGTGCCCTGGCCCTGGCCGTGAGCCTCGCCGGCTGCGCCGGCCTGCCCGACCAACGCCTGGCCAACGAAGCCTTGAAGCGCGGCGACACCGTCACCGCGCAGCAGAACTACCAGCAACTGGCAGACCTGGGCTACAGCGAGGCCCAGGTGGGCCTGGCGGATATCCAGGTCGGTACCCGCGACCCCGAGCAGATCAAGCAGGCCGAAGCCACGTACCGCGCGGCCGCCGACACCTCGCCCCGCGCCCAGGCACGCCTGGGTCGCCTGCTGGTGGCCAAGCCCGGCGCCACCGAAGCCGAGCACCATGAAGCCGAAGGCCTGTTGAAAAAAGCCTTTGCCAATGGCGAAGGCAACACCCTGATTCCGCTGGCGATGCTGTACCTGCAATACCCCCACAGTTTCCCGAACATCAACGCCCAGCAGCAGATCAGCAAATGGCGCGCCTCGGGTTACCCGGAAGCCGGCCTGGCCCAGGTGCTGCTGTATCGCACCCAGGACACCTACGACCAGCATCTGGACGAAGTGGAAAGCATCTGCAAGGCCGCGCTGAACACCACCGATATCTGCTACGTCGAACTGGCCACGGTCTATCAGAAAAAAGCCGAGCCGGAAAAACAGGCCGAACTGCTCAAGCAGATGGAAGCAGGCTACAGCCGTGGCACCGTCACCGCCCAACGGGTCGACAGCGTCGCTCGTGTACTGGGTGACGCCACCCTGGGCAAGACCGACGAAAAAACCGCCCAGGCCCTGCTGGAAAAAATCGCCCCGGGCTACCCGGCGTCCTGGGTCAGCCTGGCGCAACTGCTCTACGACTTCCCGGAACTGGGCGACGTCGACCAGATGATGAAGTACCTGGACAACGGCCGCGCCGCCGACCAGCCCCGCGCCGAACTGCTGCTGGGCAAGCTCTACTACGAAGGCAAGTGGGTCCCGGCTGACGCCAAGGCCGCCGAAGAACACTTCCAGAAAGCCGTCGGCCGCGAAGTCGCCGCCGATTACTACCTCGGCCAGATCTACCGCCGAGGCTACCTGGGCAAGGTCTATTCGCAAAAGGCCCTGGACCATTTGCTGACCGCTGCACGCAACGGCCAGAACAGCGCCGACTTTGCGATCGCCCAACTGTTTTCCCAAGGCAAGGGCACCAAGCCCGACCCGCTTAACGCCTATGTCTTCAGCCAGCTGGCCAAGGCCCAGGACACGCCGGAAGCCAACGACCTGGCGACCCAGCTCGAAGCCCCGCTGACCCCGGAGCAACGCGCCGAAGGCCAACGCCTGGTGCAACAGGAACTGGCCGTGCGCGGCACCCTGGCCCAAAGCACGCTGCAATTGCACGCCCTGCAAGAAGAAGACGGCGAGGAATCCCTATGAAGCTCAATCCATTCGTCAAGGCCGGCATCGGCCTGACCTTCGCCCTGCTGTGGTCGTGCCCGACCCTGGCCGCGCTGACCGAAGCCAAGAACTTCGGCCTGGAAGTGAAAGTCACCGGCCAGTCCGAAGATGACCGCGACCTGGGCACCCAGAAAGGCGGCGACGTCAACGGCATCGGCCTCGACCTGCGCCCGTGGATCTACGGCGAAAGCGGCAACTGGAGCGCCTACGCCATGGGCCAGGCGGTGACGTCCAGCGACATCATCGAGACCGACACCCTGCAACAGTCCTCCGATGACGCCACCCAGCAGACCAGTAATGACGACCGCAAGAGCAAGAAAAACTACCTGGCGATGCGCGAGTTCTGGGTCGCCTACGGCGGCTTCACGCCCTACCCCGGCGAGATCCTCAAGCTGGGTCGCCAACGCCTGCGCAATGACGACGGCCAATGGCGCGACACCAATATCGAAGCGCTGAACTGGACCTTCGACACCACCTTGCTCAAGGCCAATGTCGGCGTCGCCGAGCGGTTCAGCGAATACCGCACCGACCTCAAGGAACTGTCGCCCAAGGACAAGGACCGTCAGCACCTGTACGCCGACGCCGCCTATCAGTGGACGCCAGGCCAGTGGATCGGCCTGCGCGCGCACCACACCCATGACGACGGCAAGCTCGACTACCCGCAACCGGGCGTGGCCACCGACTCGCTGGACAAACGCGAGAACGGCGACCTGACCTGGCTCGGCATCGAAGCCAACAGCGACGCCTACAACTGGCGCAACACCAACACCGTCAACTACTGGGCGAGCGTCACCGGCATGCAGGGCGACCGCGATACGGTCAACGCCTTGAACGCCGACGGCACCCGCCCCGCCAACGCCAAGCGCAGCGATGACGTGAATGGCTGGGCCACCGACCTGGGGGTGCGCCTGCGCCTCGACCCGCAGTGGCAAGTGGGCGCCGCCTACTCCCGCGCGAGTGCCGAATACGAGCAGAACGGCCTGCAAAGCAACCGTTCGAACTGGACCGGTACCCAGTCCCGCGTCCACCGTTTCGGCGAAGCGTTCCGTGGCGAAATGAACAACATGCAGTCCATGAGCCTGTTCGGTTCCTGGCAGCTGCGTGAGGACTATGACGCCAGCCTCGTGTACCACAAGTTCTGGCGCGTCGACGGCAACAAGCCGGTGGGCAGCAACGGCATCGATGCCGTGCAGAACAACACCGATGACGTGACCGGCGCGATCCTGTCCAGCACTTCCCTGCCGCTTGAAGACGGCAAGAAAGACCTGGGCCAGGAGATGGACCTGGTGGTCACCAAGTACTTCAAGAAAGGCCTGCTGCCGGCCGGGCTCAGCCAGTCGATCGACGAACCGTCGGCCCTGGTGCGCTTCCGTGCCGGTGTGTTCAAGCCGGGCGACGCCTACGGCAGCCAGGTCGACTCGTACATGCATCGCGCCTTTGTCGACGTGATCTGGAAGTTCTGATGGGAGCCTGCGCAATGAACCCTCAAGCCCTCAAAGGCTCGGTCAGCCTGCTGGTCGCAGCCATGCTGCTGGCCAGCACTTCGGCCTTCGCCGATGTCGCGCAGCAGGTCAAGGCGCCGACCATCGCCAAAGAGCTGCAACAGGCCAAGACCTACACCATCTCCAGCCCGCCGACCGCGCCGCTGGAGATGGCCAAGCCGGCGCTGCCGGATGTGTCCGGCTACACCGCAGCGAATATCGCGAAGAAAATCGTGCGTACGAAACCCGGCAAGATCAGCATCCGCCGGATGATGCAGGAAGACGCCCTGAAGGACTTCATCGGCGGCGACAACAAGATGGCCGAATGGGTGGTGCGCCAGCACGGCATTCCCCAGGCGATCTTCGTCGACGACGGCTACATGAACCTCAAGGACCTGCTGAAGAAAGTGCCCAAGCAGTACTTCAGCGAAACCTCGCCGGGGGTGTTCCTGGCCAAGTTGCCGATCGTGGTGGGCCGTAAAGGCATCCTCGAAATCGACAAGCAGACCCAGGAGTTGCGCCTGTCCCAGGAAGCCGGTTCGTTCCTGATCAACGACGGCCAGCTGTTTGTGCGCGACACCAGAATCACCGGCTGGCGCGAGAAGACCAACGGCCCGGCGACCTTCCAGTCGCCCAAGGAATTCCGCCCGTTCCTGCTGGCCTGGGGCGGCACCGAGACCTACATCGCCAACAGCAAGATGGCCAGCTTCGGCTACGCCAACAGTAAGTCTTACGGCGTGAGTATTTCCCAGTACACGCCGAACATGGCCAAGGTGCTCAAGCGCCCCGAGCCGACGGGCTGGATCGTCGACTCCGAATTCTCGGACATGTGGTACGGCTTCTACTGCTACGAAACCACCGGCTTTGTGCTCAAGGGCAATACCTACAAAGACAACATCGTCTACGGCATTGACCCCCATGACCGTTCCCACGGTTTGATCATCACCGACAACACCGTCTACGGCACGAAGAAGAAGCACGGCATCATCATTTCCCGGGAAGTGAACGACAGCTTCATCTTCAACAACCGCAGCTTCGACAACAAGCTCTCGGGCCTGGTGATCGACCGTAACAGCGTCAACAACCTGATCGCCGACAACGAGATCTACCGCAACCACACCGACGGCATCACCCTCTACGAGAGCGGCGATAACCTGCTGTGGGGCAACAAGGTGATCAGCAACCGTCGCCACGGCATCCGCGTGCGTAACAGCGTGAACATTCGCCTGTACGAGAACGTGGCCATGGCCAACGGGCTGACCGGCGTGTACGGCCACATCAAGGATCTGACCGACACCGACCGCGACATCGCCCTCGACCCGTTCGACACCAAGGTCTCGCTGATCGTGGTGGGCGGTGAGCTGGCCGCCAACGGCAGCGGGCCGCTGTCCATCGACTCGCCGTTGAGCGTCGAGCTGTACCGCGTGTCGATGCTTGCGCCGACCAAATCCAGTGGCATCAGCTTCTCGGGCGTCCTCGGCGATCGCCAGGAAGAGATTCTCGACTTGCTGGTACGCCAGAAAAAAGCCGTGCTGATCGACCCTGTCGAACGCCAGACCGAAATGCAGGACTGAGGATGACCTTTATGCACCGACACATGATCAAACTGCTCAGCCTTTCGGGTTTGACCCTCGGCCTGCTCGCGGCCAGCCAGGGCGTGCGCGCCGACGAAGTCCAGGCGCCGAAATTCAGCGCCGAACCGTGCTGCAGCCTGTGCCCGGCCGCCCACGACGCGAAGAACTACACCACGCGCTACCAGCAGAACTTCACCACCCTGGTGCAAGCCCAGGGCGACTGGCTGTTCCGGACCCAGGAAGACCTGCGCACTGAATTCGACACCAGCCCCGCCGGCTACAAACGCATGCAGCAGTTGCACGATGCGTTCAAGAGCAAGGGCGTGGAACTGGTGGTGGTGTACCAGCCAACCCGTGGCCTGGTGAACCGCAACAAGCTCAACCCCGAAGAGAAAGCCAAGTTCGATTTCGACAAGGCCCTGGGCAATTACAAGACCATGCTCGGCCGCTTCGCCAAGATGGGCTACGTGGTGCCGGACCTGTCGCCGTTGACCAACGAGCAACTGCCCGACGAGTTGCCGGCCCACGATTTCTACTTCCGCGGCGACCAACACTGGACACCGTACGGCGCCCAGCGCACCGCAAAAATCGTCGGCGCCAAAGTACGCGCGATGCCGGAATTCGCCGGTATCCCGCAGCGTGAATTCGAGACCAAACGGTCCGGGCGCATGGGCAAGACCGGCACCCTGCACAACATGGCCGGGCAACTGTGCGGCACCAGCTACGCGATCCAGTACATGGACCAGTTCACCACCGAGCCCAAGGGTGAAGCGGGCGACGGCGACCTGTTCGGTGATTCCGGCAACCCGCAGATCACCCTCGTGGGCACCAGCCACAGCGGCAAGAACTACAACTTCGCCGGCTTCCTGGAACAGGAAATCGGTGCCGACATCCTCAACGTCGCCTTCCCCGGCGGTGGCCTGGAAGGTTCGATGATCCAGTACCTGGGCAGCGAAGAATTCCAGAAAACCCCGCCGAAGATTCTGATCTGGGAATTCTCGCCGCTGTACCGCCTCGACCAGGAAACCATCTACCGCCAGATGATGGCGCTGCTGGACAACGGCTGCGAAGGCAAGACCGCGCAGATGAGTGCCAGCGCCACGTTGAAACCCGGCAAGAACGAATTGCTGGTTAACAGTTCGAACAAAGACCTGCGCAACTCCAGCCATCAGGTCGACATCCGCTTCGCCGACCCTTCGGTGAAAACCCTGCAAGCCACCCTCTGGTACATGAACGGGCGCCACGAGGACATCAAGATCGAGAAACCCGAAACATCCGATACAGACGGGCGTTTCGCCTTCGAACTGCGCACCGACGAAGACTGGGCCACGCAAAACCTGCTGGCCGTGGAAGTGCAGGGCCCCGAAGCGGGCCAGGCCGCTTCGAGGGTTGAAGCGAAAATTTGCACACGCAACGTATTCCCTGCCGGTGGTCAACAGACTGCTTCAACGGGGCAATGAGGTTACTTATGCAGAAGTTATTGATTCCAACGCTGCTGGGCCTGGCGATGTTTGCCGGTTCAGTCAACGCCGCCGCGCCACTGCGTCCACCCCAGGGTTATTTCGCCCCGGTGGAAGCGTTCAAGACCGGCGACTTCAAGAATGACTGCGACGCCATGCCGGCGCCGTATACCGGCTCGCTGCAATTTCGCAGCAAGTACGAAGGTTCGGACAAAGCCCGCTCGACCCTTAACGTGCAGTCCGAAAAAGCCTTTCGCGACAGCACCGCCGACATCACCAAGCTGGAAAAAGACACCAGCAAGCGCGTGATGCAGTTCATGCGCGACGGCCGCCCGGAGCAGCTGGAATGCACGCTGAACTGGCTCACCAGTTGGGCCAAGGCGGATGCGTTGATGTCCAAGGACTTCAACCACACCGGCAAGTCCATGCGCAAATGGGCCCTGGGCAGCATGGCTTCGGCCTATGTGCGCCTGAAGTTCTCCGACTCCCACCCGCTGGCCAACCACCAGCAGGAGTCGCAGTTGATCGAAGCCTGGTTCAGCAAGATGGCCGACCAGGTGGTAAGCGACTGGGACAACCTGCCGCTGGATAAAACCAACAACCACTCCTACTGGGCTGCCTGGTCGGTGATGGCGACGTCCATCGCCACCAACCGCCGCGACCTGTTTGACTGGGCTGTGAAGGAATACAAGGTCGGCGCCAATCAGGTGGATGCCCAAGGCTTCCTGCCCAACGAATTGAAGCGTCAGCAACGGGCCTTGTCCTACCACAACTACGCGCTGCCGCCGCTGGCGATGATCGCCAGCTTCGCCCTGGTCAACGGTGTTGACCTGCGCCAGGAAAACAACGGCGCGTTGAAACGCCTGGGTGACAACGTGCTGGCCGGGGTGAAAGACCCGGAAATCTTCGAGAAGAAGAACGGCAAGGAACAGGACATGAAGGACCTCAAGGAAGACATGAAATTTGCCTGGCTTGAGCCCTTCTGCACCCTCTATACCTGCGCGCCGGATGTGATCGAGCGCAAGCACGGGATGCAACCGTTCAAGACGTTCCGCCTCGGGGGTGACCTGACCAAGGTCTACGACCCGACGCACGAAAAAGGCAACAAAGGCAGCTGATACAAAGCTCCCACACCTGGACTCGGTCCAAATGTGGGAGCTGGCTTTATGTGGGAGCTGGCTTGCCTGCGATGCAGACACCTCGGTAATTCAGACAAACCGAGTTGATCCCATCGCGGGCAAGCCCGACTCCCACATGAGCCGACACACTGAACGCGTACACCCTCCCAGATTCGTGGGGGGTTTGGGGGGGCCGTTGGCCCTTGACTGTTGGTTAAACATGGAGAGATCGGGATGGTTTTCTCGTCCAATGTGTTCCTGTTTCTGTTCTTGCCGATCTTCCTCGGCTTGTACTACTTGAGCGGGCAACGCTATCGCAATCTGCTGCTGCTGATTGCCAGCTATGTGTTCTACGCCTGGTGGCGAGTGGACTTCCTGGCGCTGTTCGCCGCCGTGACGCTGTGGAACTACTGGATCGGCCTCAAGGTCGGTGCGGCAGGCGTGCGCACCAAGCCGGCCCAGCGCTGGCTGCTGTTGGGCGTGGCGGTCGACCTGTGCATTCTCGGCTACTTCAAGTACGCCAACTTCGGCGTCGACAGCATCAACCTGATGATGAAGTCGGCGGGCCTGGAGCCCTTTATCCTCACCCACGTGCTGTTGCCGATCGGGATCTCGTTCTACATCTTCGAGTCCATCAGCTACATCATCGACGTGTACCGCGGCGACACGCCGGCCACCCGCAACCTGATCGACTTTGCGGCGTTCGTGGCGATCTTCCCGCACCTGATTGCCGGCCCCGTGTTGCGCTTTCGCGACCTGGCCGACCAGTTCAACAACCGCACCCACACCCTGGATAAATTCTCCGAGGGCTGCACGCGATTCATGCAGGGTTTCATCAAGAAGGTGTTCATCGCCGACACCCTGGCGGTGGTCGCCGACCATTGCTTCGCCCTGCAAAACCCGACAACGGGAGACGCCTGGCTCGGCGCGCTGGCCTACACCGCGCAGCTGTACTTCGACTTCTCCGGCTACAGCGACATGGCGATCGGTCTGGGCTTGATGATGGGTTTCCGCTTCATGGAAAACTTCAAGCAGCCGTACATCAGCCAGTCGATCACCGAGTTCTGGCGGCGCTGGCACATCAGCCTGTCCACCTGGCTGCGTGACTACCTGTACATCACCCTGGGCGGCAACCGTAAAGGCACGCTGACCACCTACCGCAACCTGTTCCTGACCATGCTCCTGGGGGGCCTGTGGCACGGTGCGAACATCACCTACATCGTGTGGGGCGCCTGGCACGGCATGTGGCTGGCGATTGAAAAAGCCATCGGCCTCAACACCGCACCGCGCAGTTTCAACGTCGTGCGCTGGGCCTTCACCTTCCTGCTGGTGGTGATGGGCTGGGTGATCTTCCGCTCGGAAAACCTGCACGTGGCCGGTCGCATGTACGGCGCGATGTTCAGCTTCGGCGAATGGTCGCTGTCGGAACTCAACCGCGCCAGCCTCACCGGCCTGCAAGTGGCAACCCTGGTGGTGGCGTACGCAACCCTAGCGTTCTTCGGTCTGCGGGACTTCTACAGCAACCGCCCACCGGAAAAAACCAAGCCTGCAGTCAATACCCAGGCCGATGGCCCGGCCACTGCCCAGCCTGGCTTGATCAAGGCGGTACCCGGCGACAACCCGGGCAGCATCCATGAGCCCGGCTACACCGTGGGCACCGAGGCCACCGTGCAACCGGCCTACTGGAGCGCCACCTGGCCACGCTACGCCATGCGCGCTGCAGTGCTGCTGCTGTTCGTGGCATCGATTCTCAAACTTTCGGCGCAGAGCTTCTCGCCGTTCCTTTACTTCCAGTTCTGAGGGAGCCGACCATGACCCGTTCATTACGCGTCCTCTACATCGCCTTGTTCCTCGCCGTGCTGCTGGCGTTGGGCGCCTGGTCGATGCGCAGTTTCCTGGGCTTCAGCACCAACCCCGACGCCACCGTGCTCAACGGTCGCTGGACCAAGGCCGTCGAGACCCATTACGACGACCAGTTCCCGATCAAGCGCCTGGGCACCAACCTCTGGGCAGCGCTGGACTACAAGCTGTTCAATGAAGGCCGCCCCGGCGTGGTGATTGGCCGCGACCACTGGTTGTACAGCGACGAGGAATTCAACCCCATCGTCAACGAAGACCAGAACCTGCAGGGCAACTACGCCCTGGTGGAAGGCGTGCGCCAGAAGCTCAAGGCCCAGGGCATCCAACTGGTGATGGCGATCGTGCCGGCCAAGGTGCGCCTGTACCCGGAACACCTGGGTGAAGTGCAACCGGCCAGCATCCACGCCGGTCTCTACCAGGACTTCCATGCCCGCATGGCCGCCGACAAGATCGTCGCCCCCGACCTGATGGGCCCGCTGCAACAGGCCAAGCTGCACGGCCAGCAGGTGTTCCTGCGCACCGACACCCACTGGACCCCGGACGGCGCTGAAGTGGCGGCCAAAGAGCTGGCCAGGACGATTGCGAATAAAACGCCCCTGAGCGGCGAGCCTCAACGCTTTGTCACCGAAGCCGAGAAGACCGAACCGCACAAGGGTGACCTGCGCCTGTTCCTGCCCCTGGACCCACTGTTCGAAAACCTGATGCCGCCCAAGGAGCCGCTGCAAAAACGCGTGACTCACCTGGCTGAGACCAAGGGCGACGACGCGCTGTTCAGCGACAGCGAAACCCCGGTGGCCCTGGTGGGCACCAGCTACAGCGCCAACCCGAACTGGAACTTTGTCGGCGCGCTGAAGCAAGCCCTGGGCAGCGACGTCATCAACTACTCCGAAGACGGCCACGGCCCGATCCTGCCGATGCTCAGCTACCTGAAAAGCGACGACTTCAAGAACAGCCCGCCACAGGTGCTGATCTGGGAGTTTCCTGAACGTTATCTGCCCGTGAACAACGAAATCGGCGACGCCGACCCGCAGTGGGTTGCGCAGCTCAAACAAGCCGGTATGCGCCAACAGAACATGGCTATCAATACACCAAAATCCGAGACGCCCGACCGGGCGCAAAACTGAAAGAGAGGTAACTCACATGACTTTCACTACTAACCTCGCAAAAACTTTTGCTCTCGTCGCCGGCATGAGCGTTGTTTCGATGTCTGCCTTCGCCGGTGGCGATGCCGCCCTCTACGGCCCCGTCGCGCCAAAAGGCTCGAGCTTTGTGCGGGTGTACAACGCCAGCAACCAGGAAGTCAGCGCCACCGTCGGCAGCACCAACCTCAACGAGGTTGCACCGCTGGCCAGCAGTGACTTCAGCTTCATGCCAGGCGGTGACTACAGCGCCAAGGTCGGCAGCCAGACCCTGCCGGTCAAGCTCGCCGCCGACCACTACTACACCCTGGTCAGCAGTGGCAGCGGCCAGCCGCAACTGATCGAAGAACCGCCGTTCAAGAACAAGCAGAAATCCCTGGTGCGCGTGCAGAACCTCAGTGACAAGTCGCTGACCCTGAAAACCGCCGACGGCAAGACCGACGTGGTCCAGGCCGTAGCCGCCAAAGGCCGTGGCGAGCGCGAGATCAACCCGGTGAAGGTCAGCCTGGCCTTGTATGAAGGCGACAAGAAAGTCGGCGACGTAAAGCCCGTGGCCCTGGAGCGTGGCGAGGCCGCGGTGCTGTACGTCACCGGCACCGGCGCCAACCTGTCGCCAGTGTGGGTGAAACGCCCCGTGTCGACTCGCTAATGATTTATCTGAGTTGACACGCTCCTTGTGGGAGCTGGCTTGCCTGCGATGGCGGTCTTGAAGGTGCCATCGCAGGCAAGCCAGCTCCCACATTGTCAGCATTTCAACTCAGGCCCGGACAAAAACAAGAGTGAAACGACAAACCTTCGTAGCTCTGACCCATATCGATTCAAGGAGAAACACATGATCCCAGTAATCCTTTCCGGTGGTAGCGGCTCACGTCTTTGGCCGCTTTCCCGCAAACAGTTTCCCAAGCAGTTCCTGGCCCTGACCTCCGAGCACACCTTATTCCAGCAAACCCTGGAGCGCCTGGTATTCGAAGGCATGGATGCGCCCATCGTGGTCTGCAACAAAGACCACCGCTTTATCGTCAACGAGCAACTCGCCGCCCGCAAACTGGACACCCAGCGCATCCTGATGGAACCGTTCGGCCGCAACACCGCGCCGGCTGTGGCCCTGACCGCGATGATGCTGGTCAACGAAGGCCGTGACGAGCTGATGCTGGTACTGCCCGCCGACCACGTGCTGGACGACCAGAAAGCCCTGCAACGCGCCCTGGCCCTGGCCACCGTGGCCGCCGAGCGCGGCGAGATGGTGCTGTTCGGCGTACCGGCCACCCGTCCGGAAACCGGCTATGGCTATATCAAGTCGACCAACGATTCGCTGCTGCCCGAAGGCGTCAGCCGCGTGCAGCAGTTCGTGGAAAAACCGGATGAAAAACGCGCCGCCGAGTTCGTCAAAAGCGGGGGTTATTTCTGGAACAGCGGCATGTTCCTGTTCCGCGCCAGCCGCTTCCTCGAGGAGCTGAAAAAGCACGACCCGGACATCTACGACACGTGCATGCTGACCCTGGAACGCAGCAACCACACCGCCGACACCATCGACATCGACGAGTCCACCTTCGCCTGCTGCCCGGACAATTCCATCGACTATGCGGTGATGGAAAAAACCCAGCTGGCCTGCGTGGTGCCATTGACCGCCGGCTGGAGCGACGTGGGTTGCTGGGCATCGCTGTGGGACGTGAATGAAAAAGACGCCAACGGCAACGTCAGCAAGGGCGACGTGGTGATCCAGGACAGCAAGAACTGCATGATCCACGGCAACGGCAAACTGGTGTCGGTGATCGGCCTGGAAAACATCGTGGTGGTGGAAACCAAGGACGCGATGATGATTGCCCACAAGGACAAGGTCCAGGGCGTCAAGCAGATGGTCAATACCCTCAACGAACAGGGCCGCAGCGAAACTCAGAACCACTGCGAGGTCTACCGTCCGTGGGGCTCGTATGACTCGGTGGACATGGGCGGCCGCTTCCAGGTCAAGCACATCTCGGTCAAGCCGGGCGCGTGCCTGTCGTTGCAGATGCACCACCACCGCGCCGAACACTGGATCGTGGTCAGCGGCACCGCCGAAGTCACCTGTGACGAGAACGTGTTCCTGCTCACCGAAAACCAGTCCACCTACATCCCGATCGCCTCGGTGCACCGCTTGCGCAACCCGGGCAAGATTCCCTTGGAGATTATCGAGGTGCAGTCCGGCAGCTACCTGGGTGAAGACGATATCGAGCGCTTTGAAGATATCTACGGTCGGTCTACGCCGATCGAGCGTGGCGTGTCGGTGAAAACCATCGCGCAGTAACACCGCGGAAAAACAAGCGCCCGTCACTGACTGCGTCCCCTATCCGCAGTCAGTGACGGGCTGCTTGCATACCGCCCTGACCTCAGCCGAACGGGCCCTTTTTAATGATTCGATTAACTGGGTTGCCATTGCCGTCCCGGTACTTCAAGGGAATGGCGAACTTTGTATCCACGTAAAAAATGTGCGGATTTTCAGTTGGCATTACCGTCAGGCCCGATGTATTGATCTCGTAGTATTGCGTCATTTTATCCTGGGTATTACCGCCGGGACGCCGACCAAAGATCGTCCGGGATATCTCAGCCTGGTTCGTATCTTCAGGCCTCAGGTCCGTAAAGTAATGCCGGCCCTGGCCACGGGGTAAAGGTTGCCCTTTCAGATCTTTAGAGGACGACTGCAAATGCCAGTCGGCATTGATGGAAGCCGACGCGTTGTTCCCCGTGTAGTGGTAATACACGTTCTCGCCTTTGACGGGAGCCTCCAGCTCGGCTTTTTCACCTGGAAAGGCTTCGGGCGTTCTAGGTCTTTTTGAGGCATTGGAAGAGGCCGGCTGTATATCGAGAGTCGCTGGGCGTTTGACCCCTTGACTGCCTTCTCCCCCCGCACCACCCAGCATCCTGTTCAGCCGCCATTGCCCCTCACCTGCCGACTGCAGGAACGCCACGGTCTTTTTGGTTTGCGGGTCAATGACTCGAACGTATCCGCTTTCGACTTTGTAAACCGGGCTGATTTCATACGGCTTGCTGACGCCGGTACCGTCGGTGTAACGCACATAGAACTGCTCCCCGAGTTGATAAGTACCATCGCCCCTCATCGTACGGCCGTCGAGCACGTTCTCAGGTACGGAATAGGCACTGATGTCTGGCAACGTGCGCGTTGCGCCCCTACCTTGACCCGCTATTTCCGAGGGTGTCAGCGGCATGACCCTGGCTGCCAGCGACGGCTGCAGGACCGGGCGCAGAATCGGACTGGCCGTATCACCAGTCTTCACTCCGCCGCCGTAACGGCTATAGATCATGGCAAGTCGGTTGGGTTTGTCGAGCACCCTCACGATGGATTGGCCAGGCGCCCTGATGACCCTCAGCCCGGATCTGGTGAGCCTGACGGCAGTCGAAATGCCCTTTCCAATCACCGGCAAGAGGTCCATGAACTGGGTGGCGATCTCGATACCGAACATCGTCTTGTTGTAGGCCGACTCCTTGGCCACCTCGGCGGAGCTGACAGAACCGAGATCCGCCTTATCGAGCAGTATCTCCGTCAGCTGTTTGTACAGTGCGTCCTGAAAGTCACCCTGAATAGGTTTGAGGTACGCATTGCTTGTCAGCTCGTTCGCCTTGCCCACACGCTTGAGGTTTTTGATGACGTCGCCGTCTCGATAGTCCTGGATGACAGCCCCCAGGCTGTCCGGATTGAGCGGCGACGTTTTGCTTCGGGCATAGGCTTTCCATTCCGGCTGCTCGAAAAGCGCCTCCAGGGCAGCCTGGTTGGCAACTTGTCGAAAGGACATGCCGTCAGGCGCATCAGGGGTATACAACACCAGCGGCCCGGCCTCGCCATTGCCAATGGCGATGACACCCTGGAGCGCCTGGCCATGGTGACTGACGGTGTTGGCGACGATGTTTTTTCCATCCACCTGGGGCCGGGTGGCCGGGTCCGGAAAATCGAGCACGGTCTGGACCCACTCGGATGCCGGGGATCCCTGTGGATAAGCCTGCGGGTTCAATTCCCCCAGAAACGCCTGCTTGTTCATCACATCGGACAGGTTGGCTTTCCACGCGGAACGCAGTTTCCCCGGTTCTCCGGTCTGAGCGTCGGGCGCCATTCGCGTCTTGAGAAGCTGGATGTAGTTGCCGCCCACGTCCAGCTCATTGACCAACGCCTTGAGCTCTGCAGTTCCCAAGACCACGGGATTTCCGTCTGCCCCCAGTACCGGCTTGCCCGAGGCGTCGGTCAACGGTGCGGCGAATGCCACGGAAGAATACTGGTGACTGTCTGCGGCAGGCCAGGCAGTAGGGTTTTTCAAGGCCAGCTCAGTCAAAGAACTTTGGTGGCTGCTGACATTGCGTGGAACGTAGGCGCCGGGCCGACCGGTATGCACTTTGGATTGCGTGGTGGTGGTCACCACGATCTTGTCCGGGTCAAAATTCGCCGTCGGGTATTTTTTCTGCAGCGCGGCGTTCAGTTGCTGATTGGCAAAACGCTGCAGCGAGGGAATTTCTTCCAATAACGGCACCAGGTTCTGGAGGGATTGGTGCTCGCTCGTGTCCAGGTATTGATATTGCCCCGCGTTCATGGGGGACAGGTTTTTCAACCATGGCGGCTGTTGTTTATCTTCGAGCTTTTCACCCCGGGCAAGCATGGCATTGCTGCTGTCCATTTGAGACGACCAATTGGCGGCATTGTTCATGGCCTGGGCGATTTGGGGGCCGTCCATGTCGCTGGTGTCTGAGTGAGTCAAGGCGCTCAGCTCGGCTTTTTGCCGCTCCAAAAGCTGAGGGACGGCCTCTGCTATCACATCCCCTGAAGTGGGCGCGAAACTGAGCGTCAGGTCATCCCCGCGCAAAGGCTTGCGCAGTTTTTCCACCGACAACGGCAGACTTTCCGACAGGAGCGCTGCGGGGATACCTCCCTGGTCAATGCGTTGGGCCAGCGCCGCTTGCAGTTGGGCCGGGGTCGCAAACTCCTCAAACCCTTCGCCGGGGGTGTAAAGCACCACAGGGCCGTTACCTTCGTCAGCCTTGATGTTTTTGTTACCGTTGGGCCAGTGAGGTTGTGTCTTCCAGGAACCATCTGTGGAGGTAATCATGAAGGCTCCGGCCAGCCGCGCGCCGTTTGGCGTGTTGTCATCCACCGTGATCGGGTAAACGCCAGGCCGCGCACCGTCGGGGAAAGCGCTTTCCCGGGCGGCCAACGTGGGATAGCGGAACGCCTTGTCGATCAGGGCTTTGCTCGCCGGGCTCAGGGTACCGTCCTCCAGGCGCAAAGCCGCCTGGGTGGAAAGCATTTCCCGGTGCAGGTTGATCAATTGATCTTGAGGTGGGCTCGGATCTTTTTCGTTGGGGCGGGGAGACGTCCAGTACCGAGTGACGGCGTTGGCAAACAGCTCCCCGATTTCTCCCACGGCGCCAGGCGTCTTGGCAACGTACTCGTGATACTCCTGCACAAATTGTTCATAGGTGGGCTGCTGGCTGATCAACCGGTTGATTTTAATGTTGAGTGCATCGTGCTGGCCGAGGAAGCCCTGCGGAGCAGAAGCAGGCTTGCCAAAAACATACTCGGCGACCGTGGCCGGATGAATGCTCCGCACGACGGGTATGGCTGGCGTACCAATGGCAGGGAGGCCAGAAAATGGCGCCGGTGCTCCAGGGCCTGGCGCCTCGCTCCCAGAGGATGGCTGGTTGGATGAATCAGATGGAGGGGGAAGATCAGGATGATAGTGGGTGTGACGCTTAACGATCATTGAATGGACCCTGTCATTAAGGGAGTCAGTCCATTGCCCTTTTAAAAGTGATATCGCTCCGATGATGAATCAATCAGTGGTGTAAGAGAGGCGGCGGGTTCCTGTGGGAAAAGTGCAATACGTTACGGTAAGTGAATAGGCTTGGCCCCCGAGCTCAGCTACGATGAACGCTCATGGCAAGCGAGGGTTTTATCGTGTTCATCGGTGTTCTGCTGGTCATTACCTGGCTAATCCTTCTGCTGCGCTACCCGGCCCGGGCCTTGCCGGTTTCCCTCGCGGCCGCCGTCGGCCTGGGCCTGGTAGCGATGTGGGTGGTGTGGCTGGACAACCGCGAGGCCCAGCAATTGGCACGCCTGGAGCTACGTACCGTGTACGCCCCTAAAGAGTGCCCGGCGGACCGTCCGCTCAAACTCACCCTGAACAACGGCAACAACGTGCCGCTGACCGAACTGCGCTGGCGCATCGCGGCCTATGCGCCGGGCGATACGGTCAACCTGGCGGACAACGTGTACGCTGCCCCGCGCTATCGCGGCCCCGGTGAACTGCAGGCCGGCGCCACCTGGGAAGACTGCCTGCCGGTGCCGCCGCTGCGCCCCGGCTACCGCCCGCAAACCCTGGAATTTCGCGCCGAGCATTTGCAAGGCAGCTTTTCCGACTAACCCTGACAAAGGATTGATTCATGCCCAACGTACTCATTACCGGGTGTTCCAGTGGCATTGGCCGTGCCCTGGCGGATGCCTTCAAACACGCGGGCTTTGACGTGTGGGCCAGTGCCCGGCGCACCGAGGATGTTGCAACACTCAGCGCCGCCGGCTTTAACGCCGTGCAACTGGACGTCAACGACAGCGCTGCACTGGCGCACTTGGCCGGGCAGATCGGCGCGCTGGACGTACTGATCAACAACGCCGGCTACGGCGCCATGGGCCCGTTGCTCGACGGCGGCACCCAGGCGATGCAGCAGCAGTTCCAGACCAATGTGTTTTCAGTGGTCGGGGTGACGCAGGCGCTGTTCCCGGCCCTGCGCCAGCGCAAAGGGTTGGTGGTGAATATCGGCAGTGTCTCGGGGGTGCTGGTCACGCCGTTTGCCGGTGCGTACTGCGCTTCAAAAGCGGCGGTGCATGCCTTGAGCGATGCGTTGCGCATGGAGCTGGCACCGTTTGGCGTGCGCGTGATGGAAGTGCAACCGGGCGCCATCGATACCAGCTTTGCGAAAAACGCCGGCACCCAGGCCGAGCTGTTGATCAATGAGCAATCGCCCTGGTGGCCGCTGCGTGAAAGCATCCGCGCCCGGGCCAAGGCTTCCCAGGATCGGCCTACGCCCGCCAGCAAGTTCGCTGCCGATGTGCTCAAGGCCGTACAACAGAGCACACCGCCGCGCCTGTTGCGCTCGGGTAATGGCTGCCAGGCACTGCCGTGGATGGCGGCGTTGTTGCCCAAGGGGTTGCTGGAGACGGTCCTGAAAAAACGCTTTGGCCTAAGCGGAACCTTGTAATAGCAGCACCGCTGACTTGTGGCGAGGGAGCTTGCTCCCTCGCCACAAGGTTTGCGACTCCTCGACGGATCAGCCTTTCATGAAATCAATGAAGGCCCGCACTTTCAGCGGCAGGTGCCGGGTGTCCGGGTACAGCGCATACACCCCCTGTGGCGCAAACCGATAGCCCGGCAGCAGCCGCACCAAACGCCCTGCATCGAGGTCGTCCTGCACCAGCCATTGGGGCAGGATCGCCACGCCATGCCCGCGCACGGCGAATGCCTGCAGGATCGCGGCGCTGTCGGCAACCAGTGAGGCCTTGCCGGGCCCCGGGCGATACAGGTGCTCCAGGCCCGCCGGGTCGACCACCGCCAATTCCGTCAACCGTCCATGCCCGAGCTTGGGCAGTTGCTCCAGTTCATCCAGGGTGGTGACCCCGGCGAAACCCGGCGCGGCCACGGCAAAAATCTCGTAGCTCGACAGCTGCACCGCCCGATGATTCGAATCGAGCATGCGCCCCAGCCGGATAGCGACATCGAACCGCTCGGAGATCAGGTCGGCATGACTGGAGGATGTGGATAACTGAACGTTCAATTCCGGGTGCAGGCCGCGAAAGGTTTCCAGCACCGGCACCACCACGGCCAATCCGTACTCGACAGTGGTGGTGATCCGTAGCGTGCCCTTGAGCTGGCTGTGTTCCGAACGGGCTTCCTCCACCGCCAGCCGCGCCTCTTCCAGCATCCGCGTGCAGCGCAGGTAAAAGCGCTCACCGGCATCGGTCAGCGCCAGTTGGCGCGTACTGCGGGTTAACAGGGTGACACCCAGCTCGGCCTCCAGGCGCTTGAGGTTGAAGCTCACCACGGCCCGCGTCTGCCCCAGGAAATCAGCGGCTGCGGTCAACGATCCGGCCTCGACCACGGCCTTGAAGGTGTCGAATCGATCCAGGCTGACCATTGTCCACGCCCTCCATTGTCAAAATATTTTTGACAAGCTAACAGTCAAACCGCTGTTTCCCAAGTGCCCGCACGCGCCTACCCTGCCGCCATCCAACGCAGGAACCGCGCCATGACCTACCGCTCGAAAGTCACCTGGATCTTTCTACTGGGCTTCGCCCTGGACCTGGTGAACATGTTTGTCGCCACCATCGCCTACCCGGACATCGCCCGCGAATTGCAGGCCTCGGTCACCCAACTGGCGTGGATCGGCAACGCCTATATGCTCGGCCTGACCGTGGTGATTCCCCTGAGCGTGTGGCTGGCGGCACTGCTGGGTGAGCGGCGCTTGATTGCCGTCAGCCTGTTGTTGTTCGGCCTCGCCTCGGTGCTGGTGGGCCAGGCCGCATCGATTGAAGCGCTGATCGGCTGGCGCCTGCTGCAAGGCCTGGGCGGCGGCTTGTTGATCCCGGTGGGCCAGGCCCTGGCCTATCGGCATTTTCCGCCGGCACAACGCAGCCAACTGACAGCCAAAGTCATGTTCGTGGCGCTGCTGGTCCCAGCACTGTCGCCAGCACTGGGCGGTTTGGTGGTGGACAGCGTGTCGTGGCGCTGGATCTTTTTCGCCAACCTGCCGCTGGCACTGATCACCCTGACGTTGACCTTGCGCTGGCTGGAGGCAGACACACCCTCTTCCACCCGCCCGCCCGTGGACCTCGGCGCGGTGCTGGGGCAGATCCGTCGTCCGCTGCTGCGGGTGGCGATGCTGGTTTACCTGTTCATCCCGGGCGTCTTTATCGGCACCAGCCTGGTGGCGATTCTTTACCTGCACGGCCTGGGATTTACCGCCAGCCACATCGGCGCGCTGATGCTGCCTTGGGCGCTGGCCTCGGGGGTGGCCATTGCCCTGAGCAAAAAACTGTTCAATCGTTGCGGGCCCCGGCCGTTGCTGCTGGCGGGCATGGTGCTGCAATCCATCGGCATCCTGTTGCTGATCGAACCCCACCCGCCTGTCGTGGTGCTCGCCTACACCCTGATGGGCCTGGGCGGCAGCCTGTGCAGCAGCACCGCGCAAACCCTGGCCTTTCTCGATATTCCGGCCGAACGCATGGGCCACGCCAGCGCCTTGTGGAACATCAATCGGCAACTGAGTTTTTGCCTCGGGGCAGCGTTGCTCAGTGCCGTGCTGGCCGCGCTGGACTCCTTCACCGCGACCTTTGCGATTGCCGCAGCGTTGACCCTGTTTCCCCTGATTGCAGTACTGTGCCTGGATGCATCCAAGGTACGCACACTGCTTCACCCTGCCAGCGAGCCCACATGATGATTGATTACCGCGACTTTTTTGATGAAGTGATCCAGGCCCATGTCGAGATCGAACAATGGTTTGCCGGGACCGCACCCGAGGGCACACTGGAGACTTTGCTTGCGCGCTTTTCCCCGGACTTTTCCATGATCACCCCGGCGGGCAAGCAGCTGGATTTTGCGCTGCTCAACCAGCTGTTCAGCCAGGCCGGTGGCAAGCGGCCCGGGTTCAGGATCAGCCTCAGCGAATTTGCCGGGATTGACCGACACGCCCGTGGTGCGACGTTAAGTTATCGCGAGCAGCAGGTGGACGGCAGCGGCGCACAAACCGATCGGCGTTCGACCGTGGTGTTTGAAAAGCAGGCCAGCGGCGCCCTGCTGTGGCGCCACTTACACGAGACATTTTTACAAGCCTGATTTCACAAACGATGAAGATCAACGGTAGGAGCTGGCTTGCCTGCGATAGCGGAGTATCAGCCAATACTTCTCTGACTGATGCACCGCCATCGCAGGCAAGCCAGCTCCCACAATTAATTCTGTGTTTGGTTGACGATCACGGTGCAGGTGATACCCGCCGCCAACAGCACACCCTCCGGCACTTCATCGATGTGAATCCGCACCGGCACCCGCTGGGCCAGGCGCACCCAGTTGAACGTCGGGTTCACATCGGCGATCAGCTCGCGGCTCTCCGGGTTGTCGCGGTCGTAGATCCCGCGCGAGATGCTTTCCACGTGGCCCTTGAGGGTTTCGCCGCTCATCAGTTGCATGTCGGCTGTATCACCGACTTTGACGTGGGGCAGCTTGGTCTCCTCAAAGAAGCCGTACACCCAGAACGAGTTCATATCCACCACCGCCATCTTCGCCTCGCCGATGCGCGCGTAGTCGCCGCGGTGCACGTTGAGGTTGGTGACGTAGCCGTCCACCGCCGCCAGCACCTGGGTGCGTTTGAGGTTCAGCTCGGCCGCTTCCAGTTGCGCCAGCGCATGTTGGTAATCCGCCAGGGCCGAGTCGGCGATGTTGCTGGCGTCGTCACGGTTTTCCTTGGAGATCACCAGGGCATCGAGGTCGGCGCGGCGGTGGGCGTTGACCTTGCGCATTTCCCAGGTGGCCTTGCGGGACGCCACCAGCGATTGCGCCTGCTTGACGGCTATCTGGTAGTGCTCGGGGTCGATCTGCATCAGCAGGTCACCCTTCTTCACCAGTTGGTTGTCACGCACCGGGACATTGACCACCTCGCCGGTGACGTCAGCGGCGACGTTGATGATGTCGGCGCGCACCCGGCCATCGCGGGTCCAGGGAGTTTCCATGTAATGCACCCACAACGTGCGGCCAATCCAGATCGCCAGGGCCAGTACCAGCAAGGTCGCGAGCAGGCTGAAAAACTTTTTCATCGGGGCATTCTCAACGGTAGACGGTCAACGCCAGGGCGCCGAACAAGCAAGCGAACAGGCTCAGGCGCAGCAACGCCGGGTGCCAGAAAAAACGGTACAGGTCGAAGCCGGCCAGGAACCGGTCCAGGGCCCAGGCCAACCCCGCCGCGATCAGAAACATCAGGGTCATGGTGGGCATGTACACGCCGTGGAAGGCGATTTCACGAGGCATGAGCGGGTCCTTCAGGCTTGAGGGCAGCCAGGGGTGATTGCGGGTCCAGCAATGAGGTGCGGATAAAGTGCAGGTAGCTTTTCACCCGGCGCAGGGCCGAGGTGTCGAAGTGCGGGGCGAAAGGTTCGTCGGTGGCCTGCACCCGGCTGATGGCATGGTCCACGGCGACCAGGCTGCGTTCCAGATTGCTGGCGCTGGGTTGCAGGAACAGTCGCACCAATGAGCGGCCCATCACCCGGATCGCCTGGCGCCACGGTTGGGATTCGGCATACGCCGGGTGCACCGGCAGGATTGCCTGCTCCTTGCGCAACTCGATAATCGCGTGGCCGACTTCCAGCACCACGAACATCCAGCGCAGCAGGTTGCGTTGCACCTGGGGTTGCCCGGCGGCGAAGCCGTAGGCCTGGTGCAGCAAGTCGCGGGTGCGGCTTTCGAAACCCGACGCCAGGCCCTTGAGCTTGCCGCTGATGGCGAACACTACTTGCTCGCGCAAATCCTGCTCCAGCCGGCGCCACAACCAGCGGCTGTTGGGCGGCAGGATGATTGCCCCCGCCGCCGCACACACCAGCATGCCGATGACCATCGCGATGTAGTCGTTGATGAAGGTGTAGGGGTTGTAGATCGTGAGGTTGTCTGGCACCGAGCCGGTGCTGAAGAAGATCAGCAACCCGACGCCGACTCCCGCGTATTGCGGGCGCGAGGCCAGGAACGAGCCGAAGATGATCACCGGCGCGAGCATCACGCACAGCAGCGGGAACCCGTCGATCCAGGGGAACACGAAGAACATCTCGACAAAGCCCACCAGCGCCCCGATCAAGGTGCCGCAGGCCATTTGAAACGCCATGCGCTTGGGGTTCGGCGTGGCGGCGGACAAGCCCACCGTCGCGGCGGCGATCAGGGTCATGGTGGCGCCGCTGGGCCACGCCGTGGCCACCCAGTAACTGCCGAGCACGACTAGGATGAACGAGGCGCGAATCCCCGAGGCGGCGCAGGCCAGCCAGTTGGTTTTCGGGGTGTAGGGCTCGTCCCAGTGTTCGCGCTCATGGCTGTGGTCGGCCAGGGACGCGTGGGTTTGTGCGTAGCTGTGCAACTCGTCGACGAAGCGGTACAGCAGCTCGTAGGCGGTGTGAAAATCCAGCTGCTCGGCGTCACTGGGCGCGCTTTCCTGAAAGCTCGCCCGCAGGCTGCGCACCTTGGCGGGCAGGCCTTCCTTGTAGGCGGTCAGTTGGCTGACCAGGCGCGCGGCGTCGGGGCTGGTGAGGGCGCGACCGGAGAAGCCGTCGAGCAATTCCGCGAGGTCTTGCAGGCCTGGCTTGATAGCGGCCACCACGTGATCGGCCTCTTGGCTGCGCAGGCGTTCCAGCAGTTGGTGCAAGGCATTGAAGCGGGTAGTGATGCCCATGAACTCGCTGTTCAACCGCGTCAGCCGGCCATTGCGCCGACGCATGTGCGGGTCTTCGAACACGGTGATGCTGCGCAGTCCTTCCAGGCCCACGGCTTCGGCGATAAAACGCACGTTGCTGCGCTCAAACCCTTCGCGCTCGCTGCGACCACGCAGGCCATCGGTGACAAATAACGCGAACACACCGAAGCGTTGGTACAGGGCGTTGCGCATCGCAGCACTGGCGGTTTGCGGCAGGATCGCGGCACTGACCAGCGTGGAGCAGACAATCCCCAACGAGATTTCCAGGACCCGCCACACCGCCGCCATAAAGGCGCCATCCGGATGGGCCAGGGCCGGCAAGCCAACCATCGCCGCGGTGTAGCCGGCCAGCACAAACCCGTAGGCGCGAAAGTTGCGATTGCGGGTCGCGCCGGCGGTGCAGATGCCGACCCAGATCGCCAGCGAACCCAGGAACAGCTCGGTGTTCTGCGCAAACAGGGCGATGAGAAACACCATCACCGCCGAGCCCGCCAGGGTGCCAAGGAAGCGGTAGAAACTCTTGGCAAATACCTGCCCGCTTTGCGGCTGCATCACAATAAATACGGTGATCATCGCGGTGCGCGGCTGCGGCAATTCCAGGCGCATGGCCAGCCACAGCGTCAGGAACGCCGCGATCAGTACCTTGAAGATATACACCCAGGTCACGCCATCACTGCGTGCCCAGTCGAAAAAACCACGGCGCCACTCAAGGGCGTGCAACCAGCGCAGCGGTGCAGGCAAGGGAGTCATTGCGTCCTACTCAGTGATCAAACACGGCGAGGGCCGCCGGGGTCTTGCTCGGGAGAGTCTTGCTGTCTTGCGGCACGTCGCTGCCGGCACCGAGGCCACCGCCCAACGCGGTCACCAGTTCGGCGTGGGCACTCAGGCGCGCGGCCTGGACCTGTTGCTGCACCTGCTGCTGGCGGAACAACAGGCTCTGGGCGTTCAGCACGTTGAGGTAGTCGGTGAGGCCGCGCTGGTAGGCGATCATCGCGATGTCGTAGGTTTTCTGCGCCGAGGCTACGGATTCGGCGGCGAACGCCTGTTGCTTGTCCATCGACTCGCGGCGGATCAACTGGTCGCTGATGCCCTTGAGCGCATTGACCAGGGTCTGGTTGTAGTGCGCGACGGCGATGTCGTAGCCGGCGCTGGCTTCACCCAGTTGCGAGCGCAGGCGGCCACCGTCGAAGATCGGCAGGCTGATGGCCGGGCCAGCGGTGTAGTTGAGCTTTTTGCCCGTGAGGAAACTGAGCATCCCGCCGCCGGTGGCGACGTAGCCGAGGCTGCCCACCAGGTCGACGTTGGGGTAGAAACCGGCGTGGGCCACATCAATGCCACGGGCCTGGGCCGCCACTTGCCAGCGGCTGGCAACCACGTCCGGGCGCTGGCCGAGCAGTTCGGCGGGCAAGCGCGAGGGCAATTTCAGCGGTGCCGCGAGGGACAAGGTCGGCCGCTGCAATTGCGCGCCCGCCCCCGGCCCCTTGCCCGCCAGCGCAGCCAGCTGGTTGCGGCTCAGGGCGATGGCTTCATCCAGGGCGTCCAGTTGCCTATGGGTTTCCGGCAACGGCGTCTCGGCCTGGCTGACTTCGAAGTGGGTGCCGATCCCGCCATTCAGGCGCTTTTGCGCAAGGTCGAGGATCTGTTGCTGCTGGGCCAGGGTCGCGGCCACGATGTCCCGCTGGGCGAAGTGCAACGACAACTGGATATAGGCGCGCACCACGTTGCTCTGCAATTCAAGCTGGGCCTGGCGGGCTTCGGCGGCGCTCATGTGGGCCATGTCCACGGCACGCTCGGTGGCATTGCTTTCGCGGCCCCAGAGGTCGAGGGCATAGCTCAAGCCCAGGGAAGCGTTGTTGTCCCAGGTGGTGGAATTGTCCAGCGCGCCCGGGCCATAGAATTGGTCGCTGGGCCAGTTGTGGCGCTTGAGCGTGGCGTCGCCATTGACCTGCAACGACTCGGCCGACTCGGCGATGCCGGCCATGGCCCGGGCTTCCCGCACGCGAGCGGCGGCCATGGCCATGCTCGGGCTGCCTTGCACGGCGAGGTCGATCCAGTGGTTGAGTTGCGGGTCGCCGTAGGCTTGCCACCATTGCGCAGTGGGCCAGTGGGCGTCCTGGGCAGCGGTTTTGATCGCTTCGTCGGTGGCCAATGTGTTGGCGATGAGTGACTGCCCTTGGGGGGCAACTCCTCCGGTTCCGATGCAGCCGCTGATTGCTAACGATAAGGCCCAAACACTGAGAGTCTTCAGCTCTCTGCTGATGCGACGCGGCACTGCTGCGAATTCCTGAGAGGGTGTTGCGGGGAAGGTGGCGCAATTCTAAGGGGCGGGCTGGATGGCGATAAGGTGGGATTCTTGTGAATCTTTGTTACCGTTCAGGCGATAATCCGTTCGTAGGTTCATTATTCGCTCTGCAAAAAAAAGAAACTTCGTGTCACAATTTGCCATCTCCCAGAGAGCACCCCATGGACACTTTGCAAAACATGCGCGCCTTCAGTTGTGTGGCCGAAGCCGGCAGCTTCACCGCCGCCGCCGTGCAACTGGATACCACCACTGCCAACGTCTCGCGCGCGGTCTCCAACCTTGAGGCCCATCTGCAAACCCGTTTGCTCAACCGCACCACCCGCCGTATCGCCCTGACCGAGGCCGGCAAGCGCTATTTGCTGCGTTGCGAGCAGATCCTGGCCTACGTCGAAGAAGCCGAGGCCGAAGCCAGCGACGCCCACGCCCGCCCCGCCGGCCAGCTGAAAGTGCACACCATGACCGGCATCGGCCAGCACTTCGTGATCGACGCGATTGCCCGCTACCGCCGCACCCACCCGGACGTGACCTTTGACCTGACCATGGCCAACCGCGTGCCAGACTTGCTGGACGAGGGCTACGACGTGTCCATCGTGCTGGCCAGCGAGCTGCCGGATTCGGGGTTTGTCTCGCAACGCCTGGGGATAACTTACAGCATCGCCTGTGCCTCGCCGGCTTACGTCAAGGCCAACGGCTGCGCGCAACGGCCCAGCGACCTGCTCAACCACGCGTGCCTGCGCCTGGTAAGCCCGGTGATCCAGCTGGATAAATGGTCGTTCAATGGCCCTGAAGGCCAGGAAAGCGTCGCGATCAACAGCTCACCGTTCCTGGTGAACTCGGCGGATGCGATGAAAACCGCGATCACCAGCGGCATGGGCGTTGGCCTGTTGCCGGTGTATGCGGCGATTGAAGGTCTGCGCAACGGCACGCTGGTGCGGGTGATGCCCAACTATCGCTCCCAGGAACTCAACCTGTACGCCATCTACCCGTCGCGCCAGTACCTGGATGCGAAGATCAAGACGTGGGTGGAATACCTGCGCAGCTCCTTGCCGGAGATCATGGCCGCGCATCAGGCGGAACTGGCGGCCTATGAACTGAGCGGCAGTCTGGGCGGGGTACGACTGAGTAACTGAGGGTGGTCAGCCGCTACACCGGCAGCGTAATGCCAAAGGTGTTGCCGCCGGCCTCGCTGCGCACAAACACATCCCCGCCGTGCATCAGCGCGATCGCCTTGACGATCGCCAGCCCCAATCCGTGATTCGCCCCGCTGTTGCTGCGGGACGCGTCCACCCGATAGAACCGCTCGAACAACCGAGGCAGATGCTCGCTGGCAATCTCATCGCCCGGGTTGGTCACCCCGATCGCCACGTGATCCTCCAGCACTTCGATCTTCACCTCGATCACCTGCCCCGGCGCCGTGTGCTGCACCGCATTGCTCAACAGGTTGATCAGCGCCCGGCGCAGATGCGCCTTCTCGATCTGCACCTGGGCATCACCGCTCACCCGCACCTGCACCTGGGCGTCTTCGAGGATGAAGTCCAGGTAATCCAGGGTGGTTGCCACTTCATCCGCCAGTGAACTGGTGATCAGCTTGGTGGCCTTGCTGCCCTGGTCGGCGCTGGCCAGAAACAGCATGTCGTTGATGATCGAACGCAGCCGCTCCAGCTCTTCGAGGTTCGATTGCAGCACCTCGAAATAATGCTCGGCCGAACGCCCGCGGGTCAGCGCCACCTGGGTCTGGCCAATCAGGTTGGTCAACGGCGAGCGCAGCTCATGGGCCACGTCGGCGTTGAACGACTCCAGGCGCGAGTACGCTTGCTCCACCCGGTCCAGGGTCGAGTTGAAGGAGTTGACGAACTGCTTCAGCTCCGGCGGCAACGGCGACAATTGCAGGCGCCCGGAGAGTTTCGGCGGCGCGAGTTTCTGCGCTTCATCCGACAGCTTGATCAGCGGCTTGAGGCCGATACGCGCCACCCAGAACCCCAGCAGCGAGGCCAATACCACGCCGACAAATGCCAGGCCGATCAGCGCCACCAACAGTTGATGTTGGGTGGCGCGGAAATTCTCGGTGTCGACGGCGATCATGAAGCGCAGCGGCGGGCGCTGGTCCTTGGCCGGGAACTGGCTGACCAGCACTTTGAACGGATGATGATGGCCTGGCAGGTGCAAATCACGCTTGCCGGTCGGGCCTTCGGCGAAGGCGCGAATCTGCGCGTCCGGGTTGCCATATTCGTAGGTGGGGTCGCTGCTCACCACCCAGAAACGGATGCGCTTGTCTTCCTCCCCCAGCAGCTTGAGCTTGGCGGTGATCTTGGCCCAATGGTCCGGCGTACCGAAGCGATTCACCGAGGACTCCAGCACGCTGTAACGCGCATCCAGCTCGGCACCGGGCAACAGGCCCAGGCCTTTGTCCACCTGCTGGTACAGCGCGCCGCCGATCAACAGGAAGATCAGCAGCGCCACCAGGGTGAACATGCCGCTCAGGCGCAGGGCGATCGAGTTAGCCGACACTGCGGTTCTCCAGCACGTAACCCATGCCGCGAATGGTGTGCAGCAGTTTCTGTTCGAACGGCCCGTCGAGCTTGGCCCGCAGGCGTTTGATCGCCACTTCCACCACGTTGGCGTCGCTGTCGAAATTGATGTCCCAGACCATTTCCGCAATCGAGGTCTTGGACAGGATTTCACCCTGGCGCCGGGCCAAAACGCTGAGCAGCGAGAACTCCTTGGCGGTCAGGTCCAGGCGAACCCCGTTGCGACTGGCCTTGCGGCTGATCAGGTCGATCCACAGGTCGGCGATGGTCACCTGCACCGGCTCGTGCCCGCCGCTGCGACGGGTCAAGGCCTGCAGGCGTGCCACCAGTTCGAGGAACGAGAACGGCTTGCCGAGGTAATCGTCCGCCCCTTCGCGCAGGCCGCGAATGCGGTCTTCCACACGCTCACGGGCGGTGAGCATGATCACCGGCGTCTGCTTGCGCGCTCGCAGCGCGCGCAATACGCCAAAGCCATCCAGGCCGGGCAGCATCACGTCGAGCACGATCACCGCGTAATCGTTCTCCAGGGCCAGGTGCAAACCTTCGACGCCTTCACGGGCGACGTCGACGGTATAGCCTTGCTCCGTCAGCCCGCGGTGCAGGTAGTCGGCGGTTTTTTCTTCGTCTTCAATAATCAGTACACGCATGAGCCTTTTGTTCCAGGACGGGGCCTCAGCCTCAGTGTGTGGTTGCCAGCTGGGGAGCTGGTTTGGGTCTGTGGAAAAACTTCTCGAGGTACAAGTATATGACCGGCGTGGTGAACAGCGTCAGCGCCTGGCTCACCAGCAACCCGCCCACCACCGCGATACCCAGCGGCTGGCGCATTTCCGCACCGGGGCCGGAGCCCAGCATCAGCGGCACCGCACCCAGCAGCGCGGCCAGGGTGGTCATGATGATCGGCCGGAACCGCGTGACACACGCCTCATAAATCGCCTCCTCGGGCGGCAGCCCGCGCACGCGCTGGGCGTCCAGGGCGAAGTCGATCATCAGGATACCGTTCTTCTTCACGATACCGATCAGCAGCACCAGGCCGATCAGGGCCATGATCGAAAAGTCCTGGCCCATCAATGACAACATGATCAGCGCCCCCAACCCCGCCGACGGCAAGGTGGAAATGATCGTCAGCGGGTGCACGAAGCTCTCGTACAGCACGCCCAGGATAATGTAGACCGCTACCAGTGCCGCGAGGATCAGCCAGGGCTGGCTGGCCAACGAACTCTGGAATGCCTGGGCCGCGCCCTGGAAGTTGCCGATGATGGTGGTCGGCATGCCGATTTCATTCTTGGCCTGGTTGAGCATGATCACCGCATCCCCCAACGCGACGCCCGGCGCCAGGTTGAACGACAGGTTGGCCGCCGGGAACATGCCGTCATGGCTGATGGACAACGGCCCGACCGTAGGCGGGTCGACCTTGGCCAGGGCCGACAGCGGCACCATCTCGTTGGTCAGCGGCGAGCGCAGGTAGAAGTAGTTCAGGCTTTCGGCCTTGCCGCGTTGTTGGGTGTCCAGCTCCAGCACCACCTGGTACTGGTTGATCTCGGTCTGGAACTCGTTGATCTGGCGCTGGCCGAAGGCGTCGTACAGCGCCTGGTCCACATCGGTGGCGGTGAGGCCAAACCGCGCGGCGGCCTGACGGTCGATGCTGATGTGGGTGATGCTGCCACCCAGCTGCAAGTCGTTGGACAGGTCGCGGAACGCCGGGTTGGCCCGCAGTTTTTCGGTGAGGCGCTGGGTCCAGGTATTCAGCGTGGGGCCGTCATTGCTCTTGAGCACGTACTGGTACTGGGCGCGGCTGGGGCCGGAGCTTAAGTTGATGTCCTGGCCGGCCCGCAGGTACAGGACGATGCCCGGCACCTTCGCCAGCTTCGGCCGGATGCGGTCGATAAACTGGCTGGCCGACACGTCGCGATCCCCGCGATCTTTCAAGGCGATCCAGAACCGGCCGTTGGCGATGGTCTGGTTGCTGCCGGTCACGCCCACCGAATGGGAAAACGCTTCCACCGCCGGGTCGTCCTTGACGATCTCGGCGAGGGCCTTGTGCTTGGCGACCATGTCCGGGAACGACACGTCGGCCGCCGCTTCGCTGGTGCCGAGGACGAAGCCGGTGTCTTGTACCGGGAAAAAGCCCTTGGGGATAAACACGTAGCCGACCACGGCCAGGGCCAGGGTCACCATGAAGATCGCAGCCATGGTGCGTTGGTGGGCCAGGGCACGGCGCAGATTGCGCGCATAACCGGCCAGCAGGCGTTCGCTGAAGCCGGGCTTGTCGTGGGCGTGATGGGTCGGGGCGCGCATGAACAACGCGGCCAGGGTCGGCGCCAGGGTCAGCGAGACCACCACCGAAATCAGGATGGTCGAGGTGGCCGTCAGCGCAAACTCCTTGAACAACCGCCCCACCACACCGCCCATGAACAGCAGCGGGATAAATGCCGCCACCAGCGAGAAGCTGATGGACACCACGGTAAAGCCGATTTCCCCCGCGCCCTTGATCGCGGCCTCGCGTTTGTCGAGGCCCGCCTCCAGGTGGCGGTGAATGTTCTCCACCACCACGATGGCATCGTCCACCACAAACCCCACGGCGATCACGATCGCCACCAGGGTCAGGTTGTTCAAGCTGAAACCCATCAGGTACATCAAGGCAAAACTGGCTACCAACGACACGCCGAGCACGCTGGACACAATCAACGTGGCGGACAACTGGCGCAGGAACAACGCCATCACCGCCACCACCAGCAGGATCGCGATCAGCAGGGTCACTTCCACTTCATGCAGGGACGCGCGGATGGTCTTGGTGCGGTCGGTCAACACGCTGACCTGCACCGAGGCCGGCAGCATGGCTTGCAGGCGTGGCAGCTCGGATTGAATGCGGTCCACGGTCTCGACGATGTTCGCACCGGGCTGGCGGGAGATCACCAGGTTGACCCCGGGCGTGTCGCCGGACCAGGCCTGCACGTAGGCGTTTTCCGAACCGTTGATAACTTTGGCAATGTCGCGCAGTTGTACCGGCGCCCCATTCTTGTAGGACACGATCAACTGGGCGTAGTCGTCAGGATGAAACAGCTGGTCGTTGGTCGACAGGGTCGACACGCTGTTCTCGCCGTAGATCGCACCCTTGGCCAGGTTGAGGCTCGATTGCTGGATCGCCAGGCGTACGTCCGCCAGGGTCAGGCCGATGGCCGCGAGCTTGTCGGGCGATGCCTGTACCCGGATGGCCGGGCGTTGCTGGCCGGTGATGTTGATCTGGCCGACGCCGTCGATCTGGCTGATCTGACGGGCCAGCAGGGTTTCCACGTAGTCGCTCAGCTCGGTGCTGGGCATGCTGTCGGAGCTGACGCTGAGGATCAGTACCGGGCTGTCCGCCGGGTTGACCTTCTTCCAGGTCGGCAGGCTCGGCATGTCACTGGGCAGCTTGCCGGACGCGGTGTTGATCGCCGCCTGTACTTCCTGCGCTGCGGTGTCGATGCTCTTGTTGAGGGTGAACTGCAGGGTCAGGAGGCTGGAGCCCAAGGCACTGCTGGAGGTCATCTGGGTCATGCCGGGGATGGCGCTGAATTGCACCTCCAGCGGGGTGGCCACGGATGAAGCCATGGTGTCCGGGCTGGCGCCGGGCAACGTGGCGCTGACCTGGATCGTCGGAAATTCCGCTTCCGGCAGTGGGGCGATGGCCAGACGCGGGAAGGCAATCATCCCGAGCAACACCAGGGCGAAGGTCAACAGCAAGGTGGCGACCGGGTGGTCGACGCACCAGGCCGACGGCGAACGACTGCCACTCATGGCTGCACCTTGGCATCAACGGTCTGGATCACCTGCGTCGGTTCCTTGAGCACGTCCACCTGTGCGCCGGCCTTGAGCCGCGACTGGCCGTCGCTGACCAGTACATCACCGGCCTGCACGCCTTCGAGGATGTTCACGTCGCTGTCCTGATACACCACCTGCACCGGCACGATGTCGACCTTGCCACCGTTGACCCGGTACACAAAGTGCGAGTCCAGGCCGCGCTGCACCACGGTGACCGGCACCACCAGCGCGTTCTTGTGCAGGGCGGTCTGGATGCGGATCGTCACCAGTTGCCCCGGCCAGAGTTTTTGCGCGCCGTTGCTGAACTCGGCCTTGGCGCGGATGGTGCCGGTAGTGCTGCTGATCTGGTTGTCGATCAGGCTGAGGCGGCCTTCACCAAGCAGGTCGCCGGTCTGGCCGTCGGTGTCGGCGCCCATGTAGGCGTTGACGTCGGCGGGCAGTTGCGCGGCGATCAGGCCTTGCAGGGTCGGCAGCATTTGTTGCGGCAGGGAGAATTCCACGGCAATGGGGTCGATCTGGGTCACGGAGAACAAGCCCTGGGTGTCGCTCATGCGCAGGAAGTTGCCTTCATCCACGGTGCGAATCCCGACACGGCCGGTCACCGGCGAACGAATCTGGGTGTACGAAAGCTGCACCTGGGCCGAGTCGATGGCGGCCTGGTTGCCTTGGGCCGTGGCCTTGAGCTGGTTGACCAGGGCTTGCTGCTGGTCATAAGTCTGCTTGGACACGCCGTCGTCGATGCTCAGTTCCTTGTAGCGCTTGAGGTTGACCAGCGCGACCTGCAGTTGCGCCTGGCTTTCCCCCAGTTGCGCCTTGGCCTGGTCCAGGCTGGCGCGGATCGAGCGGTCGTCAATGGTCGCGAGCAGGTCGCCGGCCTTCACCAGTTGACCTTCCTTGACCAGCAATTTGGTGAGAATGCCGTCGATCTGCGGGCGAATCACCACACTGTGCAACGACAGCACCGAGCCGATGCCGCTGACAAAACGCGGGATGTCCTGCTCCTTGACGTTGATCACCCGCACCGGGATCGCCGTGGGCGCGGTCAGTTTGGTCTTGGCCGGGCGGGTCACCACCCAGGCGACAACGGCCAGTACCACGAGGACGCCCACGATCAAGGCAGGTTTTCGTTGAATGTGCATGGGGTGAGGCGCCAGGGCAAAGGATCGGAAGAATGAAGGTTCTTTATAGCCCGCCAACCGGGTCAGCAAAGTGACTGCTAACTGACAGCGCCGTCAGTAAAGTCCGACCATTCGTACGAGCAGTGGTTAAAGATCCGAGGCGCGCAGGTATACTGCGCAGCGGTGTGGCCTGCAAGTCGGGCCCGCGTCATTTTCAGTACTCCCCGGAGCCACCATGAATTCCCCGACACAACCCGCTGTTGAAGCGGTCGACATCGACCCACAGGCCAACCCTGACAGCGTCGAAGGCGAAACCAAGGCCGAGATCCCGGCATTCAAGTTTCCGTTCAAGCCGGGCGAACTGGCCGGAGCGAAAAACGCCGGCCAGCCGTGGTACAAAAACGGCGCCAAGAACGGCCACACCAAGAGCCCGGGCATGGCGCCACCTGGCACCCGTCGTTCGATGGGCAAGCGCTGAGCGGTAATAATTCCCTCGCAATGGCGAGCCGTGCCTACAACATTTACTGAAGTTTCGCCTTGTAGGCCTGCGTCCAATTCTTGAAAGCTTGCACGACCCTACCTTGCCCCGGTTCTTTCTCACGGGGCTGGGCGTGGTGACGCTGGTTTTCCGGAAAAGGACGTTCCCGTGGTTCCTATACGTACCTGTATTGCGCTGTGCTTGTCGCTGATAGGCGGTTTGTTCTCCATCGACGCGGCCGGCGATCAACCACGGCGCGAAATTCGCTTCGCCGTCGCTGCGCAATTCCCCCCCTTCCAAAGCCGCAATCAGCACGGCCAGCTTGTCGGACTCAACATCGAATTGGGCAACGCCCTGTGCATACAGCTCAATGTGCGGTGTATCTGGGTCGACCAAGTGCTGGTGGAAGACTTTCCCGCCCTTGAAGCCCGGCAATTCGACGCGATCATGGGCATGGCCCCTACGTCCAGACGGCGCCAGCAGGTGAACTTCACCGCTGACCTGTATCCGATCAACACGCGCCTGGTGGCCCACAGAACATCCGGTTTGAAGCCCACTGCACGGTCGCTGAAGGGCAAGCGCGTGGGAGTATTGGTGGGCAGCAACCGCGAAGCCTTTGCCCTGTCGAAGTGGGCGCCGAAGGGCGTAATCATCAAGGGGTTCTGGCGCAATGACGAACTGGTCCACAGCCTGCTGGCACGTGACATCGATGCCACATTGCAAGGCATGGTGGAAATCCGCGAGGCGCTGCTCGACACCGCCGAGGGCCAGGACTTCGACTTCCTCGGCCCCGCCGTCTCCGCCGAACTGCTGGGCAGCGGCGTGGCGATTGCGCTGCGCAAGCCCGACATCAGCTTGCGCAATGAACTCAACGATGCCCTTGAACAGCTGATGCAGAATGGCGAATACCAGCGCATCGTCCGCCCCTACCGTCTTGACGCACTGCCCGCCAGGCCGTAATGGCCAATTAATTGCTCAGAACGTGAGCTGGATCAGTATTTGCCCAACCGGTGCGCTTAGAGTCGACGCCCTGCCGACTCCACCAACAATCACGAGCGCGCGTTTCCATGAAGATCAATCTGCCGGTCACCGGTCGAAATGTGGACTTTGCCCCCGACGCCAACATCCTCTCGACCACCGACCTGACCAGCGCAATTACCTACGCCAACCAGGACTTCATCGACATCAGCGGCTACACCCGTGAGGAGTTGCTGGGCGCGCCCCATAACCTGCTGCGCCACCCGGACATGCCACCGGCTGCGTTTGCCCACATGTGGCAGGTGTTGAGGAGCGGCCGCTCGTGGATGGGCATGGTGAAGAATCGCTGCAGGAACGGTGATCATTACTGGGTGAGTGCCTATGCCACGCCGGTCACCCGGGACGGCGTGATGGTGGAGTATCAGTCGGTACGCACCAAGCCCGATGCGCGGCGGGTGCAACGGGCTGAACGCGCCTATACCCGCCTGCGCGACGGCACCCGCCGGGTGCTGCCCGTGGTGGGTGTGACGTTCAAATTGTCGGCCTGGGTGCTGGGAGCCTGCGCCGCCACCTGGGCATTGGGCTTTGGCCTGGCCACTTATCCGGTGATCTGGCAACTGCTGGCGGTAACGGCGGGGTGCACCGCGGGGGTGGCGGGCGTACACAGTTTATTGCGGCCCTTGGCACAGCTGAACCAGCGAGCCCGGTTGATTGCCGACAACCCGCTGAGCCAGGCGATCTACACCGGACGCGAGGATGAGTTCGGGCGCATCGAGTTTGCCATGCAGATGCTGGAAGCTCAGGTGGGCGCAGTGGTGGGCCGTATTGGCGACGCCTCGCAACGCTTGTCCGGGCATGCCGCCGCCTTGGTGCAGCAACTGGACAGCAGCCACACCAGCACCCTCGGCCAACAGACCCAGACGGATCAGGTCGCGGCCGCGATCAATCAAATGGCCGCAAGCGTGGCGCAAGTCGCCGAACACGCGTTGCAGGCCTCGAAAGCCGCCGACCAGGCCGGCAACGAGACCCGGGAAGGCCACCAACGGGTGGATGAAAGCCGCGACGCGGTGCTGTGCTTGTCCCAGGAACTGGCGCGGGCCACCGAAGTGATCCATCAACTGGAAAGCCACAGTGGCGACATTTCCGGGGTGCTGGAGGTGATCCGCGCGATTGCCGAACAGACCAACCTGCTGGCGCTCAATGCCGCCATCGAAGCCGCACGGGCCGGGGAACAGGGACGCGGATTCGCCGTGGTGGCCGATGAAGTACGCGGGCTGGCCCAGCGTACGCAGCAGTCGACCAATGAGATCCAGCGCATGATCAGCACCCTGCAAGGCGGCGCCCGGGATGCGGTGCAAGCGATGGCGCAAAGCAGCCAGCATGTAGAGGCCAGTGTCGACCAGGCCCAGCGCGCCGCTGCCGCGCTGGACGGGATCAGCCAGCGGGTGACCCGGATTACCGCCATGAGCCAGCAGATTGCGGCGGCGGTGGAAGAGCAGAGCGCGGTGAGCGAAGACATCAACCGCAACATCATTGGCATTCGCAATGCCGGGGAAGTGACGGTGAGTGCAGGTCAGCAGAGCCAGCTCAGTTCAGGGGATGTGGCGGGGCTGGCGGATGACTTGCGGCGGTTGGCGGAGGAGTTCTGGGGCAAGCGGCGCTAGGCGCGGCATGAGCTGTTTTTGTGGTGAGGGGGCTTGCTGTGGCCAGAGGGCTTGCTGTGGTGGGGGAGCTTGCTGTGGCGAGGGAGCTTGCTCCCGCTGGGCTGCGCAGCGGCCCCAAAATCTTGGGAGCGCTACGCACTCCAGCGGGAGCAAGCTCCCTCGCCACAGCAAGCTCCCTCGCCACAGCAAGCCCCCCCCACCACAGCAAGCTCCCTGGCCACAGCAAACTCCCTCACCACAACGCACATCGTTCCAACTCAAGCCGCGCGCAGCGAGATAAACGCATAGTTGGCCGGCACCTCGGTAGCAATCCGGGCACCGGCATCCAGCAGCTGCTCGGCGATATCCATCCCGGACACATGGAACACCCACTCATTGGCCTGCACGGTCTCTTGCATGGCCAACTCGATCGCCTGGGCAAACAGCCCCATGTCCGGCAGGTACGCGGTAAAACCGTCGCCCTTGAGCGCCGTGGTATGAATGCCCAGTAACCCACACACCGCTTCCTTGGCCTGGATATCGTCGCGGTCGGCCTGGCGTGAACGGCTGATCAACTCGGCCAGTTCCTTGTCCATCAATTCGCCGCCGACGATCAGCGCCGGCCCCTGCTCCCAGGATTCCGGCGGGCAGTCCTTGGCGCCCGGGTTCAACGGGATATGCGGGTTGATCTCCATCGGGTAGATACGGCACACCAGCGGCCGCCGCTCGTAGATGCCGCAGCGGTTGTCTTCGTCAAGATTCCGGCAGCGCCCGGCGTTATAGGCAGCAAAGGTGATTGCCACATACGCCTCGGTATTGCCGCTGGGCACGATGGCGGAACGGCGCTGTGCGTGCTCGCGCTGCAACTCGGGCAGCCCCAGGCCACTGCCCAGGAAACCTTCCACCAGCACGATGACATTACCGCCGTCAGCCGCCCAGCTGCGGGCTTCTTCAAGGGTCAGGGGGACGTGGTGGTCGGTGCAGCACTTGCCGCAACCAACGCAGGAAAAGTGGGTATTCATGGAGGATCTGTCACCAGGCAAGGTCAGAAGGCACTCATGAACGGTGGCGGGTTTTTGCCTCTGCTCACCGTTCGCCTTCGTACGAAGCAAGTTATGCGCCAGCGCCCTCAGTCCTCGGGGACAAGATCGCGCAGCACAAACACCATGCCCGCACGTTCATACAGGTGCCGGGCCCGCAGGTTGGACTCCAGCACCTTGAGGTCGACGAACGCCTCGCCGCGCTGTTTGAACACCTGGAAGGTGTGCAGCAGCAAGGCTCGGCCCAGCCCCATGCCTTGGGCGCACGGGTGAATGGCCAGGTTCTTGATGTAGGTGCTGGTCCAGCATTGCGACACCCCGAGGATGCCGCTGGCATTGCTGGCCACCAGGCACAACTTGGGGTCGAACTCGGCGTCGGTGACAAACTGCTGGCGCCAGTGCTCAAGGGAGCCGACACGTCCGCCGCCCTGTTCCTGGGCCAGGCTCAATACCGCGTGGATCGCCGGGGCCAGGGCCTCGTGGTAATGATCCAGCTGAATATCCGCCGGCCATTGCGGGGCGGGCAAACTGCCGGTGAGGTCCCGGCGTAGCAACTGGAAGTATTCGCCCACCGGTCAGATGCCCTGTTGCGCCACAGTCTGGGCGGCGATCACCAGGCACTTGGTCAACTCAGGGGAGGAAAATTTGGTCAACACCGCATTGGCCCCGGCCAGGCGGGCTTTTTCGCTGTTCATCGCACTGTCCAGGGAGGTGTGCAGCAGCACGTAGAGGTCCTGGAAGTCCGGGGTTTCCCGCAGGGTACGGGTGAAGGCGTAACCGTCCATTTCGGACATCTCGATGTCCGAGACCACCACGTTGATCTGCTCGACAGTGCCTTGCAGCTCCAGCAACCGGTCGATCGCTTCCTTGGCGCTGCGGGCGGTGTGGCAGGTGAGGCCGAGGTTGCGCAGGGTGTGCACCGATTGCTGCAGGGCCACCTGGCTGTCGTCCACCACCAGGATTCGGGCGTTGCCCAGCACTTCGGCTTCTTCCATGGTCAGGTCGGTGGGCGCCGCTTCGATTTGCGCCGGGGCGATGCCGTGGATGACTTTTTCGATGTCCAGTACCTGCACCAGGGCGCCTTCCACCTGGGTCACGCCGGTGATAAACGAACGCGTGCCGCCAGAGCCAAACGGTGGCGGACGAATGTCGGTGGTCAGGCAGTGCACGATCTTGCTCACCGCTTGCACATGCAGGCCCTGCTTGGAGCGGCTTACATCGGTGACGATCAGGCAGCCGCCGTCCGGGTCTTGCAGGGGCATTTCCCCCAGCGCGCGGCTAAGGTCGATCACCGACAAGGCGGTGCCGCGCAAGGTGGCGATGCCTTTGACGTGGGGGTGCGACTCCGGCAGCTTGGTCAGCGGCGGGCAGGGAATGATTTCGCTGACTTTCAGCAGGTTGATCGCCATCAGCTTGCCGCTGCGCAAGGTAAAGAGCAGAAGCGAGAGTGAGTCTGCGCGGGCTTTGGTGGTGGACATAAAAACCTTCTGTGGATCAGGGATAACGATCTATAGACCGTTATCGACTTGCACGCTGAAAACTGTAGGAGCGAGCTTGCTCGCGAAAAACCTGAGGGCACTGCGTTGATCCAGGCCGCCCGCGTTATCGTTGACGTTCTTCGCGAGCAAGCTCGCTCCTACAAAAAGCAGTGATCAGCCCTTCCACACCTGCGGGTTCACCAGATCCTGCGGACGCTGGCCCAACAAGGCACTGCGCAGGTTTTCCAGGGCGCGATTGGCCATGGCTTCGCGGGTTTCATTCGTGGCCGAGCCGATGTGCGGCAGGGTCACGGCGTTGCTCAACTGGAAAAGGGGCGACTCGGACAACGGCTCCTGCTCGTACACATCCAGGCCGGCGCCACGGATGGTCTGGTTCTGCAAGGCTTCGATCAGCGCCGGCTCATCCACCACCGGGCCACGGGAAATGTTCACCAGGATCGCACTGGATTTCATCAGGCCCAGTTCACGATGACTGATCAGGTGCCGGGTTTTCTCGCTCAACGGCACCACCAGGCAGACGAAGTCGGCTTCGGCCAGCAACTGGTCGAGGCTGCGGAACTGCGCGCCCAGCTCCTGTTCCAGCTCGGTCTTGCGGCTGTTGCCGCTGTAGAGAATCGGCATATTGAAACCCAGGCGACCACGGCGGGCGACGGCCGCGCCGATGTTGCCCATGCCGACAATGCCCAGGGTCTTGCCGTGTACGTCGCAGCCAAACAACGGCGCGCCGACACTGGCTTTCCACTGGCCGGCCTTGGTCCAGGCGTCCAGTTCGGCAACGCGGCGGGCGCTGCTCATCAGCAGGGCGAAGGCCAGGTCGGCGGTGCTTTCGGTGAGCACGTCGGGGGTGTTGGTGAGCATGATCCCGCGTTCATTGAAGTACGCCAGGTCGTAGTTGTCGTAGCCCACCGACACACTGGAGACCACTTCCAGCTTGCTCGCGCCTTCCAGTTGCGCACGGCCCAGTTTGCGGCCAACGCCGATCAGGCCGTGGGCATGGGGCAAAGCTTCGTTGAACTGGGCGTTGATGTCCCCAAGCTTCGGGTTGGGGGCGATCACATCGAAATCCTGTTGCAGGCGTTCGATCATTTCCGGGGTGACGCGGCTGAAGGCGAGGACAGTCTTTTTCATGGAAGGCGGGCTCATCGACTACGTGGGAATGGCAAGCACGCTAACATTCTTGCGTGGGCTTGTCAGGACGCGCCACACCCGCGAGCCCCGACTGTTGCGATTTGGGCAACAGTCATTATCTTGTTACACTCTGTATCGCACCGCTCACCTGCGCTAATTTGTCGCATCGATGAGCGCAGCGGTTAAGACCGACCCGCTCTCCCCCGATTTCCCTCGACTTATTTCCAGGGCTCTACACTGGGAATCTGTCTTAAAGCCGCTGAGTTCAGCGGCTTTTTTTTGCGCTGAAAAAAGGCCAGGAACCCCAACAACACTGGCCGGTTTCGATTGACCCAAAGGAGCTCCACCGGTGAAAACCTCGCTGACGTTCACCCCGTTATTCCTCGCGATTGCTGCAACGATCGTTCCCCTTGCCCACGCGGCAGACACCCCGGCCACCGACGGTTTCGTCGAAGGTGCAAGCTTCAAGATCAACACCCGCAACTACTACATGAACCGCGACCGTCGCGACATTCACACCGATGACAGCAAGGAATGGGGCCAGGGCATCATCGGGATCTTCAAATCCGGCTACACCCCGGGTACCGTCGGCTTCGGCCTGGACGCCAACGCCATGCTCGGCCTCAAGCTCGACGGTGGCGGCGGCACCGACGGTTCCAGCATCCTGCCGGTGGGCTCCGGCAACGGCAAAGCCCCCGCCTCGTTCTCCACCGCCGGCGCCACCTTGAAAATGCGCGCCTTCGACACCGAGTTGAAAGCCGGCGACCTGTTCCTCAATAACCCGGTGATAGCCGGCGGCATGACCCGCATGCTGCCCCAGACCTTCCGTGGCGTGAGCCTGACCAACCACAGCCTGGACGGCTGGATGTTCGAAGGCGGCCAGGCCAGCTTCACCAAGCTCTACAACCAGAGCGGCCACCGCCGCATCGGCACCAGCTACGGCGCATTGCCCAATGGCGAAGACAGCCGGCACCTGGACTGGGCCGGCGTGTCCTTCAGCGGCGTGCCGGGGCTGACCAGCAACCTGTACGCGTCCGAACTCAAGGACATCTGGAACCAGTACTACTACGACCTGGACTACACCTGGCAGTTGAACGAACTGGTCAGCCTCAACCCGGGCCTGCACTACTATCACACCCAGGAAACCGGCAAGGCCCTGCTGGGCAACATCGACAACAACACCTACAGCCTGCATTTCACCGTGGGCGTGGGCCATCACAGCGTCACCGCCGCTTACCAGCGGGTCAACGGCAACACCCCGTTCGACTACATCAGCCAGGGCGATAGCATCTACCTGGATAACTCCCAGCAATACTCCGACTTCAACGGCCCCAACGAACGCTCGTGGAAGCTCAAGTACGCCTACGACTTTGTCGGGCTGGGCCTGCCGGGCCTGACCTCGGCCGTGTCGTACATCAGCGGCAAGACCGACCTGACCACGGTCGACCCGGACAGCCGCGGCTATTCCTCCTGGTACAGCGCCGACGGCAAGAACGCCAAGCACTGGGAGCGCGACATCGACCTCAAGTACGTGGTGCAAGGTGGCAAGGCCAAGGATTTGGCCGTGCGCCTGCAATGGGCGACCAATCGCGGCGGTAATGGCTACGCGGCCGTGGACCGGGACGTGGATGAATACCGGGTGATCGTCGACTACCCGATTGACGTTTTTTAACCTTCGGGCTTTCTTTTAGCGGCGGCGACTTTTTTTTCACAACATGGAACTAAACTGCCAGCATCTTGAGTGCCGAAGCCAGTCCCATGAGTCAACGCCGCACCTTCACCCAGCCTGCACGCCCGGAGCTTTTGCTGATTCTGGGCAGTGGGCTCACCGTCATCCTGATCGTAATCATCGTTGCCATACTGCTGATTCGCGAACACGCCAGCGCACTGCTGACGGCCCAGCGCTCCACCACCAACATCACCCAGTTGATCAACGCCGATGTGTTGCGCAACGTCGAACTCTACGACCTGGCCCTGAACGGCCTGATCACCGCAACCACCCGCCATGATCTGCCCCAAGTGTCGGCCGAAATCCTGCATATGGTGCAGTTCGACCAGTCCACGGCCGCCCCTTTCAAAGGCGAAGTCCTGCTGCTGGACAAGAACGGCGCCGTCACCGCCGACTCCTCCACCCTGGCGCCCACGCCGCGCAATTTCGCCAATCGCGACTATTTCCAGGTGCACCAGCAGAACCCCGACGCGGGATTGTTCATCAGCCGCCCCTTCAGGATTCGATGCGACTGCGATCAGGTCTGGCGTATTGCGTTCAGCCGCCGGATACCCGGGCCCAACGGCGAGTTTGCCGGAGTGGCGGTGGCGACCATGCGCCTGGCGTACTTCGACCAGTTGTTCAATCGCCTCACCATCGGCAGTGGCAGCACCATCAACCTGCTGAACAACGACGGCATTCTGTTGGCCCAGCAGCCCCTGCTCGAAAAAGACATGATCAACAAGGACCTGAGCACGCGACCGAACTTCAAAAGAATGCTGCGTGAAGGCAGCGGCAGTTTCAGCGGCGTCTCCTCCACCACCGGCACGCAACGCCTTTACACGTTCACCAATGTCGGCGCGCTGCCGCTGATTGTGGTGGTGGCGCTGTCCAGCGATGACGTGTTCGCCGCCTGGAAGCGCGCCGCCCTGCTGATCAGCGGCGCCACCGGCGTGCTGTGTGCAGGCCTGCTGTGGCTGACCTGGATGCTGCGCCTGGAACTGCGCCGTCGTTATCGCGCCGAAAAGGTCTTGTCGGAACTGGCAGCCACCGACGCCCTCACCGGCCTGGCCAACCGTCGCACCCTCGACCAGCGCCTGCGCCTGGAATGGGAGCGTGCGCAACGTTCCGGCGAGCCGCTGGCCTTGCTGATGATCGACGTCGACCACTTCAAGGCCTTCAACGACCGCCATGGCCACCAGGGCGGTGACGAAGCCTTGCGCCACGTGGCCCAGGTCATCGGCAGCAACATTCGCCGCCCTGCCGACCTGGCCGCGCGTTACGGCGGCGAAGAGTTCGCGGTGGTCCTGCCGGACACCGACGGCGACGGCGCCAATACCATCGCCGAACACATCCGCAGCGCGGTGCAGCACTTGCCGCCTGCGGACGGAGACGCACTGTCGGTCACCGTCAGCATCGGCCTCAGTACCTGGGACAAACGCAGCCGTGGCTCGCTGGAAGCGCTGTTGCTGAGTGCCGACCGAGCGCTGTATGAAGCCAAGCATTCCGGGCGCAACCGCATCGTTCACAGTCAGGCCACATGAGCCGTCATCAGCAACTACGCTAAGGGCATCCTCGAAGCAGAAGTACGCCCGATGAGCCCAAGCACCACCCGCCCGCCCCGCCCTACCCACCGCCCGGAGCGTCTGCTGATTATCGGCAGTTGCGTCACGGTGCTGCTGATCCTGCTGGTGGTCGCGGGGTTGCTGATTCGCGAACACACCAACACGTTGCAGACTGCCCAGCGTACGGCCAATAACATCACGCAACTGATCGATGCCGACGTGCTGCGTAACGTCGAGCTGTACGACTTATCGATCAAAGGCCTGATCGCAGCCACCGAACGCACGGATCTGGCCGGTGTATCGGCCAGCATTCGTCACTTGGTGCTGTTCGACCGCTCGGAAGCCGCGCCGTACAAGGGCGATATCCTGCTGCTGGACAAGAACGGCGAGGTGATTGCCGACTCTTCGCTGCTGACGCCCATCGCCGCCAATTTTGCCGACCGTGACTACTTTCAGGCCCACAGGAAGAACCCCGACCTGGGCCTGTTCATCAGCCGGCCCTTCGTCGCGCGCTGCGTGTGTGACGACCAATGGCGTATCGCATTCAGCCGCCGGGTTTCCGGACCCGACGGGCGATTCCTCGGGGTTGCAGTGGCCTCAATGCGCCTGTCGTATTTCCAGCAACTGTTTCGAAGCCTGAATATCGGCAACGACAGCACCATCAACCTGATCAACCAGCAAGGCATCCTGCTGGCTCAACAGCCGTTGCTGGAACGGGACATGATCGACAAGGACCTCAGCCAGCGCCCGAACGTGGCGCGCATACTCCACGAGCGTGACGGCAGCTTTCGTGGCGACTCCAGCGTGGATAAGGAGAACCGCCTCTACACGTTCTCGACCGTGGGGGATTTGCCACTGATTGTCGTGGTTGCCCTGTCCACCAACGACATATTCGCCCCCTGGAAGCGTGCGGCACTGGTGATCAGCGGTGCCACCGGGATTTTGTGCATCGGCCTGCTGTGGCTGACCTGGATGCTCTGCATGGAGCTGCGCCGGCGCCACCGTGCCGAGCAGGTGCTGTCAGAACTGGCAGCCACCGATGCCCTGACAGGCCTGGCCAACCGTCGCACCCTGGATCATCGCCTGCGCCTGGAATGGGACCGCGCCCAGCGTTCAGGCGAACCATTGACCGTGCTGATGATTGATGTGGACCACTTCAAGGCCTTCAATGACCGGCATGGCCATCAAGGTGGTGACGAGGCATTGCGCACGGTGGCGCAGGTGGTCGAGGGCAATATCCGCCGCCCGGCCGACCTTGCGGCCCGTTATGGCGGTGAAGAGTTTGCGGTGGTGCTGCCGCACACCGACAGCCAAGGTGCGTTGTTGATTGCCGAACATATCCGCAGCAGCGTCGAGCACCTGCCACGGGTGGGAGGGGATACGGTGCCGATTACCGTCAGCATTGGCCTCAGTACCTGGACCAGGCGCAGCCGTACCACCCTGGAAGAATTGCTGCTCAGCGCCGATCAGGCGTTGTACGAAGCCAAGCACACCGGGCGCAACCGCATCGTTGATGCAAAAACCCTGGCATAAAAAAAGGCCACCCGAAGGCAGCCTTTAAAAACAAAAGGAAAGAGAGTTGTTACTTACACCGCCGCGACGGGACGCATGTAAGAGATCGGTGCGGTGCTGGCATCTTCGAAGGTCACGACTTCCCAGGCATCTGTCTGTGCAATCAGCTTGCGCAGCAGTTGGTTGTTCAGTGCGTGGCCCGACTTGAAGCCTTTGAACTCGCCTATCAGGCTATTGCCCAGCAGGTAGAGGTCACCGATTGCATCGAGGATCTTGTGCTTCACGAATTCGTCTTCATAGCGAAGGCCGTCTTCGTTCAGTACACCATCCGCGTCGACCACAATGGCGTTTTCAACGCTGCCGCCGAGTGCGAGGTTGTGCTTGCGCAGGTACTCGATGTCACTCATGAAACCAAAGGTACGGGCGCGGCTGACTTCTTTTACGAACGAAGTGCTGGAAAAATCCACGCTTGCACTTTGTGTGCGGTCACGGAATACCGGGTGATCGAAATCGATCTCAAAGCTCACTTTAAAGCCTTCGAACGGGACGAAGGTGGCGCGCTTGTCGCCGTCTTCTACTGTCACTTCCCGCAGAATGCGAATGAACTTCTTGGCTGCGTCCTGTTCTTCCAGGCCGGCAGATTGAATCAAGAATACGAAGGGTCCGGCGCTGCCATCCATGATTGGGACTTCGGACGCGGAGAGCTCGACGTAGGCGTTATCGATGCCCAGACCGGCCATGGCCGAGAGCAAGTGCTCCACCGTGTCCACTTTGACGTCACCGTTGACCAACGTGGTCGACATCGTGGTTTCGCCAACATTTTCCGCGCGAGCAGGAATCTGCACCACAGGGTCCAGGTCGGCACGAACAAACACGATGCCGGTGTCGACAGGTGCGGGCTTGAGGGTCAGGTATACCTTCTCCCCGGAGTGCAGACCTACACCTGTGGCACGGATAATATTCTTCAGGGTGCGTTGTTTAATCATGGCTTGGACCGCTTCAGCGCAAATTGCGAACTGGTATCAACAAAGGCTGGCGATAATAGCAGACCAGACCTTTGCTGAACACCAATCACCTTCATAGCCCTGATACATTCCATTAATCGGCCTGACGACGCAGGAAAGCCGGGATGTCCAGGTAGTCCAGGTCATCTTGCGGATTCGGGCTACGGGACGCCGCAGCACCGGCCTGAGCCTGGTTGCGCATCACGGTCGGACGATCCAGGTCACGATAGTTCACAGACGGCAGTTCCTGGCGCGCAGGCGCTGGAGCGGCAGCTTGCTGGCTGGCGTGGCTGGTATGGACGGTATTGTCGATGACCTTCACAGGCTTCTCGATTTTTGCACCCAGGCCGGTCGCAACAACGGTCACGTGCAGTTCGTCGCGCATGTCCGGATCGATAACAGTACCGACCTTGACCATGGCGTGCTCGGAAGCGAAGGCTTCGATGATGCTACCCACGTCGGAGTACTCACCCAGGGACAGGTCAGGACCGGCGGTGATGTTCACCAGGATGCCGCGTGCACCTTGCAGGTTCACGTCTTCGAGCAACGGGTTGCGGATGGCCGCTTCAGTGGCTTCACGTGCACGGTTCGGACCGCTGGCGCAGCCAGTGCCCATCATCGCCATGCCCATTTCGCTCATCACGGTACGTACGTCGGCAAAGTCGACGTTGATCATGCCCGGACGCTTGATGATGTCGGAGATACCGCGAACGGCACCGGCCAGTACATCGTCAGCCTTGGCGAAAGCCGACAAGAGGCTTGCGTCCTTGCCGAGGATGGTCAGCAGCTTCTCGTTGGGAATGGTGATCAACGAGTCGACGCTTTCGGACAGCAGACGGATGCCTTCATCGGCGATCTGCATGCGCTTGCGACCTTCGAACGGGAACGGACGGGTCACGACGGCAACCGTCAGGATCCCCATTTCCTTGGCCACTTCGGCAATGATCGGCGCAGCACCGGTACCGGTACCACCGCCCATGCCTGTGGTGATGAACACCATGTTGGTGCCTTGCAGCACTTCAGCAATGCGCTCGCGGTCTTCCAGGGCGGCTTGACGGCCGACTTCCGGATTCGCGCCGGCACCCAGGCCCTTGGTCACGGCTGTGCCCAATTGCAGGATGGTGCGTGCACCGATGCTTTTGAGGGCCTGGGCGTCAGTGTTGGCGCAGATGAATTCAACGCCTTCAATGTTGCTTTTGACCATGTGGTTGACAGCGTTGCCGCCGCCACCGCCGACGCCGATCACTTTGATGACCGGGCTTGCGGGGATGTTGTCTACGAGTTCGAACATTTTCCCTCTCCTTTCATTTCTCTAGTTTTTTCGCCTACTGCTTGAAACGGTGTTGCGGTAAATCTTTAGAAATTGCCTTTCACCCAAGCCTGCAACCGCTCGAACAACGGCGCTTTCGCTTCGTCGTCGCTTCTGTAGCTGTCACGGTTGCTCGGGCCCGACAGGGAAATGCCGTCGGTCTGCTTTTGCAGCCCGTACAACAGCAAGCCCACACCGGTGGAATAAATCGGGTTGCGCACCACGTCGCCCAGGCCTTTCACGCCATGGGGCACGCCCAGGCGGACCGGCATGTGGAAGATTTCCTCGGCCAGTTCGACCGCGCCTTCCATCTTCGAGGTGCCACCGGTCAGCACGATGCCGGCCGGGATCAAATCTTCGTAGCCGCTGCGGCGCAGTTCAGCCTGGATCAGGGTGAACAATTCGTCGTAGCGCGGCTCGACCACTTCGGCCAACGCCTGGCGCGACAGTTCGCGCGGTGGACGGTCGCCCACGCTCGGCACCTTGATGGTTTCACCGGCACCGGCCAGCTTGGCCAGGGCGCAGGCGTAACGGATCTTGATTTCTTCGGCGTACTGGGTCGGTGTGCGCAACGCCATCGCGATGTCGTTGGTCACCTGGTCACCGGCAATCGGGATCACGGCGGTGTGACGGATCGCACCCTCGGTAAAGATCGCGATGTCGGTGGTGCCGCCGCCGATGTCCACCAGGCACACGCCCAGTTCTTTTTCGTCGTCGGTCAGTACCGAGTAGGCCGAAGCCAACTGCTCGAGAATGATGTCGTCGATTTCCAGGCCGCAGCGGCGCACGCATTTTTCAATGTTCTGTGCAGCATTGACGGCGCAGGTCACCACGTGAACCTTGGCTTCCAGACGTACGCCCGACATGCCCAAAGGCTCGCGAACGCCTTCCTGGTTATCGATCACGTAGTCCTGCGGCAGGGTGTGCAGCACGCGCTGGTCAGCCGGGATCGCCACGGCTTGCGCTGCGTCGAGTACCCGCTCCAGGTCCGCCGAGCTGACTTCACGGTCGCGAATCGCCACGATGCCGTGGGAATTCAGGCTGCGGATGTGGTTGCCGGCAACGCCGACGAATGCCGAGTGAATCCGGCAACCGGCCATCAGCTGCGCTTCTTCGATGGCGCGCTGGATCGATTGCACGGTGGATTCAATATTCACCACCACGCCCTTCTTCAGGCCCCGGGACGGATGCGTGCCGATTCCGACGATTTCCAGCGTGCCGTCGTCCGCGACCTCGCCTACCAGCGCCACCACCTTGGAGGTGCCGATATCCAGACCGACGATCATTTTGCCGCTTTGCACGTTTGCCATGGGTCCTGCCTCTTCTTAATTCTTCGCGACAGCAGGTTGCGCTGCCGTGGGCGCCGCAGGGGCCCGCCAGCCGACGGCAAGGCCGTTGGCGTAACGCAGGTCGATGCTCGCAATGTTCGTAATCTGTTCTTTCAAGGTCTTTTCATAGATGGCGATAAAACGGCGCATCTTCTCTACCAGGTTGCCGCGTCCCAGCAACAACTCGATACCCGGGCCGGAACTGCCTGCACCCGTGGTCAAAAACCAGCTGCCCCGCTCACGCAATTCCAGTCGCGCAATCGAGAAACCCAACGGCCGCAGCATCTGGCTCAACGCCTGGTACTGCTGCATCACTTGCTGCTGCGCCCGCTGCGGCCCGAACAGCTGCGGCAGGTGCTCGTAATTCGCCACTTCGCGCGGCGCAAACGCCTGGCCCTGGTTGTTCAGCAACTGCCCATCACCCCAACGGGCCACGGGCAGTTGTTCTTCCAGGCGGATCGTGACTTGATCCGGCCACACGCGACGTACTTCGGCGTGGGCAATCCATGGCATCTGTTCCAGTTCGGAACGCATGCCGGCCAGGTCGATGGTGAAGAAGCTCGACGCCACAAACGGGGCGATTCGCTGCTGCACGGCCTGCTGGCTGATGTAGCTCAAGTCGCCCTGCACGCTGATCTTGGTGATCGGCCGGTCGGCATACGGCAACAGACGCTGGGCGCCTTCGTACGTACCAAAGCCCAACGCCACCAGAATCACCGGCCAGAACAGCGCCTTGAGAAAACCAAAATTGGCTTTCGGCATGCGCGCCGACATCGGCTCTTTAGCCACCATTCGGCTGGCACCACGCGGCACCGGCTTGCGGCCGGGAGCGGGTTGCTGATGACGAAGCGATGCGCCGTTCATGGTTTAGCCTCGTGGCTCAATGCTTGCGGCCAGGATCGCCAGCACCAACTGCTGGAAGTCCAGACCGGCGGCACGAGCGGCCATGGGTACCAGGCTGTGGTCGGTCATGCCCGGAGCGGTGTTGACTTCAAGGAACCAGAAATTCCCTTGGTCATCCTGCATCACGTCTGCCCGCGCCCAACCGGCGATACCCAGCGCCTCACAGGCTTTCGCCGTGAGGTCCATCAATTCCTGTTCCTTGGTTGCATCGAGGCCGCACGGGATCCGGTACTGGGTATCGGAAGCCACGTACTTGGCGTCGTAGTCGTAAAAGGTGTGGGGCGTGCCCAATGCGATAGGCGGCAATACCTGGCCACGCAGGGTGGCGATGGTGAACTCGGGACCTTGAATCCACTGTTCCACCAACACTTGCGAATCGTAGGTACTGGCCGCTTTCCATGCGTCAATCAATTCGGCGGCTGAGTTCACTTTAGCCATGCCGATACTGGAGCCTTCATGGGCTGGTTTGACGATCAAAGGCAGGCCCAGTTCCTTGGCTGCAGAAATACAATCGTCTTCGCTGCACAGCACGCTGTGACGCGGGGTCGGAATACCCAGGCTGTGCCACACCTGCTTGGTGCGCAACTTGTCCATGGCCAGCGCAGAAGCCAGAATGCCGCTGCCGGTGTACGGAATGCCCAGGCACTCCAGCAGGCCCTGCATGCTGCCGTCTTCACCGCCACGGCCATGAAGGATGATGAACGCGCGATCGATTTTCTCGGCCTGCAGGCGCGACAGGAAGTCATCGCCCACGTCGATGCCGAACGCGTTCACACCGGCGCTCTGCAGCGCTTCCAGTACGGCATTGCCGGACTTCAGCGACACTTCACGCTCAGCGCTCTTGCCACCGAACAGCACCGCAACGCGGCCGAAGTCGGCAGGTTGAATCGTCGAGAACAGGGAGCCGTAGTCAGTGGTCATTTAGACTTCCCCTGCGCTGCGGCAAAGAGCGGGCTTGCCAGCAATTTAGGAGCGAGACCACCGATATCACCGGCACCCTGGCACAGCAGGATGTCGCCGGCACGCAGCAGCGGCTTGACGATCGGCGCCAGGTCCACGCCGCGCTCGATGTAGATCGGGTCCAGTTGGCCGCGCTGGCGGATGCTGTTGCACAGCTTGCGGCTGTCGGCGCCGGGGATCGGTTCTTCACCGGCCGGGTAGACTTCCATCAGCAGCAACACGTTGGCGTCCGCCAGTACATTGACGAAGTCGTCGTACAGGTCGCGGGTACGGCTGTAGCGGTGAGGCTGGTACACCATCACCAGGCGGCGCTCCGGCCAGCCACCGCGTACGGCCTTGATCACCGCAGCGACCTCGGTCGGATGGTGGCCGTAGTCGTCCACCAGCATCACGTTGCCGCCGTCCACCGGCAGTTCGCCGTAGACCTGGAAGCGACGACCCACGCCGGCAAAACCCGACAGGCCTTCGACGATGGCTTCATCGCTGACGCCTTCGTCGGAGGCGATGCAGATGGTCGCCAGGGAGTTGAGTACATTGTGGTTGCCCGGCATGTTCACCGAGACATCCAGCGGCTCGCGGTCGGGGCGCAGCACAGTGAAGAAGGTCTGCATGCCCTGCTGGCGCACATTGATTGCGCGCACGTCGCAGTCTTCGCTGAAGCCGTAGGTCACGGTCGGACGTTTGACCAGCGGCAGGATCTCGCGCACCACCGGATCATCCAGGCACACCACGGCCAAACCGTAGAACGGCAGGTTGTGCAGGAATTCGACGAAGGTTTTCTTCAGCTTGTTGAAGTCACCGTCGTAGGTCGCCATGTGGTCGGCGTCGATGTTGGTCACCACGGCCACCAGTGGCTGCAGGTGCAGGAAGCTGGCGTCGCTTTCATCGGCTTCGGCGATCAGGTAACGGCTGGTGCCGAGCTGTGCATTGGTGCCGGCTGCATTCAGGCGGCCACCGATGACGAAGGTCGGGTCCAGGCCACCGGCGGCGAATACCGAGGCGATCAGGGAGGTGGTGGTGGTCTTGCCGTGGGTACCGGCGACGGCGATGCCGTGGCGGTAGCGCATCAGCTCGGCGAGCATTTCGGCACGCGGCACCACGGGAATGCGGCGTTCAAGGGCAGTGGCCACTTCCGGGTTGGAGGTGTTCACGGCACTGGAGACCACCAGCACGTCGGCTTCGGCAGCGTTCTCGGCACGATGGCCGATAAAGATTTTTGCGCCGAACGATTCCAGGCGCTCGGTGACAGGCGACATTTTCAGGTCGGAGCCGGACACCTGGTAACCCAGGTTCAGCAGCACTTCGGCGATCCCGCACATGCCCACGCCGCCGATGCCGACGAAGTGGATGCGACGGATGCGGCGCATTTCCGGTTGTGGCATGGCTTTCTGATTCTCAACCATGGGCCACCTCCAGGCAGATATCGACCACGGTGCGGGTTGCATCAGGTTTGGCCAGGCGGCTTGCGGTGCTCGCCATGCTGTTCAGTCGTTCCGGTTGCATCAAAACCTCGGTCAGGCGTGCGGCCAAATCGGCGGCGCCAGTCGTTCTTTGCGGCAGCAGGAAGGCAGCGCCCTCCCCGGCCAAATATTCGGCGTTGCGGGTCTGGTGATCGTCGATCGCGTGGGGCAAAGGCACCAGCAAGGACGGCAGACCGGCGGCAGCCAGTTCACTGACGGTCAACGCGCCTGCGCGACAGACCACCAGGTCGGCCCAGCCATAGGCTTGGGCCATGTCTTTGATGAAGGGCTGCACATTCGCCTCCACACCCGCATCGCGGTAGCGCGTGGCGGTCACTTCATCGTGATTCTTGCCGGCCTGATGGAAGATCTCGGGGCGCAGCTCCTCGGGGAGTTGCGACACCGCTTCAGGCAGCAATTTGTTCAAGGGCTCGGCACCCAGGCTTCCGCCCAGGATCAACAGGTGCGCCTTGCGACCGGCCAATGGCTGGCGAGCGATGTCCATGAACAGTTCGGTACGCACCGGGTTGCCGGTGGTGCGCAGCTTGTCCGCGGCACCAAAGGTTTTCGGGAACGCCTCGCACACCCGCGCAGCCAGCGGCACCAGCAGGCGGTTGGCGGTGCCGGCCACGGCGTTCTGCTCGTGGACTATCACCGGCACGCCGGCGAGCCTGGCCGCAACACCACCAGGACCGGTGACGTAGCCACCAAAGCCCAGCACGCACACCGGCTTCACTTCACGGATTACCTTGCGCGCTTGCCACACCGCCTTGAGCAACACGAACGGCGCCTTGAGCAGGGACAACTTGCCCTTGCCACGCAGGCCGGTGACGTTGATCAAATGCAGGGGCAAGCCGGCATTCGGTACCAGATCGTTTTCGATGCCACGGGGCGTGCCGAGCCAATGCACGGTGTAGCCACGGTTCTGGAATTCGCGGGCACAGGCCAGCGCCGGGAACACATGGCCACCGGTGCCGCCCGCCATGATCAGCACGTTAGCGCCCATGGGTCGGCTCCTCGGCGAAGTCGCTTTCGCTGAACTCCATCTCTTCGCTGCCCAGGTGGGTTCGACTCTCCCACTCGATGCGCAGCAACAACCCGAGACAGGCGCAGCAAATCACCAACGAACTGCCGCCGTAACTGAGGAACGGCAAAGTCAGGCCCTTGGTCGGCAGCAGGCCGACGTTCACCCCGATGTTGATCAGGAACTGGCCGATCCACAGGAACGACAAGCCGTACGCCACGTAGGCGGCGAAATATTGCTTGGCCTTTTCGGCCCACAAGCCGATGTACATGCCGCGTACACACACGAACACGAACAGCGCGACGGTGCACAGCGAACCGACCACGCCCAGTTCTTCGGCGAGTACCGAGAACACGAAGTCGGTGTGGGCTTCCGGCAGGTAGAACTGCTTCTGCACACTGTTGCCCAGGCCCACACCCAGCCACTCGCCGCGACCGAAGGCGATCAACGCCTGGGTCAGCTGGTAGCCGGAACCGAACTGATCGGACCACGGGTCGGTAAAGGTAATCAGACGCGCCATCCGATAGGGTTGCGCCTGCACCAGAATCGTCACGGCGGCCACTGCCAGCACCACCATCAAGGTGAAGCGAAACAGGCCCACGCCACCAAGGAACAGCATCGCCGCCGCCGCGCCCATCATCACGACGGTGGCGCCGAAGTCCGGTTCCATCAACAACAGACCGGCCATGGGCAGCAGCACGATGAACGGCTTGAAGAAGCCCATCCAGCTTTCGCGCACTTCTTTCTGGCGCCGCACCAGGTAACCGGCGAGGTAGATCACCACGAACACCTTGGCGATTTCCGACGGCTGCACGTTGAACGCACCGAAGCCGATCCAGCGCATCGAACCGTTCACCTCACGCCCGATGCCGGGCAGGATCACCATGATCAACAGGCCGAACGCGCCCACCAGCATCAGCCAGCCCAGGCGCTGCCAGGTGGCGATCGGGATCATCATGGTGACGATGCACGCACCGAGGCCGATCACCAGGTACACCAGGTGACGGATCATCATGTAAAGGGTGTTGCCCGACTGCACCGCGGCCACTTCCGAGGAAGCCGAGGTGATCATCACCAGGCCCAGGCCCAGCAGCGCGAGGCAACCGGCGAGCATCGGGAAATCCAGGTCGATACCGCGCCCGGTAATGATCGGCGACGGGTACGGCTTGATGATGTTCCGCAAATTGATACTCATGCCAAGGCCTCCACGGCGCGGGCGAACAGCTGGCCGCGCTCTTCGTAGTTCTTGAACATGTCGAAACTGGCGCAGGCAGGCGACAGCAGCACCACATCACCCGGTTGGGCCAGGGCCCGGCATTGGGCGATGGCATCGTCCAGGGACTGCGCACGCACCTGCGGTACGGCGTCGCCCAGGGCATCGGCGATCAAGCCGGAATCACGGCCCATCAACACCACGGCGCGGCAGTTGGCAGCGACTGGGCCTTTAAGGTCCTTGAAGTCGGCACCCTTGCCGTCGCCACCGGCGATCAGCACGACCTTGCCTTTGATATCGGCACCCAACCCCTCGATGGCAGCGAGCGCCGCACCGACGTTGGTGGCCTTGGAATCGTTGTAGTAGCCGACGCCATCCAGGTCGCGAACCCACTGGCAGCGATGCTCAAGCCCGGCAAAGGTGCGCAGGGCCGACAGCATGGCGTCGAACGGCAAGCCGACCGCATGGCCAAGCGCCAATGCAGCCAGGGCGTTGGCCTGGTTATGGGCGCCACGGATTTTCAGCTCGCGCACCGGCATCAGGTTCTGGAATTCGAAGGCCAGGTATTTCTCGCCGTTCTCTTCCCGAAGACCGAAGGCCTTGAAATCAGGTTTGTTCAGGCCGAAGGTCCAGCACGGCAAACCTTCGCCGATCAATGGACGGCTCAGGGCATCCTGACGGTTGACCACCACTTGCCGCGCACCACGGAAGATCCGGTGCTTGGCCAGGTGATACGCCGGCAGGCCGCTGTAGCGGTCCATGTGGTCTTCGCTGACGTTCAGCACGGTGGCCACTTCAGCGTTGAGCTGGTCAGTGGTTTCCAGCTGGAAGCTCGACAGTTCCATCACGTACAGCTCGACGTCGTCGCTGAGCAGGTCCAGCGCCGGCGTACCGAGGTTGCCGCCCACTGCCACGCGCTTGCCGGCCGCAGTCGCCATCTCGCCCACCAGGGTGGTGACGGTGCTTTTTGCGTTGGAACCGCTGATGGCCACGATCGGCGCCTTCGCGTTACGCGCGAACAGCTCGATATCGCCGGACAACTTCACGCCACGGGCCGCCGCCGCTTGCAGGGCCGGGGTCGCGAGCGCCAGGCCGGGGCTCACGTAGAGCTCGTCGGCACGGCACAGAAACTCGACATCCAGCTCGCCACAACGCACTTCCACGTGCGGGTAGTCACGGCGCAGCGTGACCAGCTCCGGTGGATTTTCCCGCGTATCAGCCACGGCAAACGACGTGCCCCGGTTCGCCAGGAAGCGAACCAGGGACATGCCGCTCTTGCCGAGGCCGACAACGATGCGGAAGTGGTCTGAAGCGATCAGGGACACTCGTTTCTACCTCAGTTTCAGGGTGGCAAGGCCGAACAGAACCAGAATCACGGTGATAATCCAGAAACGGACAATCACCCGCGGCTCAGGCCAGCCCTTGAGTTCAAAGTGGTGGTGAATCGGCGCCATGCGGAACACGCGGCGCCCGGTCAATTTGAAGGAGGCGACCTGGATCACCACCGACAGGGTTTCCATCACGAACACACCGCCCATGATGAACAGGACGATTTCCTGACGGACGATCACCGCGATGGTGCCCAGGGCCGCGCCCAGCGCCAGTGCGCCGACGTCGCCCATGAAGACCTGTGCCGGGTAGGTGTTGAACCACAGGAAACCCAGGCCGGCACCGATCAGCGCGCCGCAGAACACAATCAGTTCGCCCGCGCCCGGTACATAAGGGATCAGCAGGTATTCAGCGAATTTCACGTTACCCGACAGGTAGCAGAAGATGCCGAGCGCGCCGCCCACCATCACCGTCGGCATGATCGCCAGCCCGTCGAGGCCGTCGGTCAGGTTGACCGCGTTGCTGGAGCCGACGATCACGAAGTAGGTCAGCACCACGAAGCCGACGCCCAGTGGAATGCTGGCGTCCTTGAGCATCGGGATGATCAGGGTGGTTTCCACCGCGCTTGGCGCAGTCATGAACAGGAAGATCGCCGCGCCCAGCCCGAACACCGACTGCCAGAAATACTTCCAGCGGCTCGGCAGCCCCTTGGAGTTCTTCTCGATCACCTTGCGGTAGTCATCCACCCAGCCAATGGCACCGAACAGCAGGGTCACCAGCAGCACGGTCCACACGTAGCGGTTATGCAGGTCGGCCCACAACAGCGTACTGATGCCGATGGACGACAGGATCAACGCGCCGCCCATGGTCGGGGTGCCGGATTTGGACAGGTGCGACTGCGGGCCGTCGTTGCGCACGGACTGGCCGATCTGCAGGTTTTGCAGGGTACGGATCATCCATGGCCCGAGGAACAGCGACAACGACAGCGCGGTCAGCACACCCAGGATCCCGCGCAGGGTCAGGTACTGAAAGACCGCGAAGCCTTTGTGGAACTGTTGCAGATACTCAGCCAGCAGCAGCAGCATTAATGTTTCTCCGTACTTGAGCCACACAAGGCCACGACGACGTTTTCCATCACCGCGCTGCGCGATCCCTTGATCAAAATAGTGGTGTGTTTGTCTTGTTCAGCCGCACCCAATGCCTGGATCAGCTCGGCCTGGCTGGCGAAATGCCTGGCGCCCGGCCCGAAGCTGTCTACGGCGTGGAGCATGTTCGGTCCAACGGCGTACAGGGCATCGACCTTGCCGAGCGCATACGCGCCGACTTCGCGATGAGACTGTTCAGCCCACTCGCCCAGTTCGGCGATGTCTCCCAGCACCAGCACCTTGCGACCGTCAAAGGCGGTCAGCAGGTCGATGGCGGCACAGATCGAGGACTGGTTGGCGTTGTAGGTGTCATCAATCACGCGCATGCCGTTGCTGGCCAGTTGCGCGACGGTGCGGCCCTTGACCGGTTGCACCGCGCCGAGGCCGGTGGCGATGCCAAACAACGACACGCCCAGCACATGGGCAGCAGCAGCGGCGGCCAGGGCGTTCGCCACGTTATGGTTGCCCAGCAGGTTCAGCTGTACGTGATCGTCACCTTGCGGGGTGTGCAGGGTGAAGGCCGGGCAGCCACGAGCGTCGGCTTTGATATTCGAGGCATGGAAATCGGCAGCGGCGTTATGCACCGCGAAGCTCAACACCTTGCGACCGGCGGCACGTACACGCCAGGTTTCGAAGGCTTTATCGTCGAGGTTCAGCACCGCAGTGCCGGATGCGTCGAGGCCTTCAAGGATTTCGCCCTTGGCTTCGACGATCTTTTCAGGGCCGCCGAACTCGCCAACGTGGGCGGTACCGGCGTTGCTGATCACCGCGACGTGAGGTTTGGTCATGGCCACGGTGTAAGCGATTTCGCCGATGCGCGAAGCACCCAGCTCGATCACCGCCGCCGTGTGTTCCGGGGCCAGTTCCAGCAGGGTCAGCGGAGCGCCGAAATCATTGTTCAGGTTGCCACGGGTCGCCAGGACCGGGCCGCGCGTGCGCAGGATGCCGGCGAGTAATTCCTTGACGGTGGTTTTGCCGCTGGAGCCGGTGATCGCCGCCACCGGCTTGGTGAAAGCGGCGCGGTTCAGGGCACCCAGTTGGCCGAGGGCCAGGCGGGTGTCGGCCACCAGCAATTGCGGCAGCGTCGAGTCAGCGACTTCGCGCTGCACCAAGGCACCGGCAGCGCCCTTGGCGGCGACGTCATTCAGATAGTCATGACCATCAAACGTAGGGCCGGCCAAGGCGACAAACAGTTGCCCGGGCTTGATTGTCCGGCTGTCGATACTCACGCCGTCAAAGCTGCAATCAGCCGACAACACACGGGCCGACAATGCCTGGGTCAGTTCGCTGAATTTCAGAGCCTTAAGCATGGGCCACCTCCCATGCGGTCAAGGCGTGATCGGCCTCGACCAGATCGGAGAAAGCGTGACGCTCGCCGTTGATTTCCTGGTAGTCCTCGTGACCTTTGCCGGCCAGTACCACCACGTCGTCAGCGCTGGCGCTGGCGATCAATTGGGCGATGGCTGCACCGCGACCGGCAACGAAAGTGGCCTTGGTCGCCTCTTTGAAGCCGACACGAATATCATCGAAAATCTGGCTTGGGTCTTCGCTGCGCGGGTTGTCGTCAGTGACGAGCACACCATCGGCCAGGCGCTCGACGATTTCAGCCATCAGCGGGCGCTTGCCGCGATCGCGGTCACCGCCACAGCCGAACAGGCACAGCAACTTGCCCTTGGCATGGGGACGCAGGGCCAGCAGGATTTTTTCAAGGGCGTCCGGCGTGTGGGCGTAATCGACCACCACCAGCGGCTGAGTACCGCCACCAAGGCGCTGCATGCGACCGGCCGGGCCTTCCAGCTTCGGCAGCACTCGCAGGATTTCGTCCAGGGCGTAATCCAGGCCGAGCAAGGCGCCGATGGCGGCCAAGACGTTGCTCAGGTTGAAACGTCCGAGCAAGGTGCTGCGCAAATGGTGCTCGCCCTGGGGCGTGACCAAGGTGGCGCGCACGCCTTCGTCATCAAAGGTGGCTTCACGGCAATAAAGGTAGGCGCTGGCGTCTTCCAGGCTGTAGCTGATCAGGCGACCGTCACCTTTGGCGGCGGCCAGTTGGCGACCGAATTCGTCGTCCAGGTTGACGACGCGGCACTTCAGGTCATTCCAGGCAAACAGCCGGGCCTTGGTGGCGGCGTACGCCTCCATGGTGCCGTGGTAATCCAGGTGATCGCGGGACAGGTTGGTCATCACCGCCACGTCGAACGCCAGGGCAGTGACGCGGCCCTGGTCCAGACCGTGGGACGAGACTTCCATGGCAACTGCCTTGGCACCGGCCTTTTTCAGGTCGGCCAGGGTCGCTTGCACGGCAATCGGGTTGGGCGTGGTGTGCAGGCCGCTTTGCAGCGCGCCATAGAAACCAGTGCCCAGGGTGCCGACGATGCCGCAATGCTGGCCCAGCAGGTCAAGCGCCTGGGCGACCAGTTGGGTCACGCTGGTCTTGCCGTTGGTACCGGTCACGCCCACCAGGTTCAGGGTGCGGCTCGGGTCGCCATAAAAGCGCCCGGCGATGTCCGACAACTGCGCCGCCAGGCCCTTGACCGGAATCAAAGGCACGTCGGTGATCGGCAACACGGTGGCGCCTTCCACTTCATAAGCCACTGCCGCAGCGCCGCGCTTTAATGCATCGGCGATATGGTCACGGCCATCGAACTTGCCGCCCGGCACTGCCAGGAACAGGTCACCGGCACGCACGTTACGGCTGTCCAGGGTCAACTCGCGAATCAGCAGGTCGCGGCCAGCGTGGGCAAAAATCTTGTTCAGGCTAAGAGACATCAGCCGCGCCCTCCATTGGCTTTTGCAGCAGCGGCCGGCGGTCCGGCATTCGCTTGTTGGGTCGCTGGCAGGTTGTCCGGGGTGATGTTCATCAGGCGCAGCGTCCCGGACATCACTTTGCTGAACACCGGCGCCGATACCAGGCCACCGAAGTAGCCGGCTTTGCTCGGCTCATCGATCACCACGACGATGGCGTAACGCGGATCGCTCATCGGGCCGAAGCCTGCGAACAGCGAGCGATAGGAGTTTTCGGCGTAGCCCTTGGTACCCACGGCGGTTTTACGCGCAGTACCGGACTTGCCTGCCACGTGATACGCCGGCACCTGGGCACGGAATACGCCGCGCGGGGCTTCGATCACTTGTTGCAGCATGCCTTGCATGGTCTTGGCGACGTTTTCCGGGATCACCTGGGTCGCAGGCGGTGCCGCGTCCAGGTGGATCAGGCTCAGCGGCACCATGCGACCGTTGTTGGCCAGTACCGAGAAGGCGTGGGCCAGCTGGATCGCGGTGACCGACAGGCCATAACCGTAGGAAAGCGTGGCCGTCTCGGCCTTTTTCCAGTCGCGGTAGTTCGGCAGGTTGCCCACACGCTCGCCCGGGAAGTCGAGGCCGGTGGGTTGCCCCAGGCCGACTTTCTGTGCGAGGTGGTAGATGGCTTCGCCGCCGATATCGAAGGCGACCTTACTCATGCCCACGTTACTGGAGTTGATCAGGATACCTGTCAAATCCAGCACCGGACCTTCGGTGCGCGACACGTCGCGAATGGTGTATTTGCCCAACTGCAGGGTGCCCGGGTAAACCTCGACCTTGTCGGCCGGCTTCCAGCGCCCGGTTTCCAGGGCGGCACTCATGGAGATGGCTTTCATGGTCGAACCCGGCTCGAACACGTCGATCATGGCGCGGTTGCGCATCATCGCCGGTTGCAGGTTGCGACGGTTGTTGGGGTTGTAGGTCGGCTGGTTGACCATGGCGAGAATCTCGCCGGTCTTCACGTCCATGATCACCAGGCTGCCGGCTTTCGCGCCGTTCTCGATGATGGCGTTACGCAGCTCACGGTTGGCCAGGTATTGCAGGCGCAGGTCAATCGACAACGCCAAGGGCTTACCGGCCTTGGCGTTTTTGGTGACCTGGACATCCTTGATCAGTCTGCCGCGCCGATCCTTGATGACCTGTCGTTTGCCGGGAACCCCGGCCAGCCATTCGTCGTAGGCAAGCTCGACGCCTTCGCGACCGTGATCATCAATGTCGGTGAAGCCCACCATATGGGCAGTGGTTTCGCCGGCCGGGTAGAAACGCCGAAATTCCTCGATGCCATAGACACCGGGGACTTTAAGGTCGAGCACTTGCTGGCCTTGCTCGGGGGTGAGCCCGCGAACCAGGTAGATGAATTCTTTATTGGCCTGAGCTTCAAGGCGTTCGCTCAGGGCTTTCGGGTCCTGGCCCAGGGCGGCAGCCAGTTGCGGCCACTTGTCCTTGGCGGTCTGCATTTCCTTGGCGTTGGCCCACAGGGTGGTCACCGGGGTACTGACGGCCAGGGGCTCGCCGTTACGGTCGGTGATCAGGCCGCGGTGCGCAGGGATCGGGATATGACGCAGGCTGCGGGCGTCGCCCTGGCCGATCAGGAAGTCACGGTCTACCACTTGCAGGTCGACAATCCGCCAGGCAATCGCGCCCACCATCACTGCCAGCAACCCCATCACTACACGGAAACGCCATGGGTAGAGTGCGCCCTCAAGTTTCATCATGGCGCCACCATGCGAACTTCTGCAGCGCCCGGGATGTGCATCTTCAGTTGTTCAGTGGCCAGCACTTCGATGCGGCTGTGGGCGGTCCAGGTGCTTTGCTCGAGGATCAAACGACCCCACTCCGCCTGCGCCTTGTCGCGCACACTCAACTCCCCGTACAGGGTATTGAGCAGTTGGCGGTTGTAGTGGGCGCTGTAGGACACCGCAATTGCGGACACCAGCACGCCAATAAACAACAGCAACATAAAGAAGCTGCCGCCCGGGAGGGGCTTGGCGAAGAGCTTGCTCACCGCAACTTCTCCGCAACGCGCATGACAGCGCTACGGGCACGTGGGTTGGCCTTGAGTTCGGCTTCGGAAGCGAACTGCGCTTTGCCATGGATTTTGATTTTCGGCACAAAGGCTTCGTAACGTACCGGCAGGTTGCGCGGCAAGTTGTCGGATTCGCCCTTGACCAGACGACGCATGAACAATTTGACGATGCGGTCTTCCAGGGAGTGGAAGCTGATCACCACCAGGCGACCACCCACTTCCAGCGCATCCAGAGCGGCTTCGAGGCCGGCTTCCAGATCGCCCAATTCGTTGTTGACGTGAATACGCAGGCCCTGGAACGCGCGGGTCGCCGGGTTCTTGCCCTTTTCCCACGCAGGGTTGGCGACTTTCAGCACTTCGGCCAGGTCGGCGGTGCGTTCGAATGGCTGGATTTCCCGGCGCTCGACCACGGCACGCGCCATGCGGCCGGCGAAGCGCTCTTCGCCGTATTCCTTGAACACACGGGTGATTTCTTCGTGGGGTGCGGTGGCGATGAACTGCGCGGCGCTGATGCCACGGCTTGGGTCCATGCGCATATCCAGCGGGCCATCGTTCATGAAACTGAAGCCGCGCTCAGGGTCGTCCAGCTGGGGCGAAGACACGCCCAGATCCAGCAGAACCCCAGCCACCTTGCCTGCCATGCCCCGCTCGGCGACTTCTGCGCCGAGCTCGGCAAAGCTGCGCTGCACAACGACAAAGCGGCCGTCTTCGGCCGCTAGCGCTTGCCCGGTGGCAATCGCTTGAGGGTCTTTGTCGAACCCGAGGAGCTTTCCGTCCGAGCCAAGCTGGCTGAGGATCAGCCGACTGTGCCCGCCTCTGCCAAAGGTGCCATCCAGATAGCAGCCATCCGCGCGTACGGCGAGAGCCTCAACGGCTTCGTCAAGCAGTACGGTGATGTGGTTAAAGCCGCTATCAATAGTCACAGGATCAAATCACGCAGTTCATCAGGCATGGCGCCCGGTTGTTGAATAGCAGCCAGGTCAGCTGCAGAAACAGCATCCCAGGCATCTTCGTCCCACAATTGGAACTTGTTCAGTTGGCCTACCAGCATTGCGCGCTTGTCCAGCTTGGCGTAGTCGCGCAGACGCGGTGGAACCAGGAAACGACCACTGCCATCGAGTTCGAGGTCGACGGCATTACCAATCAGCAAACGTTGCAGGCGGCGGTTCTCTTCACGCAGGGAAGGCAGCGCACGCAACTTGGTTTCAATCAGCTCCCACTCATCGAGCGGGTAAACACATAAACAAGGGTCAACGGCATCGATGGTGATGATTAACTGTCCGGAACTTCGCGAAATCAGCTCGTCACGATACCGGCTCGGCATGGCGAGACGGCCTTTTGCATCGAGACTGATAGCGTTAGCTCCGCGAAACACAGATGCGTTTCTCCAAATTTTAGCGTTTTACGTTCAAAAAACCCACTTTGTGCCACTTTCCGCCACTTGCGCACACTATAGGAATGCGCCCACCACACCGTCAAGGCGCGGATTCAAGGAAAAGCCTTACAGAACGGAGATTTAGGAGAGTAAAGGGAGGAGAAACGAGAGTTCGACGGCGATTTTGACTCAACAACGCCAAATAGCTCAAAGAGCTAGGGCTTAAAGTTAAAGTAATTTATTAAGAGTAAGATTTTTTCGGTATTACGAAGACGCATCTGCTAATGATTCAGCAGGGAGGGATTCTCGCGTTACTACCAGGTTCCTGCCCGAGATTCGGACAGAAGGAAAAAAGGTGGAGAGTCGATCTGTAAGCCGGGTTCTGTCTTGAACAGTCATTCGTCTACGATGGCCATCACTGGACATCTTTAGCAACCTACCCGGTCCCAGCGCGGGCCACGCCTTGGGACCCTATTTGGTCTTGCTCCAAGTGGGGTTTACCTAGCCACGAACTGTTGCCAGTCGTGCGGTGCGCTCTTACCGCACCTTTTCACCCTTACCGGTACCGAAGTACTTAGGCGGTTATTTTCTGTGGCACTTTCCGTAGGCTCACGCCTCCCAGGCATTACCTGGCACTTCGCCCTATGGAGCCCGGACTTTCCTCCCCCCTCTAATTTTCATAGAAGGCAGCGACTGTCCAATCGACTCTCCGCCGCGCAGGTTAACGGCACGGCGGCCTTAGAACAAGTATTAAAAGACACTAATGCCATCATGTTCAGACGGAGTGCAGGCTGGAAGCCGGAACTATTCGCTCTTTTGTTTATCCAGCGCCACTTGATACAACACGTTCTTGCGCACACCGGTAATTTCCGCAGCCAGGGCCGCCGCACGCTTCAATGGCATCTCCTTGAGCAGCAGATCCAGAATGCGCATCGCCTCACTGCCCACGGCGTCTTCACTTTCCGGCGCCGACCAGCCGGCCACCAGCACCACGCATTCGCCACGTTGCTGATTGCTGTCGCCTTCGACGAACGCACGCAGCTCTTCCAGAGGCAGGCCCTTGAGGGTCTCGAAGGTCTTGGTGATTTCCCGCGCCAGCAGCGCCAGGCGATCGCCACCGAACACCAGCTCCATGTCTTGCAGGCACTCAAGGATGCGGTGCGGGGCTTCGTAGAAAATCAGCGTGCGCGGCTCTTCCTTTACCAGTTCCAGGCGCGCCCGGCGCCCGACTGCCTTGGCCGGCAGGAAGCCTTCAAAGATAAAACGGTCCGATGGCAAGCCAGCCGCCGACAATGCCGCAATCAGCGCGCACGCTCCCGGAACAGGCACTACATTGATACCAGCAGCCCGCGCCTGGCGAACCAGGTGATAACCGGGATCGGAAATCAGCGGTGTACCCGCATCCGAGATCAAGGCCACATCATCGCCCGCCAACAACCGGGTGATGAAACGACTGCCTTCTTCACGCTCGTTATGCTCATGGCACGCGGCCAGAGGTGTTGGAATGCCAAAATGCTGCATCAACCGCTGGGAGTGCCGGGTGTCTTCGGCGGCGATCAATTTTACGTCGCGCAACACTTTCAGCGCCCGTGCACTGATGTCGTCCAGGTTGCCAATGGGCGTCGCCACGACAAAAAGCGAGCCTGCAGTGGAATTCAAAGGACCTGGAGCAGTCAAAGCGCACACCTCGATGATTGGCAAAAGCCACATTGTAGCGCGTAGACGCCTTGAAAATATGCCCTCCGGGCGGGCTCCATTTCAGCCATCTGTAGGCTGTTGCAACATTTACACGACCTAAATAGACGGTTTCACGCCAGTAACATCGCGCCCCGGCCAGTGCTTGGGTACAATTCCACGCTAATTTGATCGGTATCAGGAACACTTACATGATCGCTTGCCTGCGGCTGTTCTCTGCCCTCTGCCTCGCTGCCCTGTTGGCGGCTTGCGCCAGCTCGCCCTCGTCCAGCCTTGGCGACCTCCCCCGGACCCCGGATGCCAGCATCGAGCAACTGCTCGAACAGGCGGCTTCGGCCAAGACCCCGGAAAAAGCCGCGCTGTTGCGCTTGAGCGCGGCAGACCTGGCTTACCACCAAAACAACCCGGCACGCTCGGCGCAGATTCTTGCCCAAGTGCCGCTGGACGTCCTGAAACCGGCGGCGCAGGTATTTGCCAGCACCTTGTCGGCTGAACTGGCGATGGCCCGCAACCAGCCCAAGGCCGCGTTGACGGCGTTGAACCACCCGAGCCTGCAAAGCCTTAAGGAGCTGCCGCCTGAACAGCAGATCCGTACCGGTACCGTGCATGCCCGCGCCTATGAGGCCGACGGCCAGACCCTGGCCGCCGCCCGCGAGCGTGTCGCCATGGCCCCGCTGCTCTCCGGTGATGCCTATAACAGCAACCACGAAGCTATCTGGGCATTGATTGCCGCCCTGCCTGCCGAGCAGTTGCAAGCCACCGGCAACCCGACGCTGGACGGCTGGATCAGCCTGGCCCAGGCGGTCAAGAGTGCCGGCACCCTGGAGCAACAACAGGCAGCCATCGACACCTGGCGCGCCCAGAACCCTGGCCACCCGGCGGCCTCGCAACTGCCGCAGCCGCTGACCAAGCTCAAGCAACTGGCCAGCCAGCCGCTGAACAAGATCGCCCTGCTGCTGCCGCAGGAAGGCCCGCTGGCCGGCGTTGCCAAAGCACTGCGTGAAGGCTTCATGGCCGCGCACTACCAGGCTGAACAAGCCGGGCAGAAGCCGCCGGTGATCGAGTTCTACGACAGCTCGCGCCTGACCTCCATCGACGACTTCTACGCCAAGGCCCAGGCCGCCGGCGTGCAACTGGTGGTCGGCCCGCTGGAAAAACCGCTGGTCAAGCAACTCAGCGCCCGCCCGCAATTGCCTATCACCACCCTGGCCCTGAACTACAGCGAAGCCGACCAGAACCCGGCGCAACTGTTCCAGTTCGGCCTGGCCGCTGAAGACGAGGCCCGCGAGGTATCCCGTCGCGCCCGCGCCGACGGCCTGCACCGCGCCGCTGCCATGGTGCCGAGAGGCGAATGGGGCGAGCGCGTCTACAAAGCCTTCCGTCAGGATTGGGAAGCCAATGGCGGCACCGTGGTAGGCGTTGAATACGTCGACCAGCCGGTAGCCCTGGCCCAGCAGATTGCCGACCTGTTCCAGCTGCGCAAAAGCGAAGGCCGCGCCAAGAGTCTGCAAAGCACGGTAGGTACGGATGTTTCCGCACAGCCGTCGCGCCGCCAGGACATCGAGTTCATCTTCCTGGCCGTAACCCCGCAACTGGCCCAGCAGATCAAGCCGACCTTGAACTTCCAGTACGCCGGTGATGTGCCGGTGTATGCGACGTCCCACGTATTCAGCGCCAGCGGCGACAAGAACCAGTACCTGGACATGACCAACGTCATGTTCTGCGAAACCCCTTGGCTGCTGAATACCACCGACCCGCTGCGCAACCAGGTCGCCGCCCAATGGCCACAAGCCAACGGCAGCCTGGGCCGCCTGTACGCGATGGGCGTTGACGCCTACCGCCTGGCACCACGCCTGGGGCAACTCAAGGCGCTGCCGGACACTCGCGTTGACGGTCTTTCCGGCAGCCTCGGCATCGGTGCCAGCCAGCGCGTTGATCGCCAGATGCCATGGGCGAAGTTCGTGGGCGGTGATATCCAGCGCCTGCCTGACACCCCGCGCTGATGCCCGAGCGGTCAAGCGCACAAAGCGGCAGGGACGCCGAACTTCAAGCTCTCGAATACCTGCAACAACAGGGTCTGCGCCTCCTGGCGCAGAACTGGTTGTGCAAGCGCGGCGAGCTTGATCTGGTCATGCTTGACGGCGATACAGTAGTATTTGTCGAAGTCCGCTACAGAAAACACGCACAATGGGGTGGCGCACTCGCCAGTATCGACAGGCGCAAGCGCCAGAAGCTGATACTCGCCGCGCAGTTTTTCCTGCTCAAGGAGCGTCGCTGGGCCGATCACCCCTGCCGTTTCGATGTGGTTGCCATAGAAAGCACTCCCCGGGGAACAGCCGATCTGAACTGGCTGCAAGATGCCTTTGACAGCTGATTCGCCGGACATCTACACCGCACACTTTTGCTCTTTGCTTTGCGGGCTGCACATTCCTGTGCCAAACAGCCGCGCTACTTAAGGTCACACAGATGGACATGCAATCCCGAATTCGCCAGCTTTTCCAGGCCAGCATCGATACCAAGCAACAGGCGATGGACGTACTTGCACCGCACATCGAGCAAGCCAGTCAGGTCATGGTCAACGCCTTGCTCAACGAAGGCAAAATGCTTTCGTGCGGCAACGGCGGTTCGGCCGGCGATGCCCAGCATTTCTCCTCCGAGCTGCTCAACCGCTTCGAGCGTGAGCGCCCGAGCCTGCCGGCCATCGCCCTGACCACCGACACCTCGACGATCACCTCGATCGCCAACGACTACAGCTACAACGAAATCTTCTCCAAACAGATTCGCGCCCTTGGCCAGCCGGGCGACGTACTGCTGGCGATCTCCACCAGCGGTAACTCGGCGAACATTATTCAAGCGATCCAGGCCGCACATGATCGTGAAATGATTGTCGTAGCATTGACCGGACGCGATGGCGGCGGCATGGCCTCGCTGCTGTTGCCCGAAGACGTGGAAATTCGCGTCCCGGCCAATGTCACCGCACGTATTCAGGAAGTCCACCTGCTGGCGATCCACTGCCTGTGCGATCTGATCGACAGCCAACTGTTCGGGAGTGAAGAATGACCGTTAAACGCCTTAGCCTATTGGCAATCACGCTGTGCCTAGGCATCAGCGGCTGCAGCTCGGTAATCGAAGCGAGCCGCGACACGCCTATCCAGGACGATAAAGGCACCCGCACTTTCGGCAGCAAAATCGACGACTCGCTGATCGAAACCAAGGTTTCCGTCAACGTTTCCAAGGCCGCTCCGGACTTGGGCAACGGCGCTTCGCGCATCGTGGTCGTAAGCTTCAACGGTGTGGTACTGCTCACCGGTCAAACCCCGCGCGCCGACCTGAAGGCCCAGGCTGAACAAGCCGCCGCTACCGTTCAACGGGTCAAGAAGGTTCACAACGAACTGCAGGTGATGGACCCGATCACGCTGCTGGCAATCAGCAACGATGCCCTGCTGACCACCAAGATCAAGACGCAGATGCTGACCGACAACGCGATCCCGGGCTCACGGATCAAGATCGTCACCGATAACGGCATCGTCTACATGATGGGCCTGCTGACCCAGGCAGAAGCCACCCGCGCCGCCAACCTGGTACAAGGCGTGTCGGGCGTACAGAAGATCGTGAAGCTGTTCGAATACATCGACTGATGTAAGCAAACAGCCACAAAAAAGGGCGCCGTGCATTGACTGCACGGCGCCCTTTTTATTGGCTGGCGATTACTGGTACTGCTGGTACGGGTTGCCCTGGAACTGGTTGTTCTGCTGCGGCGCCTGTTGCTGCTGGGCGCCTGGCTGACCGTATTGCTGGCCAGGGATCGGGCCAAGGTTGACCTCTACACGACGGTTCTGGGCACGGCCATTGACGTCGGCGTTGCTGGCGATCGGGTTATCCGGGCCGGCACCGCGAGCACTCAGGTTGGTCGGGCTCACACCTTGGGACGTCAGGTAATTGGCCACGCTTTGCGCACGACGCTGGGACAGGTCCATGTTGAGCTGACGGGTACCGGTGCTGTCGGTATAGCCAACGATCTGGATGGTGTTCTGGTTGAACTGCTTGAGGGAGTTCGCCAGGTTGTTCAGCGGCGTGTAGAAGCTGCTGGAGATCGCGTCCGAGTTGGTGGCGAAGGTGATGTTACCCGGCATGATCAGCTTGATCTGATCACCCTGGCGCTGCACCTCAACCCCGGTATTGGCCATGCTTTCGCGCAGTTTCTTTTCCTGCTGGTCAGCGTAGTAGCCATAACCTGCGCCGCCCAGGCCCGCAACGGCAGCGCCGATCAGCGCACCCTTGCCGCGGTTGTTGTGGTCGATGGCAGCCCCCGCCAACGCACCGGCCAGGGCACCCAGGCCACCGTACTTGGCGGTGTTGCTCACACCCGAAGAGCCACCACCCTGTGCCTGGCTGCCGTCATAAGGATTAGGTGAAGCGCAGCCCGACAACAGGGCTACGGCAGTAGCGACAACAAGCAGACGACGAGAAGTGAACATGAAGGAAGCTCCTACTTTTGCATTCTGTGATGCAGAGGACATTGGCAATGGACCTGTGCCGAGCTTGGAACACGACAAACGGTAAAAATTCCATGCCCGGCCAACGCTGTGCACAGTGAAACCCTAGCAGAGACTTCCTGAACGGTAATTGTCATTTTATCTATAAGGTTCGTCTGATAGTCGCCACTTGGTATCCGAAAAAATACCCGGTTTTTGCTTCACGCCCTCACGAACGGATTCTCACGCATTTCATCTCCCAGGCGCGTGTCCGGACCGTGCCCGGCCACCACTACCGCCGCCTCATCCAGGGTGTAGAGCCGTTGCTTGATCGAGCGCACGATGGTCGCCTGGTCACCGCCCCACAAATCCGTACGCCCCACGCCACGCCGAAACAGGGTGTCACCGGCAATCAGCAGCTTGGCATCGGCGAACCAGAAACTCATCGAGCCGGGAGTGTGTCCAGGTGTGTGCAACGCCACGCCACAGCCACAGGCCAGCTCTTCTTCATCCTCCAACCAGCGATCCGGCGACGGCACGGGTGTGTACGGCACACGAAACATCTGGCACTGCATTTCCAGGTTGTCCCACAGAAACTGGTCTTCCTTGTGCAAGTGCAAGGTGGCGCCGGTCTTTTCCTTCAACTGCCCGGAGGCCAGGAAATGATCGAGATGGGCATGGGTGTGAATGATGCTGACCACTTTCAGGCCCAGCGCCTCGAGCCGCGCCAGGATCAACTCGTGGTTGCCACCCGGGTCGACGACGATGGCTTTTTTGGTGACCGGGTCACCGATAATCGTGCAATTGCACTGCAACGGGCCGACCGGGAAGGTTTCGCGGATCAGCGCGGGGGACTGAATATTCATGGGCATTCCTGCAAATTCAAAGGCACACTCTTTTGTACTGCATCCTGGCGCACAGTATGTTCGACGATGCGCCCGATCCGAAAGCGCACGAGTATCAAACCCGCCAACTGCTAAGCTACTCTGGCGCCCGTCATACAACGCGCAACCTAGAGCGCTTGGAGTGGGACTCATGGCGACCCTCAGCCCATTGATCATCTGCGAACACTGCGATTGCGTGTATGAAAAAGTCACGCTCGCCAAACATCAGAAGACCCTCTGCACCCGCTGCGCGGGCGTGCTCCAGCGCTACAACGGGCTTTCGGTGGAACAACGCCTGGCCCTGACCCTGACCGCCGCCGTGCTGTGGGTTTTTGCCAACTTTTACCCGGTGATGAGCATCAGCCTGCAAGGCCTGAAAAGCAGCGCGACCTTATGGGATTCAGTGGTGGCGCTGGCCCAGGGCCCGATTACCTTCATCGCGCTGGTGGCCGCGATTTCCATCATCATCGCGCCGGTATTCCAACTGCTGCTGTTGATCTGGGTGTTGAGCTTCGCGATGAAAGGCCAGCGCTCGCCAGCGTTCAAGCTGTGCATGCGCTGGCTGGAAGCCCTGCGCCCCTGGAGCATGCTGGAAGTCTGCCTGCTCGGCGCCATGGTGGCGGTGTTCAAACTCGCGGGCATGCTGGATGTATTGCCCGGCACCGGACTGTTTGCCCTGGCCGCCCTCAGCCTGTTGCTGATCCGCATTGCCGGGCGTGATATTCGCGACCTGTGGGACATTCTATGAGCCGTCCACCAACCGCCAGCGAGCTGAACCTGTGCCTGTGCCACAGCTGCGGCCAGGCCTGCGACGTCAGCGAGAGCCCTGACGAATGCGAGCGTTGCGGCGCGCCGCTGCATCGGCGCAAGACCCATTCGCTGACCCGCACCTGGGCCTACATGCTCACGGCGCTGGCGTTTTACGTGCCCGCCAATTTGCTGCCCGTGATGAACACCACCATGCTCGGCTCGGGCGCCGACAGCACCATCATGAGTGGCGTGCTGGAGTTCTGGCAGCACGGCGCATGGGACATCGCCCTGATCATTTTCATCGCCAGCATCGCGGTGCCGGGTATCAAGTTCGTGGCGCTGACGCTGCTGCTGGTCAGCGTGCAACGCAATAACCAGTGGGCACGCAAGGAGCGCTCGAAGCTGTTTCGTTTCGTCGAGGTCATCGGCTATTGGTCGATGCTGGATGTGATCGTGGTGGCGCTGGTAGCCGCCCTGGTGCGGTTCCAGGCCCTGGGCACCATCGAGCCGCGCCTGGGGATTTTATTCTTTGGCCTGGTGGTGGTATTTACCATGCTGTCGGCAATGAGTTTCGACCCGCGCCTGATCTGGGAAAACCCACACAACGAGGAGATGCCGGATGGCGTCGCAAACCACTGACAAACCGCGGCCTGCGGGCCAACCCGCGATCAAGACGCGGCGCTTCAGCGTGTCGCTGGTGTGGATCGTGCCGATTGTCGCGGTGCTGGTGGGCATTTCGCTGGTGGTGCACAGCATCCTTCAGCAGGGGCCGAGCATTACCATTACCTTCAAGACCGGCAGCGGCCTGACCGCCAACAAGACCGACGTCAAATACCGCAACGTGGTGATCGGCCAGGTGACTGACGTGGAGTTGAGCGACGACCAGAAAAGCGTCAACGCCACCATCAAACTGTCCAAACAGGCCGAAAGCTTCACCCGTGAAGATTCGCAGTTCTGGGTGGTTCGCCCGCGTATCGGCGCAGGGGGCGTTTCCGGCATCGACACGCTGCTCTCCGGGGATTACATCGGTGCCGACATCGGCCAGTCCGATTCCCGCGCCAACCAGTTCACCGGCCTGGAAAACCCGCCGCCCATTACCTATGGCGAGCCTGGCAAGCGCTTCACACTGCATACCCAGGACTTGGGCTCACTGGATATCGGCTCCCCCGTCTATTACCGCAAGATCCCGGTTGGCCAGGTGGTGGCCTATGCCCTGGACGCCGACGGCAAAGGCGTGAACATCGACGTGTTCGTACACGCACCGAATGACGCCTACGTCACCGAGAACACTCGTTTCTGGAACGCCAGCGGGATCGACGTGAGTGTAGGCGCCAACGGGTTTGCACTGAAAACCGAATCCTTGTCCTCGATGCTGGTAGGCGGCATCGCCTTCATCGCCCCGCCCTACAGCCCCAACGACAAGCCGGCCGATGAAGAACACTCCTACGAACTGTTCGCCGACCAGCAAACCGCGCTGGCCCCGCCCAATGGCAAGGCGCAATACCTGAACCTGCGTTTCGATCAGGCCTTGCGCGGGCTCACGGTGGGCGCGCCGGTGGAGTTCCTGGGAATCGAGTTCGGCAAGGTGGTATCGATCAACCTGGATTTCGACGAGAAAAAACGCAGCTTCCCGGTCAACGTCGGCATCGTGATCTACCCACAGCGCCTCGGCGAAGCCAACACCAAAATGCTCACCGTCTTGAAGCATGACCCCAACGACGAAGCCGGCGGCGTGCGCCTGATGGGCAGCTTCATCGAGCACGGCCTGCGCGCCCAGGCCCGCAGCGGCAACCTGCTCACCGGCCAGCTTTACATCGCCCTGGACTTCTTCCCGAAGGCAGACAAAGTCGTGTTCGACCCGAACCAGCGCCCCGTGAGTATTCCGACCATTCCCGGCAACCTGGAGCAACTGCAGGAAAAACTCGAAGGCATCGTCAACAAGATCAACCAACTGCCCATCGAGCGAATTGCCGGCAACCTCGACGGCAGCCTGGTGGAACTGCGTAAAGGCCTGGGCCAGTTCAACGCGAAGACACTGCCGAGCGTGCAGAACACCCTGGCCGATGTGAGTAAAACCTTGCAGTCCGCCAGTTCGACCCTGGCCGAGGATTCCCCGCAACGGGAACAGTTGACCCAGACCCTGGATGAACTGAGCCGCATGTCGCGCTCCCTGCGAGAGCTCTCGGATTACCTGGCACGCCATCCCGAATCGCTGATTCGCGGTCGCCCCGACAACGCTGCGCCATCAGACCTGCAAGGGCCGCCGCGCAAATGACCACAGGAGCAACCACCATGGCTTTCCCGCTGAAGATCACGCTGATCACCGGGTTGCTGCTGCTTGCGGCGTGCCGCAGCGAGCCGATTCAATTTCACACCCTGACCCCGGTGCAGCGCAGCACGGCGTCACTGGCCGCAGGGGGTGAGATTCGCATTGAAAGCATCACCGTGCCGCCCCAGGTCGACCGACCGCAGATTGTCATCCGCCAGGGCGACAGCGGCGTGGCCATCCTTGAGACGCAATGGTGGGCCGCCAGCCTGGTGGATGAGTTGCGCAGCGCGCTGGTGGATCAACTTGCCAGTCACCGGAAAAACCTCGCGGTGCGCATTGAAGTGCAGCGCTTTGACTCGATCCCCGGGCAGTACGCCCTGCTCGACGTCAAATGGCGACTTCGCCAGACGGGCACCGATGAACGCACGCCGCTGACGTGCCGTACGGTGGTGCAGTCGCCCTCGGGGCCGACCATTGATGACCTGGTGATTGCACAACAAAACAACGTCAAACGGTTTGCCGCACTGCTCAGCCAGGTCGCCGACACGTCATCGAGTGAATGCCCTGCAGCGCAGTAAACATTGATCCAAGGGATTGAGACATGCGCACATTCTGGAAGTGGTATTTGCAGTTGCTGGAAAATGATTTCAGCACCCAGGTCTTCGATAACGTGAAGAACCTGCTGGTGTGTGCGTTGCTGTTTGCCGCAGGTACCAATGCACTGGCCGGGAAACATGAGCTGTTCCTCGGCTTCCTGGCGTCCAGTGTGGCCGGATGGGGCTTGATCGTGGTTTCAAGCGCGCTGATGGTGCTGAATGTCAGCGACGGAATCCGCAGGCTCGCCAAGCTTCGTTATCACTTGGTCCTGCAACTGCTGCTTATTCTGGTGTATGTGATGGTGGCGGAACGCGTGGTGGAAATCGTCTGGGGTTTTCGATCCCATTGATCGAGGCGCCTAACCCAACAATCCCATTTCCTGGGCCCGTGCCACTGCCTGGGTGCGCCGTTCCACTCCCAGCTTGCTGTTGATATGGCTGGCGTGGGTTTTCACGGTGTGCAGGGAGATGAACAGCTGATTGCTGATTTCCTGGTTCGAGCAGCCTTGGGCAATCAGGTGCAGCACCGCCAGCTCGCGGGTGCTCAGGGTCTCAAGGGTGTGGGGGTTTTCAATCACCGCCACTTGCGGCAAGAGTGCCAGCAGGCTCTGGTTCAGCAGGCCATGGGGATCGCGCGAAAGCTGCTCCCGTGTCCAGTCCGGATACCGCTCCAGCAGGCGCTGGAAAGGTTGCATCGCGCCACCGGCCGCGGCTTCAAGCGCCCGGACGAACACCGCACGGGCCAGCGTTTCCTGGCCACCGTCCAGCAATAGCAATGCCTGCTGGGTCAACGCCATGAGACTGATCATCTGCCGGCCGCTGTTATGGGCCTGGCGAGCCAGCTCGTCGAGCCGTTGCAGCGAGGCCGCCGGTTGATGACGGATGGCTTCAAGCGCCGCCTGCTGCAGCTCGATATGTTGCGGCAGGTGCGGGTGAAACTCCGGCGCGGCAGCAGCGTGTTCGCCGTTATAGGTTTGCCCCAGGCGCGTCAGCCAGGCGTCGGCCAAGTCGGTGCGGCCCTGGGCCAGCCACAGCTCGCATTTGACCAGGGTGATCATCGCCAGGTAGAAAATCGGCGGCACGTCCCAGATGTGCATCAAGCGCTCAGCCTCGGCCAGCTCGGCAAAGGCCATGGGGAAATCGCCACGGCGCCCTTCGAAGCTGGCGATCACGCAATGGCCGATCAGCACGCTGATATCCCGGCAGGCCCGCGCCTCGGTCAACCCGGCGCGCAGGCGAGCCAGCCCGGCCTCGGGCTGGCAGCGCATCAGCAGCAGGTAACCTTCATACAACGCCAGGCGGGCACGCACGGCGTACAGCCTTTGCGGCGCCAGGCCTTGCAAGCGTTGCAGGCCCTGGCGCACTTCATCCAGGGAACGCAGGATCTCGCCGCGGGCCTGCAGCACCCGTGCGCGGTCGTAATGGGCCAATGCCTCGAACAACGGATTGCCGACCCGCTGCGCCAGTTCCAGGGATTCGCGATTCAGGCCACGGGCGCGCCACAGGTCGGCATCGACGATGGCCAGGTTGGACAGGGTCGACAGGCACATCAACCGCTGGCCATAACGCTTGTGGGGCAGGCTTTCCAGGGCTTCGCTGCAATACAACTGGGTCCGCTCTCGATCGCCACGGCCCCGGGCGATGATCCCGCTGAGGGCCAGCCACTGGGCCAGCATCGACTTTTGCGCGGTGGCCGAAGGCGCCGGCAAGAATCGGCTGAGGTGGCTGGCCAGTTCCTGCGCAGCGTCCAGTTGGCAGGCAAGCCCCAAGGCCCAGCTGTAGAGCACGATCAGGCGTGGCGTGCTCATCAACAGGCTGTCGGGCAAGTCCATTTTCCAGCGCAGCAGCATGCCGACGTTTTGCTCCGCCAGCAGCTGTTCTTCGGAAAGGTTCTGTACCAGGTTTGCCGCCACATCCAGGTGGCCCGCACGCAGCGCCTGCTCCACCGCCTCGTCGATCAAGCCCTGAGCATTGAACCAGCGGCAGGCCCGCAGGTGCAGGCTGGCCGCCGGCAATACGGCATTGCTCGCACGACGGGTGCGCAGCAGGTCGGAAAACAGATGGTGATAACGGTACCAATGGCCCTGCTCATCCAGCGGCACCAGGAATACCTGATGGGCTTGCAGGTAGCGCAGGATTTCCGTGCTGTCGTGGGCTTCGCGCACGGCGTCGCACAGTTCGCTGCAAAAGCGCTCCTGGGAGGCGGTGTCGTAGAGAAACGCCTGGACTTCAGGGGGCAGGCAGTCGATGACCTCTTCCAAAAGGTAATCGCGGATCAGCCCTTCCCCGCCGTGCAAACCCTGGGGCAACGTGCCTTCGCTGCCGGCCTCGGAAGCCGCCAGCAGCCAGAAACGCAGGCCAGCCACCCAGCCTTCACTGCGCCGGATCAGGTTATCCAGGGCTTCGCCACGCAGTGAACTGCTGTGGCGGTCCAGCAGGGCCAGGGATTCGCCGTGGGTCAGGCGCAAATCCTGCTCGTGCAGTTCCAGCAAATGCCGGGACAAGCGCAGGCGCGCCAGGTGCCAGTCCGGGCGCTGGCGGCTGGTGACCAGCACCAGCAGGCCGTCGGGCAGATGATTGAGGAAAAATTGCAGGCAGCGATCGAGTACCGGGCCTTGCGCCAGATGATAGTCGTCCAGCACCAGCAACAGCGGCGACTGGGTGGACAGGTGCACCGTCAGTTCATCCAGCAGGCCGTCGAGCCACTCTTCAAACGCAAAGGGTTGATGCCGCTGGCGCATTTTCAGCAAGCCCAGGGACTGGGCGCCCAACTGCGGAAAGTATTGCTGCAAGCCGTCGAGCAGGCGCTCAAGGAAACGTCCCGGATCGTTATCGCGGGGGCTGAGCCCCAACCACAGGCTTTGCCAGTGGGCCGGCAGGCTCTGGCAGAACTCCACCGCCAGCGAACTCTTGCCGAACCCGGCCGGCGCGCTGACCAGCAACAGACGCCCGGCCAACCCTTCACTCAGCCGTTCGCACAGGCGCGGTCGCAACACATAGCCGTCAGGCAGTGGGGGTCGATAGAAGCGACCTTCCAGGGTCGGAATTACCGCGCTGGCAGGCCCTTGAATTCGGGACAGATCAGTCATCGCCGGGCTCTTGTAGAAGGCTGTTGTCGGCATTGCAGATGTCCGCAGACTAGCGGTAAAAGCGGCAGCTTTGTAGATCTTTGCAACAAATGTCTGAAAAAGACTACAACAAAAAATATCCGGCGGACCTGGCTCAAATATTCCAAACGCCCCAAATAAAAGGTGGGAGCCGGGCTTGCCCGCGATGGCGGTGTGTCAGTCGATACATCCGTTGACTGACACACCGCCATCGCGGGCAAGCCCGGCTCCCACATTCGAGGATGCGGCCTCGTTTACAGCACGTTAGCGAACACCATCCTGGCGCAGGGCCGCCGGGGTGAAGTCGCTGGTGGTGGCGGTGAAGCCGAAGTCATAGGCCTGTTTCTCTTCGTTCTTCATGCCCAGTGCCAGGTAGCGGCCGGACTGCAGGTCGTAGAGGGTTTCGAGGGCGTACCACGGTACTTGCTTGTCGTAGTAGTTCTCGGCATGGGCTTCAGCCACGCGCCACAGTTGGCCACGACCGTCGTAGTGGTCGATGACCGCGGCTTGCCAGGTGTCTTCGTCGATGAAGAAGTCACGCTTGGCGTAGATGTGGCGCTGGCCTTCCTTCAGGGTTGCAACCACATGCCACACACGACGCAGCTCATAGCGAGCCAGGTCCTGGTTGATGTGGCCGGCCTTGATGATGTCGACATACTTGAGCTTCGGATCATCGAGCTTGTAGCTGTTTTCGGCGATGTACAGTTCCTTCTTGCCTTCCAGTTTCCAGTCGTAGCGGTCCGGTGCACCGTTGAACATGTCGAGGTTGTCGGAGGTACGCAGGCCGTCGGCGGCGGTACCCGGGCCGTCATACGACACTTGCGGCGCCCGGCGCACACGGCGCTGGCCGGCGTTGTAAACCCACGCCGAACGAGGTTCTTTCACCTGGTCGAGGGTTTCGTGCACCAGCAGCACACCCCCGGCCAGACGTGCCGGCGCGGTCACTTGCTGTTTGAAGTAGAACAGGATGTTGCCCGGGTTTTTCGGGTCGTAGTCCTTCATCTTGTCGCGGAACACGAACTGGTCGCGGAAGTACACCAGGCTGAACGAGCCGTTGGTCTGCGGCGTGGCCTGGGTCACCAGGCGGGTCACGCTGCCGCCGCGATAGCGGGTGATGTGGTTCCAGATGACTTCCACGCCGCTTTTCGGAATCGGGAACGGTACGGCGGTTTCGAAGTTCTCCAGGCCGTTGCCGCCGGACACCAGGTTGGTGTTGGTGGCGTTTTTCTTGATGGCGGCAAACACATCAGCCGGCACGGTGGCGCCGCGATGGGTCGGGTAGACCGGCATCTTGAAGGTGTCCGGGTAGCGCTTGAACATCGCGTACTGCCCCGGGGCCAGTTTGTCCTTGTACTGCTCGACGTTCTGCGCGGTGATGGTGAACTGCGGTTGTTCACTGGCGTACGGGTTGGCCAGGAAGCCACGGGCATCCACGGCTCCGGCGTTGGTTGGCAATGGCGACCATTTAGGGATGGTGCCGGCCGCGTTGCCGGCCATTTCAGCGCCCATCGGGGTCAGGGTCGTACCGAGTTTGGCGGCTTCATCCGCCGAGACTGCCGCCATGACGCTGCTCGCCATGATCGACAGCCCCAGCACACCCACCTGCAACAGATTTTTAGTTATTTTCATGTTCTGGTTCTTCCTTAAAACATACTGCTTAAAGAGAGTGTGCTTAGAAGTTCACGCCAACGCTTAAGGCTACAAAGTCGCGGTCGTCCACGGTGCTGAAGTCACCACCGAAGAAGTTGGTGTAGTTCAGACTCGCGGTGTAGGTGTTCTGGTATTCAGCATCCAGTCCGAGGCTGACCGCCTTGCGGCCTTCCTCGAAGTTGCCGCCAGGGCCAGGTGAGTAACCTTTGACGTCATGGGACCAGGCGACGTTGGGCTTGAGGTTTACACCGGCAAAGACGTCCGGGTATTCCCAGATCGCCCGGCCGCGGTAGCCCCAGGAAGTCGCCGTGGTGAAGCCGTCATTGTTGCAATTGGTATTCAGGCCATTGGCGTTAGGCAGGCCAGCGCCCTGGGCAGTGGAGTTGTTGAGCGCAGGGCACGCGCCGTTAGGCAGAGTACCTGGGCCGAACACCGGATCACGTCCATAGCGAACTTTGGACTTGCTCTCCAAACCACCTACATAGGTCATGCCGACTTCGCCCACCAGCGTCAGGCGGCTGGCGCCCATGACCTGGTCGAAGAAGTGGGTGAACGTGGTTTGCAGTTGGGTGATTTCTTTGCGGCGGTAGCCATCCAGGTCCTGCCCCGGAACCCCTTTCAACAGCGAGGCGTTGCCCAGCAGCGGCCCGCCCAAAGGCACCACGCCGGCATACAGGATGTCGGTAGAGTTCAACTGCACCGGCGCATTCGGCCGATAGCTCAATTCACCGCTCCACGCCGTACCGGTAGGCAAGGTGGTGGAGAAACTCAAACCGTAGAGACGAATGTCTTCAGGGTAATCAATAAAGTAGTTGGAGTTCCCCGCCACAACCAACGGCGCAAGCGCACCAAAAGGTCCTAGCCCACCCGCCCTGATGCCGTCATAAACCGACTGCGGAGCACCATGTGCACTGAATATCGGTGCACGGCTGTGATAGTTCATGAAATACGCGCCGAACTCGGTATCAAGCGGCTCAAAGTTGTAGTGCAGGGCCACACCAAACTGGCCGCTATCCCGTGCATTGTCGTTCGGTCCACGGCGTACCAGTACACCCTCGTTGTTTACATCTACCCCGTTTCTTGCGAGCAGCGGCAACGTGAGCCCTGGAACCGGAATCGTCGAGCGCTTGTTCAGCACCCGCAAGTTGTCGTTACAGCCGGTGGTAACAATGTCTGGCTGCGAGAAAAATGTGCCGCAGTTGTCCGTAACGGTCTTGTCCCAACCAATCTGATAAAAGCCTTCGGCCGACAGGTTGTCGGTCAAGGTCTGAGACAGGTAGAACATGTTGACCGGAATCAGGCCTTCCTTGATCTCGGCCCCCGGGCGACGGAACGCGGCCACGTCGATCGGGTTGATGGCGTTGATACCGCCACCAATGAAGGTGCTCTCGCCCCAGCTCACGACCTGCTTGCCCAACCGCACGGAACCCGGCTCATCGCCAATCGCGTAGTTGTGGTAGACGAAGGCGTCGAGAATCTGCCCGCCGGAGGAGCGGGCGCCTGTCGGGCGGTTGTTGTCGCTGATGTTCTTGAAGTCGAGGTCGTCGTCTTTGAGCTTGAAGTCATACCAGTACTTGCCCCGGACAAACACGCCGGTGTCGCCGTATTTCAACTCGAGGTCATGGATACCCTTGAAGATCTTCGAGAAGGAGTCGCCCTTGTCGAAGTTCAGGTGACCGTCATCAGAGGTTTGCGACAACCCCTTGCCGCCGTTGTTGACGCCAATCAGGTCTTTGTTGCGACCCGCCGTCGACCAACTGGCCCCGACCGACAGGGACGAGTCAAAGCTGCCTTCGATTTCACCGATGTTGAAACTGACGCCGAATGCAGGCCCGGCGAGCGTAGAGGCGAGGCTGACGGCCAAAGGCAGTTTCGCCCGGCGCCAGAACTGGTGTGCTGAGATCATCGACGCTACTCCATGTGCATTATTGTTATGGCAGTGAGTCGTTTCTAAGGGCTTGTAACGGCCGGAATACAACGATTCCAATGCCGGGTGAACACATGAACCCGCCAGGCTCACAGCACCGCACCTTGAAAAACTCTGGGATGGACTATAGCCAGCAGGGGGTACCGCTTGATCCCTCTAAAGTGTGATTTGCATCACCAACCCGTCTGCCACAGTCCTTTCGCCATGCTGGCGAAGGCCAGCGCGAGAAGGATGGCTGAAAATTGGCAAATCACAAGTGAAGGCTTGAACTAGAGCGCTGCCGTGCCCGAGAGGGCACGGCAAGCGGCGTCAGAGTGTCGAAAGGAAGGTGCTGTTGTTGGCCTGCCATTCAATGATGTCGACACGGATACGTTTTTTGTCGAGCTTGCCGACGCTGGTCTTGGGAATTTCCGTAACAACGGCGATCTGGCTTGGAATCGCCCATTTGCTCAAGTGGCCCAGTTCCACGAACGGCTTGAGATGCTCCTTCAGCTCCTTGGCCCCTATCACATGGCCATCACGCACCACCAGCAATGCAAACGGGCGCTCGCCCCACTGCGGATCGGCAATCCCCACCACCGCTACTTCGCGTACCGCCGGGTGGCGGCTGACTAGGTCTTCCAGCGCCAGGGAGGATATCCACTCGCCGCCGGTCTTGATCACGTCCTTGATGCGGTCGCGGATATCGATCACGCCAAAGGCGTCGAGGGTGGCCACGTCACCGGTGTGCATCCAGCCGCCCGCCCACAGCTCCGCGCCCTTTTCGGGCTCGTTGAAATAGCCTTCGCTGAGCCACGGGGCACGCAGTACCAACTCGCCCTGGGACTCACCGTCGGCCGGCAGGAAGTTGCCGTCGCCGTCGATGATCGCCGCCTCCACCAACGGCCCGGGCACGCCGGCCTTGATGCGGTAGGTGGTGCGTTCGTCTTCGGTGCCGGCCATCAACTCTTCATTGAGGTGCGCGCAAGATACCAACGGCCCGGTCTCGGACATGCCGTACGCGGCCGTCAGCTGAATCCCGCGGGCCTTGGACGCTTCATACAGCGAACGATTGAGGGCGCTGCCGCCGATGACGATTTTCCAGCCTTTGAAATCCACGCCCTGGCCGGCCTTGGCGTTAAGCACCATCTGCAGGATGGTGGGCACGCAATGGGAGAACGTGACCTTCTCCTTGCGCCACAGCTCCACCAGGTATTCGGGGTCGTAGCGACCGGGATAGACCTGCTTCAGGCCAAGCATGGTAGCCACATACGGCAGGCCCCAGGCGTGCACATGGAACATCGGGGTGATCGGCATGTAGACGTCGTTGGTGCCCAGCAGGCGCACGCTGTCGACGCTGCCCATGATGGTCGCCACACCCATGGTGTGCAGCACCAGTTGACGATGGGTGAAATACACGCCTTTGGGATTGCCCGTAGTGCCAGTGGTGTAGAAGGTGGTGGCGACGGAGTTTTCGTCGAAATCCTGGAAGTCATACCGCGGGCTTGCCGCCGCCAGTAACGTTTCGTACTCACCCACGAGGTTGGGCAGCTCGGCGGTTTTTTCCGCGCCGTCGGTCAGCAGCAGGGTTTTCTCGACGGTAGTCAGGTGGCCGGCGATGGCCTGGTAGAGGCCCACAAACTCACTGTTGACCAGCACAAAGCGGTCCTGGGCGTGGTTCATGGTGTAGAGAATCTGTTCCGGCGACAGGCGCACGTTGATGGTATGGATCACCGCGCCGATCATCGGGATGGCGAACATGCATTCCAGGTAACGATGGCTGTCCCAGTCCATCACGGCCACGGTATCACCGGCCTTGACCCCGGCTTCGGTCAGCACATTGGCCAGGCGGGCGACGCGCTCGATCAGGGTCGGATAGGTATAACGCAACTGGTCGCGGTAGACGATTTCCCGGGTCTTCTCGTAGCGTGTCCCGGACATCAACAGGCGTTTGATCAACAGCGGGTATTGGTAGGCGCCTTCGGCGGGCGGGATAACACGAGTCTGCAACATACGAATCCCTTATCTGACTGCACGGTCTTGGCTGAAACATCTGCACTGTAGAGCGCTTATGTTTCAGCCAAATCAGCCAAAGGAATGATTTGCAGAACCCAATGAATGCTAGCTTTGCGCCAGCATCCGGCTTATTTCATGCTGGTAAACGCCAACTTCACCCCGATAGCAATCAGCACCGCGCCCATGGTGCGGTCGAACCAGTGGCCCATGCGTGCAAAACCGGCGCGTACGCGCTGCTGGCTGAACAGCATGGCCACCAGGCAGAACCAGATCGCGGTAGCCACGGCCAGGTACACGCCGTAACCGGCCTGGACCGCCAGCGGCGTGTGGGGATTGATCACCACGGTAAACAGCGACAGGAAGAACAACGTGGCCTTGGGGTTCAAGCCGTTGGTGACAAATCCCGACGTAAAAGCGCCGCGCGCGGTGCGCTCGCCCACTTCAAGGTGCAGGTCTTCTTCACTGGCCGGCTTGGCCGGCTGGGCGCGCAAGGCCTTGAAGCCGATGTACAGCAGGTAGGCCGCCGCCGCCCACTTCAGCGCGTTGAACAACACGATGGACTGGGACACGATCAGGCCGATGCCCAGCAGCGAATACCCCACGTGCAGGAAAATCGCCGAGCCGACGCCCAGTGCCGTCCAGGTGCCGGCACGTCGGCCATGGGTCACGCTTTCACGCACCACCACGGCGAAATCCGGGCCAGGGCTGGCCACCGCCAACAGGTGAATCAGTGCCACGGTCAAGAACTCGGTGAGGTACATGCACACTCCAGGAAGTAACTGATTATTTCATCTGATAGGCTCGGCAGATTACGCCTTCGAACCTCGTCGCAAAAGGTACAGTTGATAATGAACAATCGTCGCGCCGTCTTCCTTGATCACCCTTCCCTGGACCTCGGGGACCTGGACCTCAGCGGGTTGCGGGCCACCTTCAGCGAACTGAGCCTGCACCAGCAGACCACCCCGCAGAACGTTGTAGAACGCCTGCAAGGCGCACAGGTGGCCATCAGCAACAAGATCGCGCTGAATGCAGAGACCCTGGCGGCCTGCCCCGAACTGAAGCTGATCCTGGTCACCGCCACCGGCACCAATAACGTCGACCTCGCCGCCGCCCGCGCCCACGGCGTTACCGTGAGCAATTGCCAGGGTTACGGCACGCCGTCGGTGGCGCAGCACACGATCATGCTGCTGCTCAACCTGGCGACACGCCTGAACGACTATCAGCGGGATGTAAACGCTGGGCTCTGGCAACAAGCCAAGCAGTTCTGCCTGCTGGACTATCCGATCGTCGAACTGGAAGGCAAAACCCTGGGCCTGCTGGGCCATGGGGAATTGGGCGGTGCCGTTGCGCGCCTGGCTGAAGCGTTTGGCATGCGGGTGATCCTCGGCGCCATCCCGGGACGCCCTGCCCGTGCCGATCGCGTGCCGCTGGACGAGTTGCTGGCGCAAGTCGACGCGCTGACCTTGCACTGCCCGCTCAACGAACACACCCGCGATTTTATCGGTGCCCGCGAACTGGCGCTGCTCAAGCCCGGCGCGTTTATCGTCAACACCGCCCGCGGTGGTTTGATCAACGAACAGGCACTGGCTGATGCCTTGCGCAGTGGTCATCTGGGCGGCGCGGCGACCGACGTATTGAGCGTGGAACCGCCGGTCAACGGCAACCCGCTGCTGGCCGGCGACATCCCGCGCCTGATCGTCACGCCACACAACGCCTGGGGCAGCCGCGAAGCGCGGCAGCGGATCGTCGGCCAATTGATCGAAAACGCCCAGGGCTTTTTCAGCGGCGCCCCGCTGCGGGTCGTCAGTTGATAAACTGCGCCCCTTTTCAAGGAGCAGACCATGGATCCGCGCAGTGAAGTACTGCTTCGTCAGGCCGAACTTTTTCAAGGCGACGTGCTGCTGGTGGGCTTGCCCGCCGACGACCTGCTGGGTCGCCTGCCCAATGCCCATGGCTGGAGCTGGCACGCCGGCGACCAGGCCGCACTGGACGCACGTTTTGCCGAGCGCAGCCAGTTCGGCGTGAACGTGCCCGAGCGTTCGTTCGAGACGGCGGTGGTGTTCCTGCCCAAGTCCAAGGACCTCACTGACTACCTGCTCAATGCCGTGGCGGCGCGCTTGCCCGGCAAAGAGCTGTACCTGGTGGGGGAAAAGAAAGGCGGCATCGAAAGCGCGGCCAAGCAACTGAACCCGTTCGGCAAACCGCGCAAGCTCGACAATGCGCGGCACTGCCAGCTGTGGCTGGTAACGGTGGCCAACGCCCCTGAACCGGTAGAGCTGGAAAGCCTGGCACAGGTGTTCGAGGTGCCGCTGGCCGAAGGGGCGATAAAAGTCGTGAGCCTGCCGGGCGTATTCAGTCACGGTCGGCTGGATCGCGGTACCGCACTGTTGCTGGAACATCTGGACAAGCTGCCGAGCGGCCACTTGCTGGATTTCGGCTGTGGGGCGGGTGTACTCGGAGCGGCGGTCAAGCGTCGTTATCCGCATAACACGGTCACGATGCTCGACGTGGATGCCTTTGCCGCCGCCAGCAGTCGCCTGACATTGGCCGCCAATGGTCTGGAAGCCGAGGTGTTGACCGGTGATGGCATCGACGCTGCGCCGATGAATCTGAATACAATTCTGAGCAACCCGCCGTTCCATGTCGGGGTGCACACCGATTATTTCGCCACGGAAAACTTGCTGCGAAAAGCAGCCAAACATCTGGCAAAAGGCGGCGAACTGCGCCTGGTTGCGAATAGCTTCCTGAAGTATCAACCGCTTATCGAAGAGCATCTGGGCGTGTGCGCAATCAAGGCAGAAGGCCAGGGTTTTCGCATTTACCGTGCCAAGCGCGGCTGAAATCTTTTTCCAAAAGAAGGCTTGCCGAATGGATTTTGCCTAGGCAGAATCCGCTCCGTCCTAGGGGAGTAGTCTCCCACGAGCGCCACGCTCGTCCGGCATACGTCAACATACTTGGTCAACAGGCCATGGCGTATGCGACCCAGGAGTCCGCACAGACGGACCGGGGTTTGACAAGACCTATGACACGAACACCTTACCCGGGGCGGGAAGGCTGTACGTGTCATAGCCGTGTCGACCCGCCCCTGGAACTTACCTGATGCTGGATTCTCTGCTCGTCCCTACCGCAATCGTTGCCTTGGCCGAAATTGGCGACAAGACGCAACTGCTCGCACTCATTCTCGCTGCACGCTTTCGCAAACCCTGGCCGATCATCGCCGGCATCGTTGCCGCGACCCTGGCCAACCATGCGGCGGCCGGTGCCGTGGGGGCCTGGTTCGGGAGTTTCTTCTCGGATGCGGTGTTGCACTGGATCCTCGCGGCGAGCTTCTGCGCCACGGCACTCTGGACCCTGGTACCCGACAAACTCGACGATGACGAAGCCAGTACTTCCCGCAAGTTCGGGCCGTTCCTGACCACGCTGATTGCGTTCTTCCTCGCGGAAATCGGCGACAAGACCCAGATCGCTACCGTGATGCTCGCGGCGCAATACCCGGAACTGTGGCTGGTGATTATCGGTACTACCTTAGGGATGTTGATTGCCAACGTACCGGTGGTGCTGGCGGGGAATTTTGCGGCGGACAAACTGCCGCTGACGCTGATTCGTCGCTTGGCGGCTACGGCGTTTTTCATCCTGGCAATCGTTGCGGTGTACAAGGCCATGCAGAGCAGTGGCTGGATCTAGACACGACCCCATGTGAGGGCTGGGCTTTTGTGGGAGCTGGCTTGCCTGCGATAGCATCACCTCGGTGCAACTGACACACCGAGGTGCCTGCATCGCGGGCAAGCCCGGCTCCCACACAGGCCGGGCTCCCACATTCAGATTTGCATTTCAGCCTTATAAATCAGGACTTTTTGGCCTGCTGATACAACGGCATCACCTTCGGAATCGCCGCCTGCAACGAGGCGATCCGGCTGTCGGAAGCCGGGTGAGTGCTCATGAACTCAGGTGGCGAGCCTTCCGAGGCCTTGGCCATTTTGTTCCACAGGGTAATCGCCGCGTTCGGGTTGTAACCCGCGCGTGCCGACAACTCCAGGCCGATCAGGTCCGCTTCGTTTTCATTGCTGCGGCTGTTGGGCAAGGTCATGCCGTAGTTGGCCACGGTATCGGCCAACGCCATGCTGTCCTGACCCAGGCCGAACAAGGCACCGGCCCCCTGCTTCGCCATCTCGATACCGTAAGCCTTGGACATGGCTTCGCGACCGTGCTCACGCAAGGCGTGGGCAATTTCATGGCCCATCACGGCGGCGAGTTCATCGTCGGTCAGCTTGAGGTTATCGATCAGCGCGCTGTACACGAAGATTTTGCCGCCAGGCCCGCAGTTGGCGTTCATCTCGTCACTTTTGATCAGGTTCACCTCCCACTTCCATTGCGCCGCATCCGGCCGGAAAGTAGGCGCCTGGGCGATCAAGCGGTTGGCAATCGCCTGCACGCGCTTGGCGTTGGCGCTGGTCTTGTCCACCAGGCCTTTGCCGCTGGCTTCACCCAAGGTCTGCTGGTAGGACTGCGCATACATCTGGTCGACTTCCTGGCTCGACAACATGCTGAACATGTACTGCTTGCGCTCAACCCCCACGGCGCCGCCGCTGGTGGTGTTGACCGACTGGCAACCGGCGAGCAATACCGCCGCGCCCAATGCACATACCGCTACTGTCTTTTTCATCAACCTGCTCCCTGAAAACATGGCGCGTATCGTAGTCGGCCAATTGTATCGACGCCAGATACAACAGACGTGTAGCCGCCTATTTTCAGATACATCCCACACTGCCGCAAAAAATTCATAAACCGCCGGCGACCTTTCCATTTGCGACATTCGCCGATCCGGCGCAGTCATTTTGAGGGTATGACCCTAATGCCTCCCCCGCTCGCGGCCGATATAAAAAAGCAGCCAACCTCCCCCTGCGCCCGGAGCCGTCATGAAGTTCAAGTCGATTCAATTTTCTGTCGCGGCACTGGCCGGGGCCATTGTCCTGAGCGTGGTCGCGGTGTTGGTGCTGTACGCCTTGTTCGCGGGAGCGCGCACCCAGGAGATGGTGCAGGAACGCACCCAGGGGCAATTCGAACAGATCATCGAACAACGCCTGACCGCGCTGGCGCAAACCCAGGCGACGCTGATCCAGCGTGAACTGGAAGCGCCGCTGGTAACGGCCAAGGGCCTGGCCACCGCCAACGCCCTGATGGGCATGAAAGACGCCAATGGCAACCCGCAACTGGCGGTCTCCCGGGAACAACTGATCAACCTGATCCACGAAACCGTGGTGCGCAACCCTAAGATTCTCGGTGCCTATATCGGCTGGGAAGCCAACGCCATCGACCACAACGACGCCGCCTATGTGAACAGCCCGGTAGTCGGCGTCGAAACCAACGGCCGCTTCCTGCCCTGGTGGTTCCGCAATGCCGACGGCAGCCTGGGCCTGGATAAACTTGCCGACGTGGCCGACCAGACCATCCTGTCCACCGGCGTGCGCGCCAGTGAGTACTACCTGTGCTCCAAGGAAAGCAAAAAGCCCTGCGCCATCGACCCGGCCCCCTACAAAGTGGGCAACGCGATGGTAATGCTCGCCTCGTTTATCGAACCGATCATGATCGACGGCACCTTCCAGGGCATCGTCGGTGCCGACCTGTCGGTGAACTTCATCCAGGAAATGCTCACCAAGGCTGATCAGAATTTGTACAACGGCGCCGGTGAACTGGCGCTGATTTCCAGCAACGGTCGCCTGGTGGCCTACACCCAGGACGCCAGCAAGCTGGGGGAAAAAGCCAGCGACCTGCTCGACAGCAACGAACTCGCCAACCTCAGCCAGCTGAAGGTCGGCGAAGTGCGCTACGACGTGGACAAGGAACACGGGCATATCGAGCTGTTCCTGCCGTTCAACATCGGCCAGACCGACGCCCGCTGGACCCTGATGCTGCAACTGCCCCTGAGCGCAGTCATGGCCGACTTGCAGGCCATGCAACACGACCTCGACGCCCAGCGCAAAACCGATATTTTCGGCATGGCCGTGGCCGGGCTGCTGATTGCCGGCATCGGCTTGCTGGTGATCTGGCTGGTGGGCCACGGCATCGCCCGGCCGCTCAAGCAAATGGTGGCGATGCTCAATGACATCGCCCAGGGCGAAGGCGACCTGACCCGGCGCCTGACCAGTGATCGCGCCGACGAACTGGGAGCGATTGCCAGTGGCTTCAATACATTCCTGGCCAAGTTGCAGGGGATGATCACCCAGGTGGTGAGTTCGGTGCAGAAGGTCAGCGACTCGTCGGAACACACCGCCGACATCGCGATTCGCACCAACCAGGGCGTGCACAAGCAAATGGTCGAGATCGACCAGGTGGCCACCGCCGTGCACGAGATGACGGCCACCGCCCAGGATGTGGCGCGCAATGCCACCCAGGCCGCCCAAGCCGCCAGCCACGCCGACCAGGCGGCGAGCCAGGGCATGCAGATCGTGCGCGACACCTCCACCTCCATCGGCGCCCTCGCCCAGGAAATCGGCAAGGCGGTCGGTGTGGTGCAGGCGCTGGCCAAGGACAGCGAGAACATCAACGCCATCCTCACGGCGATTCGCGGGATTGCCGAGCAGACCAACCTGCTGGCGCTCAACGCAGCCATCGAAGCGGCGCGGGCCGGTGAGCAGGGGCGTGGATTCGCGGTGGTGGCGGATGAGGTGCGCAACCTGGCGCAGAAGACTCAGAAGGCCACCGAAGAAATCCAGACCATGATCCAGCAACTGCAGCAAGGCACGCGCGACGTGGTGCGGGTGATGGAGGACAGCCAGAGCCGCACCGATGAAAGCGTGCAACACGCGGCCAAGGCGGCCCAGGCGCTGGAGACCATTACCCAGGCGGTGTCGCTGATCAACGACATGAACACCCAGATCGCCAGCGCCGCCGAGGAGCAGAGCGCGGTGGCCGAGGACATCAACCGTAACGTGATCAATATCGGGCAAGTGGCCAACGAAGTGGCGGGCGGGGCGGATGAGTCGAGCGCGGCCAGTGCGGACTTGACCAAGCTGGCGGAGCAGCAGCGGCGGTTGATCAATCAGTTCAAGGTCTGAGGTTATTGGGTGAAGTTCAGGGCCTCATCGCAGGCAAGCCAGCTCCCACACTTTGAATGTATTCACAGGTCAAAGGTGGGAGCTGGCTTGCCTGCGATAGGGCCCTAAACCCCAGCACAAACCTGCAGGCTTAAACCGGCGTCAGACACTCCGGCCCATTGAGCTTCGGATCGTTGACCATATTGGCCAGCACCCGCTCGCGCAACGCGGTGGGCTCACTGGCCAGCAACGCCTGCAAGGTGTGCAGCGGTGTCTCTGGATTCAGCCAGGCTGCCTGCCCCGCCGCATCCAGAATCAACGGCCGACGCTGACTCTGCGCGGCCTGGGTCACCACTGCGGTACTCAGCCACACCTGCTCCTGCACCGGGTACGCTTCCCAGATCGCCGCAAAGAACAGCGTGCTGCCCTCCCCCGGCGTCAACCAGTAAGGGCGCTTGCGTTGAGTGCCGCGCCATTCGTAGAACCCGTTGGCCGGCAACAGGCAGCGACGCTGGCGAAAGGCCTCGCGAAACATCGGTTGCTCCGCCAGGGTTTCGGCCCGGGCGTGGGCCGGGGTGCGGGAAAGATCAGTCAACCAGGGCGGCGTCAGGCCCCAGCGCGCCCGCGCGAGGGTGTGCTGGCCGTCGCTCAGGCGCTGGATCAGCACCGAATCATTGGGGGAAATATTCCACTGGGCCTGCTGGTCGGCCGGAAAGCCCGGCAAGGCAGCAAACGCGGGGTTCCAGCGAAACAGGGCATAACGTCCACACATGGGGCAACACGACTCTTGGAGAAACTGGCCGACAGCCTAACAGACCAACACGTCGGGGAAGCTGTCGGGTTCATCCCCGGGCACCGGTTGGGCCCCGTTGTAGGCGGTGATCAACTCACGGGCGTAGGCGGCCTGGTCGTTCTCCACCGCCAGCGCCAGCAGGCCGTAGATCGGCAGTTCGCCAGTGCCGCCGAGCAAATCGCGCCCCACCAGGTGCGCAGTGACGCCCTCGCTTTCGAGCATGCCTTGCAGCAGCTCACCTTCCATCAGGTTTTCGGGCTCGTAGATTCGCTGCATGGGCGTACCTTTATTCGTTCTCGCTGCGCACTTCGAGCATCCATTCATCGCCGTGAATCTGCAGGATGAAGGTAATGGGCCGGCAGCATACCGGGCAGTCTTCAATGTATTGCTGATCGCCTCCGGACAGATCCAGTAACGCCGTGACTATCTCTCCACAATAAGGACATTCGTACGACTCCTCTTCCATCGCGGTCTCCCAGGTGACTTGTGCGTATAATCGCCGGTCTATTTACAGGGCTATTTTTCGTCCCGGCCAATTGCCCGGACCACGCCCTGATATTTATTGTTCCAAACCTTTACTTACCCTAGCCGTTTCTAACAAGAGAGCATGATGGGCGAATTCGATACCATCCGACCTTACAACGACAGCGAAGTCCCGGCAGTGCTGGCCCGACTGTTCAGTGACAAGGCCTTTCTGGACATCCTGACCCACTTTCGCTTCCCGCGCTTTGCCGGCGCCTTTGGCTGGCTGCTCAAGCCGATGATCGCTCATAAACTGCGCCGTGAGTTCGCCGGCGTCACCACCGTGGCCACGCTGCAGGACAAAGTCGAGTTTTACGTCGACCACACCATCGAGCGCGCGACCGACGGCGTGACCTATACCGGCGTGGAGCAATTCAAGTCCGGCAGCGCCTACCTGTTCCTGGCCAACCACCGTGACATCGTAATGGACCCGGCGTTCGTCAACTACGCCGTGTACCACGCCGGCCTGCCGACGCCACGCATCGCCATCGGCGACAACCTGCTGCAAAAGCCGTTTGTCAGCGACCTGATGCGCCTGAACAAGAGTTTTATCGTGCACCGCTCGATTACCGGGCGCAGAGAGAAGATGGCCGCTTATCAGTTGCTGTCGGCCTACATCAACCATTCGATTCGCAACGACTGCCAGTCGATCTGGATCGCCCAGGCCGAAGGCCGTGCCAAGGATGGGGATGACCGCACTGAGTCGGCGATCCTCAAGATGTTCCACATGAGCCGCAAGGACGAGCCGTTCGCCGAGGTTATCCAGTCACTGAACCTGACGCCGGTGTCCATCAGCTACGAATACGACCCGTGCGACGCCGCCAAGGCCCGCGAGCTGTACATCCGCGCTACCACCGGCACCTACAGCAAGGCGCCGGGGGAAGATGACGTGAGCATTGCCTTGGGCATCACCGGCTACAAGGGCCGGGTGCACGTCAACTTCGCGCCGCCGATCACCGAGGCGTTCGAAGACACCAAACTGCTGGCGATCGAGATGGACCGGCAGATCCTGGGCGGTTATCGGTTGTTCCCGGTGCATTACCTGGCGTACGCCCAATGGAGCGATGCCGACCCGCAATTGCAGGTGCCGACCGCCGCCGAGGTATTCCCGGCGGATGAGCTGGCCAAGGCGAAAGCGGAATGGGAACGGCGCTTGAATGCGTGCCCGGCCGAGCATCGGCCGTATCTGGTGCTGCAATACGCAACGCCGGTGAGGAATCAGTACCGGGTTAAAGCGGGGACCGCCCTGTAATGTGGGAGCGGGCTTGCCCGCGATGACGGAGTGTCAGCCCCCGAATCTATCGGCTGACTCACTGCCATCGCGGGCCAGCCCGCTCCCACATCTGTTTTAGGGTGCTCTTACAATCGGGTACTGATCCACGACACCAGCAACGCCAGCCCAAGACAGACAAACCCCAGCCGGTAAAACAGGCGATGGGTACGCTGCGTCAGCACATCCAGCAACAGCATCGGTTGATCAATGGCGCGCAGTTCGCTTTGCGCGGCAAGTCTTTCCATCGCGCGCTGTTCACGCAGGCGCGTGACAAACAGCAGCCAGGCCGCCGGGCACGCCAGCAGCAGGGCAAGGGAATTGAGCAGTAGTGCGGTCAGCGACATCGCAAACCTCGACGTATCAGTGTCTTGGTATCAGTTCAGATACAAACCTGAATGATATGCGCCGCCTGCGCCTGATTGCTCCTTCCCCATTGACGGATAATGTATCCAGTAATTTACAACGTCACCTGAACGTCACCTTAACAAGCCACTCTGTTGCCCTTCGAAAGCCCGGGAGCTTGTCATGTTGCACGCGCAAAACCAGGATCGGCTGTATCTGATCGCCCAAAGCGATGAGCAAGAGGCGCTGGTAGGCGGCCTCGCGTTCAATGTGCAGGACCGCCACTGGCTGGTGTATTGCGCCCTCGGCGGGCATCAGCATGCCGACCTGCCGGAGCTGGACTTGCTCACCGGTGTGAGTGTGCTGGACTTTTATGTCGAAACGGCTGCATGAAAACTGCAGGCGTAAAAAAACCGGGCTCAGTGATGAGCCCGGTTTTTTTATGAGCGGTTATTGCGAGCTGAGCAGCGAACCGATGCTCGGGTCCTTGAACAGGCGCGTCAGGGCATCGCTCAACACATCGCTCACCAGCTTGGTGTTGGTTTCCTGGTTCGGCGCCATGCCGAAGCGCTGGTCCAGGGATGCGCCGTAGCGGCCGCTGTAGCGACGGGTGCCGGCGGTCACGTCGGACTTGAAGGTCGCGCCGATGGTGGCTTCAGTCACGTACAGGCCTTCCTTGGGCGACTGATACTTCAGCTCGGCCAGGGTAATGGTCAGTTGTGGAGCACCCGGCGAGTTGGCCGGGGTGAAGCCCAGCAGGCGCACGGCCGCTTCGGCCTGGGCTTGCAGCTTGGGCAGCACGTCGGCACCGGTCACCGTGATGGCGCTGGTTTCCGGGTACAGGCCGCCACGGGTGCCGAGGGTCGGCGACGGACGCCCGTCAACCACACGCACCGACACCGGCTGGCCATGGCCCACTGGCGCCAACTGAGTGGTGATTTTTGGTTGCGGGCTGAGTTGTTGCGGGCTGTGGGCGCAGCCAACCAGGGTCAAACTGGTCACAGTGATCAAACCGAACAACAGGCGTTGCAACATACTCATTTCTCCAGGACTAGATGCAAACAGGGCGCCAGTATAACGGCGAGCGCTCGCCACTCACCAGAATTCCTGAACGACGGCTGAACTGTCGGCGAAATTACAATTTTCACACAGAACCGTCACCTCAATGTCATGCCAGACTGACAACCTTTGCAGCATGTAACGAACCGGGTACAAAACCATGCGCCTTCTCAAATCATTGTTCTTTTCCCACACCAGTCATCGCCATTTTGCCCTGCTCGATGCCCAAGGTTGCTGCCAGGCGTTCAAGCAGTGCAGCCTGCCGCCCGTCGGCGAAGGCTGGGTCGAAGTCGAAGAGCCCCGCCTGAGCTGGATGCACCGCCCGCTGCCCGCCAGCGCCCGCGTCAGCCCAGCGGTTTCGCAGGCGCAGCCACGGCACGCGTTGGCCTCCTGACCAGACTGCTAATAAAAGTCATTAAACACGTCCATTTGCGCGCATTTCTTCGCTACAATCTCCCCCCGATTATAAGGACGTCTCCTGATCGGGCCTCGCAGCATCGCTAATGCGCTTGTATTAGCTCCCCGCACCGCCCACAGAGAGCCGCCCACACAGATCGAGTGAAGCTGGCGAGCTTGCTGTTTTCTCTGCAAACCATCGTCTTTACCCGAATCTGCCAGAGCTGCCATGCGCTCGGCCACTTGAGTTGTTTGCCCGTTTTGCCGCTTGCCGGCAGTGATCTCGGGCCAGGTGCCAGGCTGGGGCAGCCCTTTTTTGAGGTTCACGTCTTCAAAAGAGCGTGAAAAAAACGGGTTTTCACAACTTCACAAGAGTGTGGCGAGCAAATGAATAGTTTTGCGTTTGTACAAGCACCATCAGCGTCTGGAACAGCCCCACCACACAGGACCGAGCACTCCTCAAAAAACGGAGCTTGAAGCCTGTCCGCTACGGATTTGGTTGCACGATCGGACGAGCTTGACCATAAGTCGAATTGCCACAGGTGTCCTTAAATGCGTTCATACGCACATCAGGCCCGGCCGGCAGCGTCCGCTTGCGATAAATTGCGAAGAATCGGACATGGCGATCCTGGCCATGGGTAACCTGGGGCATCACGTGAACCGCCCCGTCACTCCTGGCAGCCATGCCGTCAATTTGGTGCTGCAGATTTTGGAGACGCGTTAAATGGCGCATAACGAAGCAGTCGACGTAGTACTGGTAGGTGCGGGCATCATGAGTGCCACCCTCGCCGTACTGCTCAAAGAGCTCGACCCCGGCCTCAAGCTGGAAGTCGTTGAGCTGATGGATTCGGGTGCCGCGGAAAGTTCCAACCCGTGGAACAACGCCGGTACCGGCCACGCCGGGCTGTGTGAGCTGAACTACACACCCGAGGCCGCCGACGGCTCCATCGACATCAAGAAAGCCGTGCACATCAACACCCAATTCGAGGTGTCGAAGCAGTTCTGGGCGTACTTGACCAAGAAAGGCACCTTTGGCTCGTCCAAATCCTTTATCAGCCCCGTGCCGCACCTGAGCTTCGTGCAGGGCGAGAAGGGCGTGTCGTTCCTCAAGAAACGCTTTGAAACCCTCAGCCAGCACCACGCGTTCTCGGACATGCACTACACCGAAGACCGCAGCGAGATGGCCGAGTGGATGCCGCTGATGATGCCTGGCCGACCGCTGGACGAAAAAATCGCCGCCACCCGCGTGATGAACGGCACCGACGTCAACTTCGGCGCCCTGACCAACCAGTTACTCTCGCACCTGACCAGCGCACCGGATGCCCAGGTCAAGTACAGCAAGCGCGTCACCGGTCTCAAGCGCAACGGCGCCGGCTGGACCGTGAGCATCAAGGACGTCAACAGCGGCAACTCCCGTGATGTGGACGCCAAGTTCGTGTTCCTCGGCGCCGGTGGCGCGGCCCTGCCGCTGCTGCAAGCGTCGGGCATCGAAGAAAGCAAGGGCTTCGGCGGCTTCCCGGTCAGCGGCCAGTGGCTGCGTTGCGACAACCCGGAAGTGGTCAAGCACCACCAGGCCAAGGTCTACAGCCAGGCCGCCGTGGGTTCGCCACCGATGTCGGTGCCGCACCTCGACACCCGCGTAGTGGATGGCAAGAAGTCCCTGCTGTTCGGGCCATACGCCGGCTTCACCACCAAGTTCCTCAAGCACGGCTCGTTCCTTGACCTGCCCCTGTCGATTCGTGCCGGCAACATCGGCCCGATGCTGGCCGTGGCCCGGGACAACATGGACCTGACCAAGTACCTGGTCAGCGAAGTGCGCCAGTCCATGGAACAGCGCCTGGAATCCCTGCGCCGCTTCTACCCTGAAGCCAAAGCCGAAGACTGGCGCCTGGAAGTGGCCGGCCAGCGGGTGCAGATCATCAAGAAAGACCCGAAGAAAGGCGGCGTGCTGCAATTCGGTACCGAACTGGTTGCGGCCAAGGACGGTTCGTTGGCCGCCCTGCTGGGCGCGTCCCCGGGCGCTTCGGTGACGGTGTCGATCATGCTGGAACTGATCGAACGCTGCTTCCCGGCGAAAGCGGCCGGCGAATGGGCTGCCAAGCTGCACGAGATCTTCCCGGCGCGGGAAAAGGTCCTGGAGACCGATGCCGAGCTGTATCGCAAGATCAACACGCAGAACAACATCAGCCTGGAACTGGTTGATGCAGGAGCGAGCTTGCTCGCGAAAGACGTTAACGATGACACAGCTCGCCTGGTTTAACGCGGTGTTCTCAGGTTCTTCGCGAGCAAGCTCGCTCCTACAGTAACAAGCAAAAACGCCCCGCTCTCATGATGAGAACGGGGCGTTTTTTTTCGTCCGCAACAATCAGCCGCGGGCTTGTTCGATCAGCTCGATGTACTCGGCGGCGTTGCGCTGGTCCTTGATCACTTCAACGAAGGTCAGGCCATGCTCGTCCTTGCCATCGAGGTCCAGGCCGGCTTCCTTGAAGAAAACCAGGAAACGTTCGAAGTCGTCGATGCGCAGGCCACGGTAGGCCTTGATCAGTTTGTGCAGGGACGGTGAAGTGGCGTCTACCGGCTCGAAATTCAGGAACAGCTTGATTTGCTCGTCGCCGATTTCATCACCAATCAGCTGTTTCTTATCTTTACGCATTACCGACTCCAGCCTGCAGACATATACACGGGAAAAGCAGTTTACCTGCGGCACAGCGGCTTCGAAAGGTACGCGAACCAATGTGGGAGCTGGCTTGCCTGCGATAGCGATGCATCAGTAACAGATGGGCCAACTGACCCACCGCTATCGCAGGCAAGCCAGCTCCCACATATGACTGCATTTACACGGCCGAATCCGCGTCGGCTGGATTATTTGGCGCGCACCGCCCCGGTGTGCAAATCAGCCCAGATATGGCCATTGGCGTAAGTGAGGAATTGCACGTAGACCGTGTCATTGCGCAACAGGTCGACAATCACCCGGTACTGGGTCACCGGGTAAGACAACGTGAGGGTTTTGCTTTTATCGTCGAACACCGGCTTCTTCAGGCTTTTGCTTTCGGCATCGAAATTGAGGATCACCTGGGCGATGGTCGCGCCTTTGTTCAGGGACTTGCCCTTGAGGCGGATCATCAACGGCGAGGTCACCGGGATCGGCTGCTGGGTGGATTGGCGCTGGTTGCCCACCACCACCGAATAGTCGGTGACTTGCAGCAATTGCTGTTGGTCCGCAGCTTCGGCTCGCAGATTAAGGTCGTCGGGAGGCAGGAACTGGCCGTGCAACGGCGCAGGAGCGGCCGCCAGGGGCAAACTGAGGGTCAGCGCCAGGGCGGCGCAGGTGCGAATCAACAGGCTCATGAACAGCTCCAGACGCAGGGGCCAAGCACGATAGCATGACAGCCCTGCGCCTGAATCCCGCTTACATTCCTTTAACGGCGTAGATACCGTTAGCGTTGCGCCAGTAGCCTTTATAGTCCATGCCGTAACCGAAGATGTAACGGTCGATGCACGGCAGGCCCACGTAATCGGCTTTCAGGTCCGGACGGGCCTTGCGGTCGTGGTCCTTGTCGATCAGCACGGCGGTGTGCACTTTGCGTGCGCCGGCGTGTTTGCAGAAGTCGATGATGGCGCCCAGGGTGTGACCCTCATCGAGGATGTCGTCGATGATCAATACGTCGCGGTCGATGAACGAGACTTCCGGCTTGGCTTTCCAGAACAGGTCGCCGCCGCTGGTTTCATTGCGATAGCGGGTGGCGTGCAGGTAGGACGCTTCCAGCGGGAATTGCAGATGGGTGAGCAGTTTACCGGCGAAAATCAGGCCACCGTTCATCACGCAAAAGACCACCGGGTTGGTGTCGGCCATTTCACGGGAGATGTGCGCGCCGACCTTGGCGATGGCCTCTTCGACTTGCGCTTCGGTGTACAGGCAGTCAGCCTCGCGCATGATTTGACGGATATGCTCGAGATCAGCGGACATGGCGCTCTCCAAGGGGGTGCTGTGGCAAGAAAAGCGGGCAAAGGTACGCATGTGAGGCGCAACGTTCAAGCCTTAATGGACTAACGTACTAGATGTCTATAGGACAACACCCTCGGATAGATTAATCTAGGCCGGTTTTTTTGCCCGCCGCCGGAGCCTTTCCCCATGCCCATCCGTGAGATCCGCCATCCGCTGATCCGACATAAACTCGGCCTTATGCGCCGCGCCGACATTAGCACGAAGAACTTCCGCGAGCTTGCTCAGGAAGTCGGAGCGCTGCTCACCTACGAGGCGACCAAAGACCTGCCCCTGGAAAACTACGAGATCGCCGGTTGGTGTGGTCCCGTCCAGGTCGAGAAAATCGCCGGCAAGAAGATTACCGTGGTGCCGATCCTGCGCGCCGGTATCGGCATGCTTGAAGGCGTGCTCAGCCTGATCCCGGGCGCCAAGGTCAGCGCCGTGGGCGTGGCCCGCAACGAAGAGACGCTGCAGGCCCACACCTACCTGGAAAAACTGGTCCCGGAAATCGACGAACGCCTGGCGATGATCATCGACCCGATGCTCGCCACCGGCAGTTCCATGGTTGCCACCATCGACCTGCTGAAAAAGGCCGGCTGCAAGGACATCCGCGCCATGGTGCTGGTGGCCGCTCCCGAAGGCATCGCCGCCGTCGAGAAAGCCCACCCGGACGTGCTGATCTACACCGCGTCCATCGATGAACGCCTGAACGAACACGGCTACATCATCCCGGGCCTGGGCGATGCCGGCGACAAGATCTTCGGTACCAAGCAGAAGGACGCGTGACCATGCAGGATGAGTTCAACGACCCGCTTTGGCGCCAGATCCTGTCTGGCGCACAGATGCTCTTCGTGGCATTTGGCGCGCTGGTGTTGATGCCGCTGATCACCGGTCTCGATCCAAACGTCGCCCTGTTTACCGCAGGCTTGGGCACCTTGTTGTTCCAAGTGGTCACCGGGCGCCAAGTGCCGGTGTTCCTGGCGTCGAGCTTTGCCTTTATCACCCCGATCATTCTCGCCAAGGGCCAATTCGGCCTCGCAGCGACGATGGGCGGAGTGATGGCAGCGGGTTTCGTTTACACCTTCCTCGGCCTGGCAGTGAAGATCAAGGGCACCGGCTTCATCGACCGCCTGCTGCCGCCGGTGGTAATCGGGCCGGTGATCATTTCCATCGGCCTGGCCATGGCGCCGATTGCCGCCAACATGGCGATGGGCAAGGCGGGCGACGGTAGCGAGTTGATCCACTACCAGACGGCCATGCTGATCTCGATGCCGGCGCTGCTCACCACGTTGATCGTGGCAGTGTTCGGCAAGGGTATTTTCCGCCTGGTGCCGATCATCTCGGGCGTACTGGTGGGTTTCGCCATGTCGTTCTACTTCGGTGTAGTCGACACGGCGAAGATCGCCGCCGCACCGTGGTTCGCCCTGCCCCACTTCACCGCGCCGGAGTTCAACTGGCAGGCGATCCTGTTTATCGTCCCGGTGGCCCTGGCCCCGGCGATCGAACACATCGGCGGTGTGATTGCGGTGGGCAGCGTGACCGGTCGCGATTACCTGAAGAAGCCTGGCCTGCACCGCACGCTGCTGGGTGACGGGATCGCCACCACTGCAGCCGGCCTGTTCGGCGGTCCGCCCAACACGACCTACGCGGAAGTGACGGGCGCGGTGATGCTGACCAAGAACTACAACCCGAAGATCATGACCTGGGCGGCAGTGTTTGCCATCAGCCTGGCGTTCATCGGCAAGTTCGGCGCACTGCTGCAAAGCATTCCAATCCCGGTGATGGGCGGTATTTTGTGCCTGCTGTTCGGTTCGATTGCCGCAGTAGGGATGAACACACTGATCCGTCACAAGATCGACCTCGGCGAAGCGCGCAATCTGGTGATTGTGTCGGTGACCCTGGTGTTCGGGATTGGCGGCGTGCTGGTGGGAACCGGCACCGGCCCGGATGACTTTGGCCTGAAGGGCATCGCCCTGTGTGCGGTGGTAGCGATTGCGTTGAATCTGCTGCTGCCGGGCAATGATGGCTGGAAGAACAAGAAACCGGATGAGCCGTTGCTGTAAGGCTTCAGCTTTTGGGTGTTGCTGATGGCCTCATCGCGGGCAAGCCCGGCTCCCACGTTGGAATGCATTGTCAGAAAGAATGCAGTCCCCTGTGGGAGCCGGGCTTGCCCGCGATGGCGCCGGTTCAGTCAATAAAGATTACAGCTCACCCAACGCATCAATCAGCGCCTGGTTCTGCTCTGGCGTACCAATGCTGATCCGCAGGAACTGGGCAATCCGCTCCTGCTTGAAGTGCCGCACGATCACCCCTTGCTCCCGCACCTTGGCTGCCAGCCCGGCGGCGTCGTGCCGTGGGTGACGGACAAAGATGAAGTTGGCCGCGGACGGCAACACTTCAAACCCCTTGGCCTCCAGTTGCGCCACCAGCGTTTCACGGCTGTCGATCACCCACTGGCAGGTCTTCTGGAAGTGCTCACGGTCTTCAAACGCAGCCGCCGCGCCGACAATCGCCAGGCGGTCGATCGGGTAGGAGTTGAAGCTGTTCTTGACTCGCTCCAGCGCCTCGATCAGGTCCGGATGGCCCACGGCCAGGCCGACCCGCAAACCGGCCAGGGAGCGCGATTTGGAGAGGGTCTGGGTCACCAGCAGGTTCGGGTATCGGTCCACCAGGCTGATGGCGGTTTCGCCGCCGAAGTCGATATAGGCTTCATCGACCACCACCACCGAATCCGGGCTGGCCTTGAGGATCTGCTCCACCGCATCCAGCTTCATCACACAGCCAGTCGGCGCGTTGGGGTTGGGGAAGATGATCCCGCCGTTGGGCCTGGCGTAGTCCGACACGCGGATATGGAACTGTTCGTCCAGCGGCACCGCGTCGAACGCAATGCGGTACAGGCCGCAGTACACCGGGTAGAAGCTGTAGCTGATGTCCGGGAACAGCAGCGGCAGGTCGTGCTGGAACAAGCCGTGGAAGATGTGCGCCAGGACTTCGTCGGAACCGTTGCCGAGGAACACCTTGCCCGCGTCGATCCCGTAATACTTCGCCACCGCCTGCTTGAGCAGGTCGCTGTTGGGGTCCGGGTACAAACGCAGGTTGTCGTTCAGCTCGGCCTGCATGGCGGCCAGCGCCTTGGGCGATGGGCCGTAGGGGTTTTCATTGGTGTTGAGCTTCACCAGCTTGGTCAGCTTCGGTTGCTCACCGGGCACGTAAGGAACGAGATCCTTGACGAGCGGGCTCCAGAATTTGCTCATGTTTCAGTTCCCCTGCTGCTTGTCGTCAACGATACGGTATTCGGCACTGCGGGCGTGGGCGGTCAGCGACTCGCCACGGGCCAGCACGGAAGCGGTCTTGCCCAACTCCGACGCGCCCTGGGGCGAGCAGAAGATGATCGACGAACGCTTCTGGAAGTCATACACACCCAGCGGCGAGGAGAACCGCGCGGTGCCCGAGGTCGGCAACACGTGGTTGGGGCCTGCGCAGTAGTCACCCAGGGCTTCGCTGGTGTGGCGGCCCATGAAGATCGCGCCGGCGTGGCGAATCAGCGGCAGCCAGGCTTGTGGGTCGGCGACGGACAACTCCAGGTGTTCCGGGGCGATGCGGTTGGCCACTTCGATGGCTTGCTCCATGTCACGGACCTGGATCAGGGCGCCACGGCCATTGATCGACTTCTCGATGATCTCGGCGCGCTCCATGGTCGGCAGCAACTTGGCGATGCTCGCAGCCACCTTGTCCAGGAACTCGGCGTCCGGGCTGACCAGGATCGCCTGGGCGTCCTCGTCGTGCTCGGCCTGGGAGAACAGGTCCATGGCGATCCAGTCCGGGTCGGTCTGGCCGTCACACACCACGAGGATTTCCGAAGGGCCGGCGATCATGTCGATGCCAACCTGGCCAAACACGTGGCGCTTGGCCGTGGCCACGTAGATGTTGCCCGGGCCCACCACCTTGTCGACCTTCGGCACGCTTTCGGTACCGTAGGCCAGGGCCGCAACCGCCTGGGCGCCGCCGATGGTGAACACGCGATCAACCCCGGCAATGCAGGCCGCGGCCAGCACCAGTTCGTTGATTTCGCCACGCGGGGTGGGCACCACCATGACCACTTCAGTCACGCCGGCCACCTTGGCCGGAATCGCGTTCATCAGGACCGAAGACGGGTACGAGGCTTTACCACCCGGCACGTACAGGCCGGCGCGGTCCAGCGGCGTGACCTTCTGGCCCAGCACGGTGCCGTCGGCCTCGGTGTAGCTCCAGGAGTCCTGTTTCTGTTTTTCGTGGTAGCTGCGCACCCGCGCAGCCGCCACTTCCAGGGCTTCGCGCTGCGGGGCAGTGATGCGGGTCAGGGCCAGTTCCAGGCGTTCGCGAGGCAGGATCAGGTCGGCCATGGAGGCGACGTCCAGGCCATCGAACTGCCGGGTGAAATCCACCAGCGCCGCGTCACCGCGCTCGCGCACGGCCTTGATGATGTCGAGCACCCGCTGGTTGACCGAATCGTCGGACACGCTTTCCCAGCTCAGCAGATGATCCAGATGATGGGCGAAATCCGGGTCGGCAGCGTTGAGTCGGGCAATTGCAGTGGACGTGGTCATAGCGAGGGCCTCAATAGAATTGGCAAAAACTCAGGCGCCCTAAACTAGCAGTCGTTTCCGCTTGGGCACCTGAGAATTCTGGCTATGAGGCGGATAGACGGGCGCGGCTCAGGGCCGCGCGGGTGAGTCAACCGCGGTGTCGAGACTCCACTGCCTTGCGCAGCGTGTCGATCAACGCCTGGATACGGGCGTGCTGCATTTTCATCGAAGCTTTGTTGACGATCAGGCGGGAGCTGATGTCGGCGATAAAGTCCTGGGGTTCCAGGCCGTTGGCGCGCAGGGTGTTGCCGGTGTCGACCACGTCGATGATCTTGTCGGCCAGGCCGATCAGCGGTGCCAGCTCCATCGAGCCGTAGAGCTTGATGATGTCGACCTGGCGGCCTTGCTCGGCGTAGTAACGCTTGGCAACGTTGACGAACTTGGTCGCCACCCGCAGGCGGCCCTTGGGCTCGACATCACCGACGCGGCCGGCGGTCATCAGCTTGCACAGGGCAATACGCAGGTCCAGCGGCTCGTACAGGCCCTGGCCGCCGTATTCCATCAACACGTCTTTACCCGCCACGCCGAGGTCGGCCGCGCCATGTTCAACGTAGGTTGGCACGTCAGTGGCACGCACGATCAGCAGGCGAACGTCGTCCTGGGTCGTGGGGATGATCAGCTTGCGGCTCTTGTCCGGATTCTCGGTCGGCACGATGCCCGCTTCAGCCAGAAGCGGCAAAGTGTCGTCAAGGATGCGGCCCTTGGACAGTGCGATGGTCAACATGGGAAACGTCAGTCCTTCATCAGGCTATTGCTGTCCGGTCGCAATCGGCGCCAGACACAGATCGAGGCCATTACAGCCTCGATTTGAAACAAATCAGCTAACAGCATACATCGTCCTGTGGCGAGGGAGCTTGCTCCCGTTGGGGCGCGAAGCGGCCCTGCTCTTTGTTTAAAAAGACTGGGACTGCTGCGCAGTCCAGCGGGAGCAAGCTCCCTCGCCACAATGACCGTATTTGCAGCTCCTGGAACTAGCCCGGTACGCGGCGGATTTTCGCGCCGAGCATCTGCAGCTTCTCTTCGATGCACTCGTAACCACGGTCGATGTGGTAGATGCGGTCGATCAGGGTGTCGCCCTCTGCGCACAGCGCCGAGATCACCAGGCTGGCCGAGGCACGCAGGTCGGTGGCCATCACTGGCGCGCCCTTGAGCTTTTCGATGCCGGTGACGATGGCAGTGTTGCCTTCGACCTGGATCTTGGCGCCCATGCGGTGCAGTTCGTACACGTGCATGAAGCGGTTTTCGAAGATGGTCTCGATCACGGCACCGGTGCCTTCGGCAATCGCGTTCAGGGAAATGAACTGCGCCTGCATGTCGGTCGGGAACGCCGGGTACGGAGCGGTACGCACGTTGACGGCTTTTGGCCGCTTGCCGTGCATGTTCAGCTCGATCCAGTCTTCACCGGTGGTGATTTCAGCGCCGGCTTCCTTGAGTTTTTCCAGGACGGATTCAAGGATGGTCGGATCGGTGTCCTTGACCTTGACGCGGCCACCGGTGACGGCTGCAGCCACCAGGTAGGTACCGGTCTCGATGCGGTCCGGCATTACTTTGTAGGTGGCCGAGTGCAGGCGCTTAACACCTTCAATGGTGATGGTGTCGGTGCCGGCGCCGGTGATGTTGGCACCCATGGCGATCAGGAAGTTTGCCAGATCGACTACTTCCGGCTCGCGCGCGGCGTTCTGCAGCACGCTGCGGCCGTTGGCCAGGGCAGCAGCCATCATGATGTTCTCGGTACCGGTCACGCTGACGGTATCAAAGAAGAAGTTCGCGCCACGCAGGCCGCCTTCAGGCGCCTTGGCCTTGATGTAGCCGCCTTCGACGTCGATGGTTGCGCCCATGGCTTCGAGGCCACGGATGTGCAGGTCCACCGGACGCGAACCGATGGCGCAACCGCCAGGCAGTGCGACTTCGGCTTCGCCGAAACGGGCAACCATCGGGCCCAGTACCAGGATCGAGGCACGCATGGTTTTCACCAGTTCGTACGGAGCGATCAGGGTCTTGATGGTGCGCGGGTCGATTTCGACGCTGAGTTTCTCGTCGATCACCGGCTCAATACCCATGCGACCGAACAGTTCGATCATGGTGGTGATGTCGTGCAGGTGCGGCAGGTTGGCCACGGTAACCGGGCCATCGCACAGCAAGGTCGCTGCAAGGATCGGCAGGGCGGAGTTCTTCGCCCCGGAAATACGGATCTCGCCATCAAGACGAGCACCGCCGGTAATAATCAATTTATCCATAAGAATCTCGACGCCTTGGGGGCTCAGGTGCGCTCGGCCCAGGCCGCGCGGCTGAAAAATTTCATAGTGACCGCATGGATGCTGCCATCGGTGATCCACGGGTTCAAATGGGCATAGATCTGCTGTTGACGCTTGACCGGGCTCAACGCCGCCAGTTCATCGCTAATCACGTTCAGCTGGAAATTGCAGCCTTCGCCCTCAACTTCAACATTAGTTTGGGGCAGCTTTCCTTCAAGGAAGCTTTTAACTTCTAGGGCCTGCATGATCAACCTCTATGGGCGCCCAGTGCGCGCGGGTCGCACATCATACAAAAAAGCCCCGCGCCTGCGAACCCCGCATAGCAGGACTCTGACGGGGGGCTTCTTTAATAATGTGTATTAAGGATGCGCCAACAGCTCGGTCAGACCGGAAACCTCAGCGATTTCACGCATGTCTTCGGGCAATGCACGGATGCTTACCGGCTTGTTGACGGACTGTGCATCACGCATGAAACACAGCAGCAACGACAAGCCTACACTGCTGGACTTCACCACCGCCGAGCAATCCAGCACCAGCGCAGCAGAGGTGCTGGCATTGATCAGCCCCTGGCCCTGCTTGCGCAGGGCTGGCCCGGTGCTGTAATCCAGCACGCCGCTGATCAGCAATTCGCCGGCCTCGCCGAGGCGGATAGCCGACTCGGTCATTGGGCAGGCTTCCCGGCAGCTTTATCGGTTTCTTCCTTGGCCTTGGCGACTTCACCGGCCCAACCATTGATGGTTTTGTCCAGGTCGTTGCCATTGCGCTGCATGGCGTCGGCGAACTGGTCACGGAAAAGCTTGCCGATGTTGATGCCATTGATGATCACGTTACGCAGCTTCCACTCGCCGTTGACCTTCTCCAGCGTGTACTGCACCGGATACACCGCGCCATTGTTGCCCTTGACGCTCATGTTGACGCTGGTGCGATCCCCGGACTCATCCCCGGCCGGAGCGACGGTAATCCCCTGGTTGTTATACTCGAGCAGGGCATTGCCGTAGAACTGGAACAGGCCCTTCTTGAAGTTTTCCTGGAACGTCTGCATCTGCGCAGGGGTAGCCTTGCGCGAGTACTTGACGGTCATGATGCTGCGGGAAATGCCTTCGGCATCGACAACAGGGCCCACAATGGTATTGAGCGCGTTGTAGAACTGACTTGGATCCTGCTTGTACTTTTCCTTGTTGGCCGACAAGTCAGCCAACATCTTGTTGGTAGTGTCCTGCACCAGGTCATGTGCGGAACCGCCGGCAGCGGCGTTAGCCATCAACGGCAGTGCCGCGAGCAGTACCAACAGGCCACGTCGCAAAGTAGAGATCATGAACACATTCCTCATTTGGCGTCTTTATTGACGGTATTGAGCAGGAATTTACCGATCAAGTCCTCCAGCACCAACGACGACTGTGTGTCATGAATGGTCGAACCATCCTTGAGCAGGGCTGTTTCCCCGCCCACGCTGATACCGATGTACTTCTCGCCCAGCAGGCCAGCGGTGAGAATAGACGCAGTGGAGTCAGTCGGCAGATTATCCACCTTCTTGTCCACCTGCATGGTCACACGGCCGGTGAAGCTGTCGCGGTCCAGATCGATCGCTGTGACCTTGCCGATGGTTACACCGGCCATGGTCACTTTAGCTCTGACAGTCAAACCGGCGATATTGTCGAAGTAGGCGTAAAGTTTATAAGTATCGGCGGTGGGGCTGGCCGATAGGCCGCTGACTCGCAGGGCGAGCAACAGTAAAGCCAGGATGCCAGCCAGCAAGAAAAGGCCGACACCGATTTCCACAGTGCGGTTTTGCATCAGAAATCTCCAAACATCAAGGCGGTCAAAATGAAGTCAAGGCCCAGTACCGCCAGCGAGGCGTACACAACGGTCTTGGTGGTGGCGCGACTGATCCCTTCTGAGGTGGGCTCACAGTCATAGCCTTGGAATACGGCGATCCAGGTCACTACAAACGCGAAAACGATGCTCTTGATGATGCCATTGAGCACGTCACCGCTGAAGGTCACGCTGTTCTGCATGTTGCCCCAGTAAGAGCCGTCGTAGACCCCCAGCCAGTCAACCGCCACCCACGAGCCACCCCAGATCCCCACCACGCTGAAAACCATCGCCAGCAGTGGGAGAGAGATGAAGCCGGCCCACAGGCGCGGGGCAACAATGTACTTGAGTGGATCGACACCGATCATTTCCAGGCTGGACAGCTGCTCGGTGGCCTTCATGTTGCCGATCTCGGCGGTCAGCGCAGAACCGGCACGCCCGGCAAACAGCAACGCCGTCACCACCGGGCCCAACTCACGCAACAGGGTCAGGGCAACCATCTGCCCCACCGCCTGCTCGGAGCCGTAGCTGGACAGGATATTGAAACCCTGCAGCGCCAGCACCATGCCGATGAACACCCCGGAAACCACGATGATCACCAGGGACATCACGCCCACGGAGTGCAGTTGCTTGATCAACAGGCCAAAGCTGCCGCCAATGCCGCCACGGCCGAGTAATGCGTGGAACAGGAAAATCGTCGAACGGCCCAGCACGCCGATGATGTCAATGCCGGAGCGGCCGAAAAGGCGAACCTTCTCGATTAGAGATGTCTTGCGCATCAACGCTTCCCCAGAAGATCTGAGCGGTAGTCCGCTGCCGGAAAGTGAAAAGGCACCGGGCCATCGGGATCGCCGGTCATGAATTGGCGAATGCGCGGGTTATCTGCGTTCATCAGCTCTTCAGGCGTGCCCTGCCCCAGCACCTGGCCATCGCCCACTACGTATAGATAGTCGGCAATGCTCGCGGTCTCGGCCAGGTCGTGGGAGACCACGATACTGGTGATACCCAGCGCATCATTGAGCAGGCGGATGAGACGTACCAGCACGCCCATCGCAATCGGATCCTGGCCAACGAAGGGTTCGTCGTACATGAGAATTTGCGGGTCAAGGGCAATGGCACGCGCCAGGGCCACCCGACGCTTCATGCCACCGGACAGTTCGTCGGGCATCAGGTCGATGGCACCGCGCAGCCCTACGGCCTGCAATTTCAGCAACACAATGTCACGAATCATTTCATCGGACAGCTGCGTATGCACCCGCAAAGGGAACGCCACGTTTTCGAAAACGTCGAGGTCGGTAAACAGGGCACCGCTCTGGAACAGCACGCCCATGTGCTTGCGGGCATCGAACAGGTCGCTGCGCGAAAGTGTCGGCAGGTTCTGCCCATTGACCCAGACTTCACCGGCGGAGGGGCGCAATTGCATGCCCATCAGGCGCAGCAGCGTCGTCTTGCCGCAGCCGGAAGGCCCCATGATGCCCGTGACTTTGCCACGGGGAATGCGAATATCCACATTATTGAAGATGCTGCGCGTACCGCGCTTGAAGGAAAGGCCCTTCAGCTCGACCGCGTAGGCGTTATCGGCACTCATCTAAACTCCTTGGGATGCAGCCTTTCACTCAGACACCTTGTTTTCGACAAATGCTTGCGTCGAAGAGACACAAAGGCTGTGCGGACCGAACTGGCGGCGAACTATATCACTGCTGGTACAGCGCCCCCAAGGCCGGAACAGAGCTTGTTCAGAAACAGGACAGCTAAAAAAACCTTGCTGAGGTTCAATCTCAACCACAAACGGAATGAATAAAGCATGACGAACTTACGTGAGGGAATCGATCATTACCGCTATAATCGCCGACTTTTCGTCAGGCTATACGATTTCAGACATGAGCCAATCCAGCGACCTTATTCAATCCGCACAACGCACCATCCGCCTCGAGCTTGAAGCCGTAGAAGGTTTGCTGGCCCATATCGACGCGGATTTCGTACGCGCCTGCGAGATGATTCTGGCCAGCAAGGGCCGCGTAGTAGTGGTCGGCATGGGCAAATCCGGGCATGTTGGCAACAAGATCGCCGCCACCCTGGCAAGCACCGGCACCACTGCATTCTTCGTGCATCCGGCCGAAGCCAGCCACGGCGACATGGGCATGATCACCCGGGATGACATCATCCTGGCCCTGTCCAACTCCGGCACCACCAACGAAATCGTGACCCTGTTGCCGCTGATCAAGCGCCTGGGCATCCAGCTGATCAGCGTGACCGGCAACCCGGACTCGACGCTGGCAAAAGCGGCTGAAGTGAATTTGAACGTGCACGTTGCCGAAGAGGCCTGCCCGCTGAACCTGGCGCCGACCTCCTCCACCACCGCCGCCCTGGTCATGGGCGATGCACTGGCCGTGGCATTGCTGGAAGCCCGCGGCTTTACCGCCGAAGACTTCGCCTTTTCCCACCCGGGGGGCGCCCTGGGCCGCCGCCTGCTGCTGAAAGTGGAAAACGTGATGCACGCCGGCGAAGAGCTGCCACAGGTGGCGCGCGGCACGCTGCTTAAAGATGCCTTGATGGAAATGACCCTCAAGCGCCTGGGCATGACTGTGATCCTGGAGTCCGACGGGCGCCTGGCCGGGGTTTTCACCGACGGTGACCTGCGCCGTACCCTGGACCGCAACCTCGACATCCAGACTGCAACCATCGACGAAGTCATGACGCCTCACGGCAAGACCGCCCGCCCTGAAATGCTCGCGGCCGAAGCGCTGAAGATCATGGAAGACCATAAAATCCTGGCGCTGGTGGTGGTCGACAGCGACGACCGCCCGGTTGGCGCCTTGAACATGCACGACTTGCTGCGTGCGGGAGTGATGTAAATGACCACCGACCTGCTGCAACGGGGCAAGAACATCAAGCTGGCGATTTTCGACGTCGACGGCGTGCTGACGGACGGCCGCCTGTACTTCCTGGAAGACGGCAGCGAATTCAAGACCTTCAACACCCTCGACGGCCAGGGCATCAAGATGCTGATGGCGGCAGGCGTGCAAACCGGCATCATCAGCGGTCGCAAGACCCCGGTTGTGGAACGCCGCGCACAAAACCTGGGGATTCCTCACCTGTATCAGGGCCGCGAGGATAAACTGGTGGTTCTGGACGAGCTTCTTGGCAAACTCAACCTAAGCTATGAGCAGGTTGCCTACCTCGGTGACGATTTACCCGACCTGCCGGTGATCCGCCGGGTCGGCCTGGGCATGGCTGTGGCCAATGCGGCGGCGTTCGTGCGCGAACACGCCCATGGCGTTACCACCGCCCGTGGCGGCGAAGGCGCCGCCCGCGAGTTCTGCGAGTTGATTCTGCGCGCCCAAGGCAGCCTCGAAGCGGCTCATGCCGCCTACCTATAGAGCGTTTTATGCTGAGTAAAAAGATTCGCAATTTCCTGATATTCGCCGTGATCGCCGCCGTGTTTCTCGCGGTTGGCTACTGGAATATCAGCCCGGAGCGCTTCCTCGACAAGCCTGTTGCGCAGGTCGACGAAAGTGCCATCGACTATTACGCCATCAACGCCCACAGCATCCAGTACCTGCCCGATGGCAAGGTCCAGTATGAAATGACCTCCGACAAGGTCGAGCACTTGAAGGCCTCCGAGGTCACGCTGCTCACCAAGCCGGACATGAACCTGTACCGCGGCGCCGAATTCCCGTGGCACGTCACCAGTGAGCGTGGCGAGGTCAACCCGGACGGCACCCAAGTGGAACTGATTGACTCCGTGCGCGTTGCGCGCACTGACGCCAAGAACCGCGACACCATCATTACCAGCAGTCGCATGACCGTATTCCCACAGAAGCAATATGCGCAGACCGAGCAAGACGTTAGAATCGACGGCGCTGGCGGTGTATCGACTGGCAAGGGAATGAAAGCGTATTTGAAAGAAAGCAGGATACACCTGCTATCGAACGTAAGAGGACAGTATGAGGCTCGTTAAAACCCTCCCTATTTTGCTCGGCCTGGGCGCAGCACTGGGAAGCGTGAGCGCCTGGGCTCTGCCGAACGATAGCCAGCAACCGATCCACATTCAGGCTGACGACGCGCAGCTGGATGACAAGCAAGGTATCGCGACCTACACCGGCAGCGTGATCATCACCCAAGGCTCGATGAAAGTGACGGGTAACACCGTGACACTGACTCGCACCCCGGCAGGCGATATCGACGTGGTCACTTCGGTCGGCAACCTGGCGTATTTCGAACAGCTGCAGAAAGTTGGCGACCCTACGCCGGTCAAAGGCTACGGCAAGACAATTCAGTACCACGCCCAGCAAAATCGCATCGTACTGATCGACCAGGCCCGGGTCATCAATGATGGCAACACCACCGACGGCGAAAAAATCGTCTACGACACGGTGAAGCAGATTGCCCAGGCCGGTCGCGCCACCGGCTCTAAAATCAGCACGCCGAAGCCACGCATCGACATGGTTATCCAGCCTAAGCAGAAACCTGGCGAAGCCCAGGCGGCGCCGAAAACCGACGCGAAGAAGGCGAATTAATGGCAACCCTGAAAGCCCAGCATCTGGCCAAGGCCTATAAAAGCCGTCAGGTCGTGCGCGACGTCAGCCTGTCGATCGACAGCGGCCAGATCGTCGGCTTGCTCGGCCCCAACGGTGCCGGCAAGACCACCTGCTTCTACATGATTGTCGGCCTGGTACAGGCCGATCAAGGCCGCGTCCTGATCGACGACCTGGACGTAAGCCACCAGCCCATGCACGGTCGTGCACAGGCGGGTATCGGCTATCTTCCCCAGGAAGCATCGATCTTCCGCAAATTGTCGGTTTCCGACAACATCATGGCGATCCTCGAGACCCGCAAGGAACTCGACCGCGCCGGGCGCAAGAAAGAGCTGGAAAGCCTGCTGCAGGAATTCCACATCAACCATATCCGCGACAACCTCGGCATGAGCCTTTCCGGCGGCGAGCGTCGTCGTGTGGAAATCGCCCGCGCCCTGGCCACTGCGCCGAAGTTCATCCTGCTGGATGAACCTTTCGCCGGTGTCGACCCGATCTCGGTCGGCGACATCAAGCAGATCATCCACCACCTGAAAGCCAAGGGCATCGGTGTGTTGATCACCGACCACAACGTCCGCGAGACCCTCGATATCTGCGAAACCGCGTATATCGTCAACGATGGACAGCTGATTGCCGAAGGTGACTCCGCCACCATCCTGGCCAACGAACTGGTCAAGGAAGTGTATCTGGGTCACGAGTTCCGCCTGTAAACACGGTGGTATCAGGCCATTCGCCATGGAGCGCGGGAGTCAATAAAAACCTCAGTATTTTTATTGTTACCGCGCTCTAGGCAAAGCCCCCGATATCAGGCATATAATTTGCTTATGTTTGGCGCTCACGCGCCCTGTCGTGGATGGCGCATTGCGCCGGCGAATAAGGTGTTAAGCCCCTGCCATGAAACCATCGCTAGTCCTGAGAATGGGCCAGCAGCTGACGATGACACCGCAGCTGCAACAGGCCATCCGCCTGCTCCAATTGTCGACCCTGGACCTGCAACAGGAAATCCAGGAGGCCCTGGAGTCCAATCCGATGCTCGAACGCCAGGAAGAAGGCGACGACTTCGATAATGCAGACCCGCTGGCCGACAACATCGAGCAAAAACCCAACCCCGACGTACAGGAACCCTCCTACCAGGAAACCGCCCCCACGGTGGATAACCTCGAGGAAGGTGAATGGAACGAACGCATTCCCAACGAACTTCCCGTGGACACCGCGTGGGAAGACGTCTACCAGACCAGCGCCAGCAGCCTGCCCAGCAATGATGATGACGAGTGGGACTTCACCACCCGCACGTCCGCCGGCGAGAGCCTGCAGAGCCATTTGCTCTGGCAACTGAACCTGGCCCCGATGTCCGACACCGATCGCCTGATCGCCGTGACCCTGATCGATTGCATCAACAATCAGGGCTACCTGGACGAGACCCTTGAGGAGATCCTCGAGGCCTTCGACCCGGAACTGGACATCGAACTGGACGAAATCGAAGCCGTCCTGCACCGCATCCAGCAATTCGAGCCCGCCGGCATCGGCGCCCGCACCCTCAGCGAGTGCCTGCTGCTGCAACTGCGCCAATTGCCGGCGAAAACACCTTGGCTGGCCGAAGCGCAGCGCCTGGTCACCGACTACATCGACCTGCTGGGCAGCCGCGACTACAGCCAGTTGATGCGCCGCATGAAGCTCAAGGAAGATGACCTGCGCCAGATCATCGAGCTGGTGCAGAGCCTCAACCCGCGTCCGGGCTCACAGATCGAGTCCAGCGAAGCCGAATACGTCGTGCCGGATGTAATCGTGCGCAAGGACAACGAGCGCTGGCTGGTGGAGCTGAACCAGGAATCGGTACCGCGCCTGCGGGTCAACCCGCAATACGCAGGTTTCGTGCGCCGCGCCGACACCAGCGCCGATAACACCTTCATGCGCAACCAGTTGCAGGAAGCCCGCTGGTTCATCAAAAGCCTGCAAAGCCGCAACGAAACCCTGATGAAAGTCGCCACCCAGATCGTCGAGCACCAGCGCGGCTTCCTGGAATACGGCGATGAAGCGATGAAGCCGCTGGTACTGCACGACATCGCCGAGGCGGTAGGCATGCACGAATCGACGATTTCCCGGGTAACCACGCAAAAATTCATGCATACCCCACGGGGCATTTATGAGCTGAAATACTTTTTCTCCAGCCACGTCAGCACCTCCGAAGGCGGCGAATGCTCGTCCACGGCGATCCGCGCGATCATCAAAAAACTGGTTGCCGCGGAAAATCAGAAAAAGCCGTTGAGTGACAGCAAGATCGCTGGTTTACTGGAGGCACAAGGCATTCAGGTCGCCCGTCGAACCGTCGCCAAGTACCGCGAGTCCCTTGGGATCGCGCCTTCCAGCGAGCGTAAACGTTTGATGTGACGGGCGGGCCATAGCGTTCCAGTGGCAGGCACCCCGGCCTGCCGCTTTATGCACTGGCAACGAAGGAGAAGCTGTATGCAAGTCAACATCAGTGGACACCAACTGGAAGTGACCGAACCGCTGCGCGCCTATATCGGCGAAAAACTCAAACGAATTGAGGGGCATTTCGACAAGATCACCAACGTGCAAGTCATCATGACTGTCGAGAAGCTCAAGCAGAAAATCGAAGCCACCTTGCGTATACCCGGCGGGGAAGTAGTCGCCAATGCCGAGCATTCAGATATGTATGCTGCCATTGACGACCTTACCGACAAGCTGGATCGCCAAATCAAAAAGCATAAGGAAAAGCAGCAGAGTCTTCTTCAAGGCACTGGCCGCTAACACTCCCCACCCATGATTCGACTTGAAACCATCCTGACCCCCGGCCGTTCCCTCGTGAACGTGCCGGGCGGCAGTAAAAAGCGTGCCCTCGAACAAATTGCCAACCTGATCGGCCGCGAAGTGCCCGAACTGGATACGCAAGCTGTGTATGAGGCACTGATCGCCCGTGAAAAGCTCGGTTCCACCGGCTTTGGCAACGGCATCGCCATTCCTCACTGCCGCCTGCAAGGCTGTGAGTCGCCAGTCAGCGCCCTGCTGCACCTGGACGCCCCCATCGATTTCGACGCCATCGACGGCGCGCCGGTCGACCTGCTGTTTGTACTGCTGGTCCCGCAAGCTGCCACCGATGCGCACCTGGAACTGCTTCGGCAGATCGCCAGCATGCTCGACCGCAAGGAAGTACGCGACAAACTGCGCAGCGCTCCCAGCAATGAGGCGCTTTATCAGGTTGTCCTGGATGAACAAAACGGGCAGTAATCATGCGTTTGATCATCGTCAGCGGCCGTTCCGGCTCAGGTAAAAGCACGGCTCTCAATGTTCTTGAGGACAACGGCTTCTATTGCATCGACAACCTGCCCGCCGGCCTGCTGCCGGAACTGGCGGAACGTGCACTGATCCATACCGAGCTGGCACAACCGCTGGTCGCTGTTTCCATCGACGCCCGCAACCTGCCCAGCCACCTCACCCGCTTCCCCGAACTGCTCGAAGAAGTGCGGGCCAAGCACATCCATTGCGACGTGCTGTACCTCGACGCCGACGAAGAGACGCTGCTCAAGCGCTTCTCCGAAACCCGTCGACGCCACCCGCTGAGCAGCCCGCACCGCTCGCTGGCCGAAGCCATCGAGGACGAGACCAAGCTGCTGGGGCCGATCATTGACCTGGCCGACCTCAAGATCAACACCACCGGCCTGAACCTGTATCAGTTGCGCGATGCGATCAAGCTGCGCCTGCTGAATCAGCCGGAGCCGGGCACCGCCTTCCTCGTTGAGTCGTTTGGCTTCAAACGCGGTATGCCCGTGGATGCCGACCTGGTGTTTGACGTGCGCTGCCTGCCCAACCCGTACTGGAAGCCGGAACTGCGTGATCAATCCGGGCTGGACGCACCCGTGGCCGAGTACCTGGCGGCGCAACCGGATGTGGAAGAGATGTTCCAGGATATCTCCAGCTACTTGCTCAAATGGCTGCCGCGTTTTGCGGCCAGCAACCGGGCTTATGTCACCATTGCCATTGGCTGCACCGGCGGCCATCACCGTTCCGTCTACCTGACCGAACGCCTGGGCAAGGTGCTGCAACAAACCCTCAAGAACGTCCAGGTTCGCCACCGCGACCTCAGCTGAAAGGAACACCCCCGCGATGCCCGCTCTGGAAATTGAAATCATCAACAAACTGGGCCTGCACGCCCGGGCCTCGGCCAAGTTCGTCGGCGTCGCCGGGCAGTTCCCTTGCCAGATTCGCGCCGGGCGCACCCCGGAATCCATGGTCGACGGCAAAAGCATCATGGCCATGATGATGCTGGCTGCGGGCAAGGGCACGAAGATTCACTTGAAGACTGAAGGCGAGCAAGAGCAGGAAGCGATGGATGCGCTGGTGAAGCTGATCAATAACTATTTTGACGAAGGCGAGTAACGCCCTCTGTAGGAGCCGGCTTGCCGGCGATTGGCCCACAAGTCTTGCACTGACCTCAGGAAGGCCATCGCCGGCAAGCCGGCTCCTACAAGGAATTTGGCAGAGTTCTTAGCCCAACGCCGTATCCATCACCATCATCAAACAAAACCCGATACACAGCCCCAGGCTGGCAAGCTTGTCATGGCCATTGCGCCGCGACTCGGGAATCACTTCGTGGGTCACCACCAGCAGCATCGCCCCGGCCGCCAGCGCCAACCCCAACGGCAACAACACCTGCGCCAAACTCACCAGCCAGGCACACAGCACGGCAAATACCGGCTCCACCAGGCCTGACGCCGCGCCAATCAGGAACGCCTTGACCCGCGACATCCCTGCCCCGGCCAGCACCAACGCAATTACCAAGCCCTCCGGCACGTCCTGCAAGGCAATGCCCATGGCCAGGCTGTCGGCATCGGGCATGCCGCCGCCCGCCGAGACACCGACCGCCATGCCTTCAGGAATGTTGTGCGCAATGATGGCGAACACAAACAGCCAGATGCGCGGCGGTATTACCGGATGCTCCAGACTGCCCACCAGCATTTCCGGGCTGGCGCCGGAGACCTTGCGGTCCACCAGATACAGCCCGAATGCTCCCAGCATGATGCCGAAACTGATCAAACCGCTGGCCGCCCAAGGCGTCAGCCCCAGGCTTTCGGCAGCCGCAATACCCGGCACGATCAGCGAAAACGCAGTGGCCGCCAGCATCACCCCGGCACCGAAGCCGAGCAGCGTGTCACTCACCGCCAACGGCATCCGGCGAATCACCAGTACCGGCACGGCGCCCAAGGCAGTGCCCAGTGCGCAAATCGCACCACCCTGCAAGGCACGCAGGATACGGGGCTCCAGGTCCAGCCAGGCCAGCCCTTGGGCCACCAGCAATGCAGTGCCTGCCAATAGCAGCAGCGAGCCAAACGCATAACGAAACATTCGCACGCTGCTGATCGCCAGTGTTTCAGTGCCCATAGTCGGCCTTAGATCTTGTTATAGAGGAGTTTCAGCCCAGTGCAGCCTGGTAGCGGCCGGCAACTTCCGGCCAATTGATGACGCTGTAGAACGCGTTGATGTATTCCGGACGACGGTTCTGGTACAGCAGGTAATAAGCGTGTTCCCAGACGTCCAGGCCGAGGATTGGCGTATTGCCGTTCATCAGCGGGCTGTCCTGATTACCGCTGCTCTCCACCACCAGGGTCTTTTGCGGGGTGACACTCAACCAGGCCCAGCCACTGCCGAAACGGGTCAAGGCAGCTTTGGTAAAGGCCTCTTTGAAGGCGTCGAAACCGCCCAACTGCTCGTCAATGGCTTTGCCCAGCGCACCGTCTGGCTTGCCGCCGCCCTTGGGCGACATGACGGCCCAGAACAATGAGTGGTTGGCGTGTCCGCCGCCTTGGTTGATCACCGCCGCCCGGAGTTTTTCCGGCAGTTGCTGCACGCTGGAGACCAGCTTTTCCACCGGCCAACCGGCAAACTCGGTGCCTTCCACGGCGGCGTTGAGGTTATTGATGTAGGTCTGGTGGTGCTTGGTGTAGTGGATCTCCATGGTTTGCGCGTCGATATGCGGTTCAAGGGCATCGTAGGCGTAAGGCAAGGCCGGCAAGGTGTAGGACATATCAATGAGCTCCATAAAAAGGGCTGTTGCGGGTCGACGCATCCGATGGCGCCACGTTGCTGCCCAGCAGGCGGTGGGTACGCGGGTACTCACCGTGATCGCTGATGAAATTCAACAGTTCGACGTAGGTCTTGCTGCTCTGGCGCAGCGCCGCTTCCCGCAGTTGCGGGTTGAGGCGGGTGTCCTGCATGGTCTGCAACAGCCGCTGGTGAATGGCGCAGAGGTATTCGGCGCTTTCTTCCGGCTGGTTCAGGCGCAGGTGCAGGTCGGCCAGGTTGTGATGGGAAATGACGCAAGCCGCCACCGCCTCGTCGGCATCCGCCCAGCGCTCAAACAACACTTGAGCCAGGGCCAGGGCTTGCAGGTAGGCCTCGCGGGCATCTACCAGCTCGCCCGCCATAAAGCAGCGATTGGCCCGTTCGATCGTGCGTTTCCAGTGCTCCATGGTGAGCCTCCAAAGCAGGGTCGGTGATTACACGCCGCCGGCCGTGAGCTTTTCCGGATCCAGCAGGATTTCCAGTTGGCTGCGGGGCAAGTCGGTGTGTTCGAGCGCCACATCAATCACCGGACGGCCTTGCTGATAGGCCTTCTTGGCGATTTCGGCGGCCTTTTGGTAACCGATGATCGGGTTGAGTGCGGTCACCAGGATCGGGTTGCGCGACAGCGCTTCCTTGAGCTTGGCTTCATTGACCTTGAAGCTGGCGATAGCCTTGTCGGCCAGCAGGCGGCTGGAATTGGCCAGCAATTCCAGGCTGCCGAGCAGGTTCTGGGCAATGATCGGCAGCATCACATTGAGTTCGAAGTTGCCGGACTGACCGGCGATGGTAATCACCGTGTCATTGCCGATGACTTGCGCGGCAACCATCGCAGTGGCTTCCGGGATCACCGGATTGACCTTGCCCGGCATGATCGAGGAGCCCGGTTGCAGGCCTTCCAGTTCGATTTCACCGAGGCCGGCCAACGGGCCGGAGTTCATCCAGCGCAGGTCGTTGGCAATTTTCATCAAGGACACGGCGGTGGTCTTGAGCTGCCCGGAGACCGCGACGGCTGTGTCCTGGGAGCCGATCAGGGCAAACAGGTTCTTGCCCGGAGTGAACTGCACCTGGGTCAGGCTGCTCAGTTGTTGGCTGAAGCGCGCTGCGAACTCCGGATGCGCATTGATCCCGGTGCCCACCGCGGTGCCGCCTTGGGCCAGCGCCTGCAAACTCGGCAGCAGGTCCTGCAGATGGCCAATATTGGCCTTTAGCTGTTGGGCCCAGCCATTCAGGACTTGGCTCATGCGCACTGGCATGGCGTCCATCAGGTGAGTGCGGCCGGTCTTGACGTAGCGATGCACCTCTTCGGCCTTGTGCTCGATCACCTGCACCAGGTGCAGCAGCGCCGGCAGGGTTTGTTCGTGCAGCACCAGCGCGGCGCTGACGTGGATCGTGGTCGGAATGATGTCGTTGCTGCTCTGGCCGCAGTTGACGTGGTCATTGGGGTTGACCGGCTCGCCCAGCAAACGGCTGGCGAGGGTCGCAATCACTTCGTTGGCGTTCATGTTGGAGCTGGTGCCGGACCCGGTCTGGAAGATATCCACCGGGAAATGTTGCATGAAGTCGCCTTCCAGCAAGCCTTGGGCGGCATCGACGATGGCCTTGCCCTGGGCTTCGCTCAGTTGCTTGAGCTCAACGTTGGCCTTGGCGGCGGCGGCCTTGGCCAGGATCAGCGCACGAATGAACTGCGCCGGCATGCGCTGGTGGCTGATGGGAAAGTTATTCACCGCACGCTGGGTTTGTGCGCCATACAAGGCCTCGGCGGGTACTTGCAGTTCGCCCATGCTGTCGCGTTCGATACGGGTGTTACTCATCGGAAGATCCTTGCACCAGGTCAGAGTGAGAAATCGATGGAAGCAATTCGCAGGTCGCCAATTGCCAGGCAAACGTCTGCCAGCGCTTGAGGCGGCAGGCACAGTGGGAAAGCTTTTCCAGGTCGCGCAACGGGCGCCAGGCCTGGTCCAGGCACATGGATCGCCAGTGCCAGGGCAAGGCGATGTCGGAGGCGGTGTCGAGCAACAGGCGGAATGAGGTTTCGCCGATGGTCCACGGATGGGTTGCCGTGCAACAGGCCAGGTACCGGCCTTCGGCCAGATAATGTTCGATCAGGCGGGGCTCGTCGGGATCAAGGCCGCAGCGAATCTGACGACTCATCCAACGCCAGCTTTCCAGGTAGGGATCCTCATGCAGGACAGAACTCATGATCCACGCTCATTCGGTAATGATATTTATTATTAAATGATATTGAGAATCAAAACAAGAGCCTGAGGAAATCACTCGGAATTCCAGGCACAAAAAAAGGCGCGCCACCCAATGGGTAGCGCGCCTTGTTTACAGCGTCTGACGGCGGGTCAGCTGCCGGCGACGGTCATCTTCTCGATCAACACCGAACCGGTGCGGATGTTGCTGCGCAGTTCCAGGTCATTACCCACCGCGACGATCTGCTTGAACATGTCACGCATATTGCCGGCGATGGTCACTTCCTGCACGGCGAACTGAATTTCGCCGTTTTCTACCCAGAACCCCGCCGCGCCACGGGAGTAGTCGCCCGTGACCATGTTCAGGCCGTGGCCCATCAACTCGGTGACCAACAAGCCGCGCCCCATGCGCCGCAACAGCGCCGCCTGGTCTTCATCGCCATGGGTGATGAACAGGTTGTGCACGCCACCGGAGTTGGCGGTGCTTGGCAGGCCGAGCTTGCGACCGGCGTAGGTGCCCAGCACGTAGGACACCAACTCACCGTTCTCGACGAAAGGCTTGGCGTAGGTCGCCAGGCCATCACCGTCGAACGACGAGCTGCCCATGGCGCGCATCAGGTGCGGGCGTTCATCGATGGTCAGCCATTCCGGGAACAGTTTCTGGCCGATCGCCCCTTCCAGGAACGACGACTTGCGATACAAATTACCGCCGGAAATCGCCCCGAGGAAACTGCCGAACAGACCACCGGCCAGCTCCGCCGAAAACAGCACCGGCACTTCGCACGTCGGCACAGGGCGTGCGCCCAACCGGCTGGCGGCACGTTGCGCGGCACGCTGGCCGATGAGTACCGGGTCCATCAGCAATTCGCCCTGGCGGTTCACGTCGTACCAATAATCACGCTGCATCTGGCCGTTGGCTTCGGCAATCATCACGCAGCTCAGGCTGTGACGCGTCGAGGCATAACCGCCGATAAAGCCATGGCTGTTGCCATACACGCGGCAGCCCTGGTGGGTGCTCAAGGTCGTACCATCGGCGTTCTTGATCCGGCTGTCGGCGTCAAATGCCGCCGCTTCACAGGTCAGTGCCTGCTCAATGGCCTGCTCCGGGGTGATGTCCCAGGCATGAAACAGGTCAAAATCCTTCAGGTCGCGTGCCATCAAGGCCGCATCGGCCAAACCCGAGCTTTCATCTTCGGAAGTGTGCTTGGCGATCGCCAGCGCGGCGGCGACGGTTTCGCGAATCGCTTCCGGGCCACTGGCGGAGGTGCTGGCCGAGCCTTTGCGCTGGCCTACGTACAAGGTGATGCCAAACCCCTGGTCGCGGTTGAATTCGACCGTTTCCACTTCCCGCTGGCGGACCGATGTCGACAAGCCCTGCTCCAGGGACACCGCCACTTCACAGGCACTGGCCCCCTGGCGCTTGGCCTCGGCAATGATCTGCTCGACTTGTTCCTGCAGTGCCGGTAACGCTTGCGGACCGACGCTTTGGGCTGCACTCATGGTTTTCTCCACTCAAATTCTGCTTTCGGTTAAGGCCTTCTAGCGACCGGGCCGGACAAGCGGCCCCCGACTGGTTATCATGGCGGCGTTTCTTTGCGGACTGCCACCATGGTTGATTCTTACGACGACTCCCTCGATGGGGAGAAAAGCAAATCTCAGGTCAAACGCGAGCTGCATGCTCTGGTTGACCTCGGCGAGCGCCTTACAACACTCAAGCCTGACTTGTGTGCAAAACTGCCATTGACCGACGCCCTGCGCCGGGCTCTGAACGATGCGCCCAAGCACACCGCGAATATCGCGCGTAAACGGCACCTCATGTTCATCGGCAAACTGATGCGCGACCAGGACACGGACGCCATTCTGACGTTGCTCGATCAACTCGATGCCTCCACTCGCCAGTACAACGAGCGTTTCCATAACCTGGAACGCTGGCGTGATCGCTTGATCGCCGGCGATGACGCGGTACTGGAGAAGTTCGTCATCGAGTACCCGGATGCCGATCGCCAACAATTGCGCTCCCTGATCCGTCAGGCCCAGCACGAACTGGCGCAAAGCAAGCCACCGGCTTCCAGCCGAAAAATCTTCAAATACATCCGTGAGCTGGACGATAGTCAACGCGGCCTGCGCTGACCCTCTTCCCCGGGTGGCGGCCTTCGCCACCCGAAGCTCCCGTTCTTACGACCCCGTGCCACCCACGGTGATCGCATCAATTTTCAAGGTTGGCTGGCCGACACCCACCGGCACCGACTGACCATCTTTCCCGCACGTCCCCACACCGCTGTCCAGCGACAGGTCGTTACCGACCATCGACACCTTGCTCATGGCTTCCGGGCCGTTGCCAATCAACGTTGCACCCTTGACCGGCGCGGTGATCTTGCCGTCTTCGATCAAGTACGCCTCGCTGGTGGAGAACACGAACTTGCCGCTGGTGATGTCCACCTGCCCGCCACCGAGGTTGGCGCAGTAGATGCCGCGTTTCACCGAGGCGATGATTTCGGCCGGATCGCTTTCGCCGCCGAGCATGTAGGTGTTGGTCATGCGCGGCATCGGCAGGTGCGCGTAGGACTCGCGACGGCCGTTACCGGTACGGGCCACGCCCATCAGGCGAGCGTTGAGTTTGTCTTGCATGTAGCCCTTGAGCACACCGTTCTCGATCAGCGTGGTGCACTCGGTCGGCGTGCCTTCGTCATCGACGCTCAACGAACCGCGACGCCCGGCCAGGGTGCCGTCATCGACAATGGTGCAAAGCTTGGACGCGACCATCTCGCCCATGCGCCCGCTGTAGGCGGAACTGCCCTTGCGGTTGAAGTCGCCTTCCAGGCCGTGGCCCACCGCTTCATGCAGCAGCACGCCGGACCAGCCGGAACCCAGCACCACCGGCAACGTGCCGGCCGGTGCCGGAATCGCTTCCAGATTGACCAGCGCCTGGCGCAACGCTTCACGGGCATAACCCATGGCGCGGTCTTCGGTGAGGAAATAACGGTAGTCGGTACGCCCGCCGCCGCCATGGCCACCGCGCTCGCGGCGGCCGTTCTGTTCGACGATCACGCTGACATTGAAGCGCACCAGTGGGCGTACATCTGCCGCCAGGCCGCCATCGGTGGAGGCCACGAGGATGCGCTCCCACACACCGGCCATGCTCACGGTGACTTGCTGGATACGCGGGTCCAAGGCTCGAGTCGCGGCGTCCACACGCTTGAGCAGCTCGACCTTTTCGGCACGGCTGATCACTTCCAGCGGGTTATCCGGCGCATACAACTGGGCCACGTCCTGGGTGCTGAACGCCTGCACCGTGCCGTTCTGGCCTGCGCGGGAGATCGAACGGGCAGCGCGAGCCGCCAGGCCCAAGGCTTCCAGGGTGATGGCGTTGCTGTAGGCAAAGCCGGTTTTCTCGCCGGACTGGGCACGCACGCCCACACCCTGGTCGAGGTTGAAGCTGCCTTCCTTGACGATCCCGTCTTCCAGGGCCCAGGACTCGGAAATCTGCCCCTGGAAATACAGGTCGGCAGCGTCGATGCCTGGCCCGGCCAAATCGCCGAGCACTGTTTGCAAGCTTTCGATGGTCACGCCACCGGGCGCCAGGAGGTGTTCACTGACTGAGGACAACAACTCGCTCATAGGTTTGGCCTTAAATTCATCGTTCTGAAGCAGGTCGCTGCGCGCCCTGCGAGAAAAAGCGCCGATGGCCTGCCACCGGCATGCGCGTCCGTATCGACGCCTGTTCACTGCTGTCGCGTTCGGCCAGTAACACCGCCTCGCCTTGGTCCTGTTGTGCCAGCACTCGCCCCCATGGGTCGATAATCGCTGCATGCCCGAAGGTTTCCCGTGGCCCCGGGTGCACGCCGCCCTGGGCAGCCGCCAGCAGGTAGCACTGGGTTTCGATGGCCCGCGCGCGAATCAGCACGTCCCAGTGCGCGGCGCCCGTCACCGCCGTAAAGGCGGAAGGCGCGGTGATCAATTCGGCTCCCGCAGCGCGCAATTCGCTGTACAGCTCCGGGAAGCGCAGGTCGTAGCACACCGTCAGCCCCAGGCGGCCCACCGGCGTATCCGCCACCACCACCTGGCTACCATGAGCATAGTCATCGGATTCGCGATAACGGCCCCGGGCATCGGCCACGTCGACATCGAACAGGTGCAGCTTGTCGTAACGGGCGACGATTTCGCCCTGATCGTCGATCAACAACGAGCAGGCGTTGGACTTGGCGTTCGGTTGGTCCTTGGGAGGCAGCGGCAAAGTGCCGGCCACTATCCATAAGGTGAGGTCGCGGGCGGTCTGTTTCAACCATGGCAGGACAGGACCTTCGCCCAAGGCCTCGGCGCGACCGATATCGGCCACATCGCGACGGCCCATGGCGGCGAAGTTTTCCGGGAGGACCGCAAGCTTTGCACCGCCCGCCGCCGCTTGCTCCAGCAGGCGCCGGGCCTGGGCCAGGTTGGCCAGCACGTCGCTTTGGCTGACCATTTGAATTACCGCGAAGGACATGGGCCCACACTCCATAAAAAGCATGAGGCCATGCTACTCCACAGGTACTCAGTTTGGCTTTTCAAATGGCTTGTCGAAGGTGATTTTCGGGTCCTTCCACGGGCCTTCGACCTTGTACTGCACGCTGGCGAAACGCGAAACGCGGTCGCCAATCAGCTTGTCGATCAGGAACAATGCACCGCCAATGGCCGGCGCGCCGACGATCAGCGCCGCAATCGGCAGGTTATTGGTGACCGGTAGCGTCACCAGCAACTTGGCGTCCACGCGATCAGCCACCAGGTCCAGGGTGCCGTTGAGCTCCAGGTTGCTCGACGGCCCCGTCAGGGTGATCGGCTCGCGGGTCACAAACACGCCGTTGCTGGCGGCCAGCAAGCCCTTGACCCGGTCATAGCTCAAGCCTTTGCCGAGCAAGTCCGAGAAGTCCAGGCGCAGACGGCGACCGATGGAGTTGAAGTTCAGCAAGCCAAACACCCGCAGGGCCTGGGCACCGCCTTCCACTTCGACGAATTGGCCTTTGCGAAAGCTTGCATCCAGGCTGCCGGAGAAACGCTTGGGGCCGACCCAGGCCGGCGAACCCGGCCAGCGCCCGTCCACGTCAACATGAAAGTCTTCGCTGGTCACGCTCGGCGCAAACCCCCAGCCCTTGAGCACGTCGCCAATATTCTTGCCATCCAGGCGGCCCTTGTACCAACTGCTGCTGGCCCCGGGAGCGCCTTCCCATCCGCCGGCGCCCTGCAGCAGCATACCCTTGAGCCCCAGGTTGAGGCTGTTGAACGCCATGCCCTTGGTGGTCGGCCGGACTTTCAACGACCAGGCACCTACCAGGTCCGGGCCCTGGAACAACTGGGCAATCGAGATATCCAGTGCCGGAATATCCTTGGGATCGACATCAGCCAGCGGGTCCGGCGCATTTTCATCCGCCTGCACCGTCGGATCCACCGCAGGCAATTTCACGTACTGCAAGTTGACCGCAATCGGCGCGCCCTTGGCATCCGGCAGCCCCACGGTGCCTTTGGCCTGCTGGCTGTCGAACTGCAAACCCCAGGCAGCGGGCTTGCGATCCAGTTGCAGGTTGACCTGGTCAAACTGGGTGCCGAAGCCGGTCAGCTTGCCGACCTTGAAGTCAGCCCCGCTCAACAGTTGCTTGGCACTGCCACCCGGGTCGTTGCCGGCGTAGCGGTCTACCAGTTTTTTCCAGGGGTCGATATCCAGCTCCGACAACACACCGCGAATACGCAAGCCCTTGCCGGCTGGCAACACGGCATCGCCTTCCCCCAGGAACAGCTCACCACGGCCATCGGCAAAATTGTCCGCCGGGGCGGCGAAGGTGAAGCTGCCCAACTCGCCATAATCAAACCAGTAGCGGCGTTCCTTACCCTGCAACGTCATGCGGAACACGCTGTCACGGCCCTGGCTCGCCGGCATGCCGAACGGTGCCGGCAGGTCCACGGCCACGCCCTTGAGGTTGGAGCTGACCATCAACTGGCTGTCGGCGCCGTCGAGGTTGAGCTGCAATTGGTACGGAATATCACCGGACACCGGCAACGGCTGGCTGACTTTCAGCCAGTCAGTCAGCCGCTTGACGGTCACTTGCCCCTTGGCGGTCACGCGGGTATTGAGATTGCCCTGCCGGCCATCGGCAAAAATCTGCGCGGTGATCGGCCGGTCGAAGGCCTGGGCGCTGATGTTCTGGCCACTCAGGCCCTTGGCGCTGTCGAAACGGAAATCACCCTTGAGCTGGCTCAGGTCCAACGTGGGCTCGGCGAGTTGCAGGCGCGCCTTGTCGGTCTTGAAATCCACCACAATCTTTGGATCTGCACCCTTGGCCAGTGGAATATCCAAGTCGAGCTTGCCTTGCAGGTCGCCCTCGCCTTTCCAGCCGGCGAAGGTCGAGGCGGTGCCAATCGGCGCTTCCTGAAGGATCTTGAGGCCATCGCCCAGGCCACCGGCAAAATTGCCGGTGAGCAGCAGGTGGCTGTCTTTGCCTTCCGGGGCATGGGGAATGTTGACGTAGATGTCGTTGACCTTGGTGTCGAGCAACTGGCCCTTGCTGGCCAGGATGCGCACGCCGCTTTCCTCAACAAACACTTCGCCCTTGACCTTGCTGACATGCGGCCAGCCCGGCTGGAATGCCAGCTCGGCGTCATGCACCTTGAAGAACAGGCTGATGTTGCGCGAAGCAGGCAGTGCATCGTGGTTCAGCGAGCCCTGGTACTGGAAGAAACCCTCGTCCACCGCGCCCTTGAGGATCGCGGTGCGCAGCCACTCATCGAGTGCGGGGCTCAAGACGGCGGGCAGGTATTTGGGGGTGAAGCGGCCATCGCCGTCGACCATACCGACCCGCAGGTCCATGTAGTCTTCCTGGCTATGGTCGAAATGCAGGCGAATCAGGAAATCGGCGGCGACTTTGCCCTCTTCTCCCAGCACCTTGATGTACGGCGCAATCAGGGTGAAGCCTTCTTTATCCAGCTTCCACGTCAGGCGAGCGTTGGCCTGGATGTACTGCCAGGGCTTGGCGAAGATCGGAAACAGGTGCAAGGAGAAGTCCTTGCTGTCCATGCGCAACTCGCCCTTGCCCAGGTCACCGCTGATGCTGCCGCTGACATTGCGGGCCGCCGGCGCGCCGAAGTAGGCGTCAAAGCCGATGCGATCGAGGTTGGCCGCGAAGCTCACGCGCTGGTCAGTGGTGTCTTCAGGACGGTAATCCAGCAACACGTTGCGCAGCGTACCCGTGGCCTTGAGGTGATCCAGGGTGGTGGCCAGGGCTTCCGGCAACGGTGCCAAGGCATGCAGCAACGGGGTGATCGGGGTCAGGTCGAGGCGATCGGCCTGCAGGTTCCAGACTTCCAGGGCCTTGTCCGTGGCCAGCGTCTGTTGCAGTTGCAGGCGCGATTCCCAGCGGGTGTCGCCGAGGTTCATCGCCAACGAATCAAACAGTACCTTGAGGCCACTGTCACTGCGTTGCAGGTACGCGGTGAGGGCCAGGTTCTCGATATGGGTCGGCTTGCGGTCGGCATAGCTGCCCTTGAGTTGCGGGGCATTGAGGCGCACGGCGGCGCTTTGCACGGTGCCCTTGGCCCAGCTCAGCCAGAATTCGCCGCCGGCCTTCAGCTCGGTGAGTTTCCACTGTTGAGTCAGTTTCGCCGGGATCCATTTTGCCCAGTCACTCTGCGGCAGGCTCAGGTAAGCCTCGGCTTCACCGTCTTTCCACTGGCTGGCGCGGATCCGGGTGCGCAGGTTCAGCGCCAACGGCTGGCCGTCGGGCAGGGTCAAGCGTGCGTCCAGGCGCTGGCGGTTGGCGCCGGTCTGCAGGCTCACGCCGACATAGGTCAAGGTCAGCGGCGCCTGGTCGAACGGCTGCAGCGTCACCTGGCTGTCGAGCAATGAGACTTGCGCGACCATTTGCATGCGCGTCAGCAGCTGTTCAGGGTCCAGCGGCTGGTCGTCCTGCACCGGCAGGCCTTGCAGCGCCCAGTGGCCGTCCTTGTCTTCCTTCACGCTGACTTGCAGGCCACTGACTTCCAGATGGGCAATCCGCACTTCGCGCGCCAGCAGGCTGGCCCAGATATCCGGCACCACTTGCACCTGGTCCAGGCGCAGGGCGTTGTTGCCCTCGCCGACCATCACGTCGTGAGCCATCAACACCGGGGCGAAACCGCTCCAGCGCCCTTCCAGGCTGCCGATGTTCAGGGGCATATCCAGCGCGGTGCGGGCCTTGGCTTCGATTTCGCCACGGTATTCCGCTACCAGCGGCGTCAATTCACGGCCAAGGCTCACGTACACCGCTGCCAATACCAGCAGCAAGGCACACAGGCCGAGGCCCCAGCGGGTCAATGCGGCAAAAAAGCGTATCAGACGCTCCATGTCAGGCGACCCTCAAAGGCAATAGTCGGACAGCAGATCAAGGTCTGCCGGTCTCGTTGATAAGAGCTAACGCGAATCAGAGCAGCACCACGTCATATTGTTCCTGGGAATACATGGTTTCGACCTGGAAGCGAATGGTGCGCCCGATAAAACCCTCCAGCTCGGCCACGTTGCCGGACTCTTCATCCAGCAGTCGGTCGACCACCTTCTGGTTAGCCAGGACTCTATAACCCTCGGCCTGGTAGGCGCGCGCCTCCCGTAAGATTTCCCGGAAAATCTCGTAGCAAACCGTTTCCGGGGTCTTCAACTTGCCGCGCCCCTGGCAACTGCTGCACGGCTCGCACAGCACTTGCTCCAGGCTTTCGCGGGTGCGCTTGCGGGTCATCTGCACCAGGCCCAACTCGGTAATGCCAATGATGTTGGTCTTGGCGTGGTCGCGCTCCAGTTGCTTCTCCAGGGTACGCAGCACCTGGCGCTGGTGCTCTTCGTCTTCCATGTCGATGAAGTCGATGATGATGATCCCGCCCAGGTTGCGCAGGCGCAGCTGGCGCGCAATCGCGGTGGCGGCTTCGAGGTTGGTCTTGAAGATGGTTTCTTCGAGGTTGCGATGGCCTACAAAAGCGCCGGTGTTGACGTCGATGGTGCTCATGGCTTCCGCCGGGTCCACCACCAGGTAGCCGCCGGACTTGAGCGGCACTTTGCGCTCGAGGGCTTTCTGGATTTCGTCTTCAACGCCATACAGGTCGAAGATCGGCCGTTCGCCCGGGTAGTGCTCCAGGCGGTCGGCGATTTCCGGCATCAGCTCGGCGACAAATTGCGTGGTGCGCTGGAAGGTTTCCCGCGAGTCGATGCGAATTTTCTCAATCTTCGGGCTGACCAAGTCGCGCAAGGTGCGCAAGGCCAGGCCGAGGTCTTCATAGATCACGCTGGGTGCGCCGATGGTCTTGATCTGCGCGCCAATCTGATCCCAGAGGCGACGCAGGTAGCGGATGTCCATAAGGATTTCATCGGCGCCAGCGCCTTCTGCGGCGGTACGCAGGATGAAACCTCCGGCTTCCTTGATGCCTTCCAGCGCAACGCAGTCGCTGACCACCTTTTTCAGGCGCTCGCGCTCGGCTTCATCTTCGATCTTCAGGGAGATGCCAACGTGGGCCGTGCGCGGCATGTAAACCAGGTAACGCGAAGGAATCGACAGTTGCGTGGTCAGCCGCGCGCCTTTGGAGCCAATCGGGTCCTTGGTGACTTGCACCACCAGGCTTTGCCCTTCGTGCACCAGGGCGCTGATGCTTTCAACCGCCGGGCCTTCACGCAGGGAGATTTCCGAAGCATGGATAAACGCGGCGCGGTCCAGGCCGATGTCGACGAAAGCCGCCTGCATCCCCGGCAACACACGCACGACTTTGCCTTTATAGATATTGCCGACGATCCCGCGCTTTTGGGTGCGCTCGACGTGCACTTCTTGCAGAACACCGTTCTCTACCACCGCCACGCGCGATTCCATCGGCGTGATATTGATCAGAATCTCTTCACTCATGGCTGGGTCTCGTTCAGGCGTTTTCACAATAGTGACCGATCGCTTAAGGCTTGGCGCTGGAATACGGCGTTTAGCGCACGGTAAGGTTTTGCCAACAGGGTATGCCGAATTGGCCCAGCAGTTCTGCGGTTTCGCAGACAGGCAGGCCAACGACGGCAGAGTAGCTGCCATTGAGTCCGGCGACGAACACCGCCGCCAAGCCTTGGATAGCATAGCCGCCCGCTTTGTCCTGGGGCTCGCCGCTGTGCCAATAAGTGGTGGCTTCATCCGCTGAAATCTTGCGAAAGCGCACGCGGCTGCTGATCAGCCGCGTTTCGCAACGCTGGCCGTCAATCAGGGCAATAGCCGTCAGAACTTCATGTTCACGATCAGAAAGGGCCAGCAACATGGCCTGGGCGTCGGCCTGACCCACGGGTTTACCGAGGATTTGGCCATCGAGGATGACCGCGGTGTCGGCGCCCAGCACGCAGGCGCCAGCCGCATCGGCCAAGGCCGCACGACCGGCCGCAGCCTTGCCGCGCGCCAGGCGCTCTACGTAGGACGCAGGCGATTCATTGGTAAGGGGAGTTTCATCAATGGCGGCGCTGACGACGGTGAACGGCACACCGATCTGGGTCAGCAGTTCACGTCGCCTCGGGGAGCCCGAGGCCAGATAAAGCGAATTCATGCAGACTCTCCCTGTTGGGTTCGATAACCATGCAGAGCCTCGCGATCCATTCAATTGATTTTATAGCGACGACGCAACCCACGCAGGCCGAAACTGATCCAGGGCCACAACAGCGCACTGACCAGGGCGGGCAATACCAGCGCCAGGGTCGGTTGGCGGTTGCCGGTCAAGGCACTGAGCCACAGCTGCACCAACTGCGCCAGGCCGAAGATCACCAGGATCACCAGGCACTGTTGCCACATGGGGAACATGCGCAGGCGCTGCTGCAACGACAACACCAGGAAAGTAATCAGGGTCAGGATCAGCGCGTTCTGGCCCAGCAGCGTGCCGTAAAGCACGTCTTCCATCAGCCCCAGGCACATGGCCGTGACCATCCCGACCTTGTGGGGCAACGCCAGAGACCAGAAGGCCAGCAGCAAGGCGAGCCACAACGGACGCAGGATTTCCATGAATTGCGGCAGCGGCGAAACGCTGAGCAGCAAGCCGATGGCAAAGGTCAGCCAGACGATCCAGCCGTTACGCGAATGAGTACCGGCCATTATTCTTCCCTCTGCCGAGTGGTTGCCGGGGCCGCTGCCGGTGGCTTGGCGGCGACGGGCGGTTTGGCAGCGGCAGGTGTTGCAGCCGCAGGCTTGGCCGGACGCGCGCTATGGGCCACCGGTTTGGCCGGGGTTGCGACAGGCGCGGCTGGGGTTGCCGGAGCGGCAGCCGGGGCGGCAGGTACAGCCGGCTTTGGCACGGTGGCCGGAATGATCGGCGCAGTGCCGTTTTGCTTGTCTTCCGCTTCCTGGGCCTGGGCGGCGTCGTTGGCGCGCTCTTCCGGGGTGCGGTTGTCGCTGAACACCAGCAGCAGGTAGCGGCTGCGGTTCAACGCGGCAGTCGGCACGGCGCGCACAATGGCGAACGGCTGGCCGGAGTCGTGGATCACTTCCTTGACCGTCGCGACCGGGTAGCCTGCCGGGAACCGCTGACCCAGGCCGGAACTGACCAGCAGGTCGCCTTCCTTGATGTCGGCGGTGTCTGCAACGTGGCGCAATTCCAGGCGTTCCGGGTTACCGGTACCGCTGGCAATCGCCCGCAGGCCATTGCGGTTCACTTGCACCGGGATACTGTGGGTGGTGTCGGTGAGCAGCAGGACGCGGGACGTATAAGGCATCAACTCCACCACCTGGCCCATCAAGCCACGGGCATCGAGCACCGGCTGGCCAAGGACCACGCCGTCGCGCTCACCCTTGTTGATGATGATGCGATGGGTGAAGGGGTTCGGGTCCATACCGATCAACTCGGCCACTTCGACCTTCTCGTTGACCAGCGCGGAAGAATTGAGCAACTCGCGCAGCCGAACGTTCTGCTCGGTGAGGGCCGCCAGCTTTTGCATGCGCCCCTGCAGCAGCAGGTTTTCGGTCTTGAGTTTTTCGTTTTCGGCCACCAGCTCGGTACGGCTGCCAAATTGGCTGGCCACACCCTGGTAAAGACGCTGCGGCAGGTCAGTGATCCAGTAAGTCTGCATCAGGACCAGCGACATCTGGCTACGCACTGGCTTGAGCAGTGTGAAGCGGGCATCGACCACCATCAGCGCAACCGATAGCACGACCAGCACCAACAGGCGCACGCCCAATGAGGGGCCTTTGGAGAAAAGCGGTTTAATAAGCCGCTCCTCCCGGGCAAATGTTTTCTTTATTCATACGGCATCAAACCGGCCTGGATGCAGATTGAAGAAGATAAACGCCAACAGGCAGCACTGCAAAGTGCTGCCTGTTGGCGAAGCATGGGCCAACCAGCAAAATCTTATTCGCTGGAGAGCAGGTCCATGGTGTGTTTATCCATCATTTCCAGTGCACGACCACCGCCACGGGCGACGCAGGTCAGCGGGTCTTCAGCGACGATCACTGGCAGACCGGTTTCCTGGGCCAGCAACTTGTCGAGGTCGCGCAGCAAGGCGCCACCACCGGTCAGTACCAGGCCACGCTCGGCGATATCGGAAGCCAGTTCCGGAGGCGATTGCTCCAGGGCGCTCTTCACAGCCTGAACGATGGTGGCCAGGGACTCTTGCAGAGCTTCCAGCACTTCATTGGAGTTCAGGGTGAAGGCACGTGGAACGCCTTCGGCCAGGTTGCGACCGCGAACATCAACTTCGCGAACTTCGCCGCCCGGGTAAGCGGTACCGATTTCCTGCTTGATGCGCTCGGCGGTGGATTCGCCGATCAGGCTGCCGTAGTTACGGCGCACGTAGGTGATGATCGCTTCGTCGAAGCGGTCGCCGCCAACCCGTACGGATTCGGCATACACCACACCATTGAGGGAGATCAGGGCGATTTCAGTGGTACCACCACCGATATCCACCACCATCGAACCGCGGGCTTCTTCAACCGGCAGGCCGGCACCGATCGCAGCAGCCATTGGCTCTTCGATCAGGAACACTTCACGGGCACCGGCACCAAGGGCCGATTCACGGATGGCACGACGCTCCACCTGGGTGGACTTGCACGGAACGCAGATCAGCACACGAGGGCTGGGCTGCAGGAAGCTGTTTTCGTGAACCTTGTTGATGAAGTACTGCAGCATCTTTTCGCAGACGCTGAAGTCGGCAATCACGCCATCCTTCATCGGACGAATGGCAGCAATGTTGCCCGGTGTTCGGCCAAGCATGCGCTTGGCCTCGGTGCCAACGGCAACGACACTTTTCTGATTACCATGGGTCCGAATAGCCACAACCGATGGCTCATTCAGGACGATACCGCGCTCGCGCACGTAAATAAGGGTGTTGGCAGTGCCCAGGTCGATGGAAAGATCGCTGGAAAACATGCCACGCAGTTTCTTGAACATGGGAAAGGGACCCTAGGCAACGCGTGGGTAAAAAAGTGCGGCAAACTCTAACAACGACAGGGATTTTGGGCAAGGCGCCAATGTGCTAAATTGGCCGACTTTCTGTGCACCAACCCCCACAATCGCGGCCATATGACCGTAGAAATGCGGTAGTGTTCCTACAATCTAACACACGGATAGCTTCCGTTCTGTTTTCCACTGGAGAATCCCATGGCGCTTGAACGCTCCGACGTGGAAAAAATCGCTCATCTGGCCTGCCTGGGCCTCAATGAAGCCGATCTTCCACAGACCACCGCAGCCCTGAACAGCATTCTCGGGCTGGTCGACCAAATGCAAGCCGTGAACACCGACGGCATCGAGCCCCTGGCTCACCCGCTGGAAGCCAGCCAGCGCCTGCGCGCCGACGTCGTGACCGAGCGCAATCATCGCGAGGCCTACCAGTCCATCGCGCCAGCGGTCGAAAACGGCCTGTACCTGGTTCCGAAAGTCATCGACTAAAGGGAAAGAGCCTGCAATGCATCAATTGACTCTGGCCGAGATCGCCCGCGGTCTCGCCGACAAAAAGTTTTCTTCCGAAGAGCTGACCAAGACCCTGCTGGCGCGTATCGCCGAGCTGGACCCGAAGGTCAACAGCTTCATCAGCCTCACCGAAGAACTGGCCCTGAGCCAGGCCAAGGCCGCCGACGCCCGTCGCGCCAACGGTGAGAACGGCGCCCTGTTGGGTGCGCCGATTGCCCACAAAGACCTGTTCTGCACCCAGGGCATTCGCACCAGCTGCGGCTCGAAGATGCTCGACAACTTCAAGGCGCCCTATGACGCCACCGTGGTCGCCAAGCTGGCTGCTGCCGGGGCCGTGACCCTGGGCAAGACCAACATGGACGAATTCGCCATGGGCTCGGCCAACGAGTCGAGCTACTACGGCGCGGTGAAAAACCCGTGGAACCTTGAGCACGTGCCCGGCGGTTCGTCCGGTGGTTCGGCGGCAGCGGTTGCCGCTCGTCTGTTACCTGCCGCCACGGCCACCGATACCGGCGGTTCGATCCGCCAGCCGGCCGCTTTCACCAACCTCACCGGTTTGAAACCGACCTACGGTCGCGTTTCCCGCTGGGGCATGATTGCCTACGCCTCCAGTCTCGATCAGGGCGGCCCTCTGGCACGCACGGCTGAAGACTGCGCAATATTGTTACAAGGCATGGCAGGCTTCGATCCGCAGGACTCCACCAGCATCGATGAACCCGTGCCGGACTACAGCGCCAGCCTGAATACCTCGATCAAAGGCCTGCGCATCGGCGTGCCGAAAGAGTATTTCAGCGCCGGCCTCGACCCGCGCATCGCCGAACTGGTGCACAACAGCGTCAAGGCGCTGGAAAAGCTCGGCGCCGTGATCAAGGAAATCAGCCTGCCGAACAACCAGCACGCGATTCCTGCCTACTACGTGATTGCCCCGGCAGAAGCGTCCTCCAACCTGTCGCGTTTCGACGGCGTGCGTTTCGGCTACCGCTGCGAAAACCCGAAAGACCTCACCGACCTTTATAAGCGCTCCCGCGGCGAAGGTTTCGGCGTGGAAGTACAACGCCGGATCATGGTCGGTGCCTACGCCCTGTCCGCCGGTTACTACGACGCGTACTACCTCAAGGCGCAAAAGATCCGTCGCCTGATCAAGAACGACTTCATGGCTGCCTTTAATGAAGTCGACGTGATCCTCGGCCCAACCACGCCGAACCCGGCCTGGAAGATCGGCGCCAAGACCGGCGACCCGATCGCCGAGTACCTGGAAGACCTGTACACCATCACCGCCAACCTCGCTGGGCTGCCGGGCTTGTCCATGCCTGCAGGTTTCGTCGACGGCTTGCCGGTGGGCGTGCAACTGCTCGCCCCGTATTTCCAGGAAGGCCGCCTGCTCAATGTGGCGCACCAGTACCAGTTGAACACTGACTGGCACACTCGCACCCCTACCGGCTTCTGAGGAGAACACTATGCAATGGGAAGTCGTGATCGGGCTGGAGATTCATACCCAGCTCGCCACCCAATCGAAGATTTTCTCCGGTAGCGCCACCACGTTCGGCTCCGAGCCCAACACCCAGGCCAGCCTCGTAGACCTGGGCATGCCCGGCGTGCTGCCGGTGCTGAACCAGGAAGCGGTGCGCATGGCGGTGATGTTCGGCCTCGCCATCGATGCCGAAATCGGCCAGCACAACGTGTTCGCCCGTAAAAACTATTTCTACCCGGACCTGCCCAAGGGCTACCAGATCAGCCAGATGGAATTGCCGATCGTCGGCAAGGGCTACCTGGACATCCCGCTGGAAGACGGCACCATCAAACGTGTCGGCGTGACCCGCGCGCACCTGGAAGAAGATGCCGGCAAGAGCCTGCATGAAGAATTCAACGGCGCCACCGGCATCGACCTGAACCGCGCCGGCACGCCGTTGCTGGAGATCGTGTCCGAGCCGGACATGCGCAGCGCCAAGGAAGCCGTGGCCTACGTCAAGACGATCCACGCGCTGGTACGTTACTTGGGGATTTGCGACGGCAACATGGCCGAAGGCTCCCTGCGTTGCGACTGCAACGTGTCGGTGCGGCCAAAAGGCCAGGCCGAGTACGGCACGCGCTGCGAGATCAAGAACGTCAACTCGTTCCGTTTCATCGAGAAGGCGATCAACACCGAAGTGCGTCGCCAGATCGAGCTGATCGAAGACGGCGGCAAGGTAATCCAGCAGACCCGCCTGTACGACCCGAACAAAGACGAAACCCGCGCCATGCGCAGCAAGGAGGAAGCCAACGACTACCGTTACTTCCCCGACCCGGACCTGTTGCCGGTGGTCATCGAGGACTCGTTCCTGGCTGACGTGCGCGCCACCCTGCCGGAGCTGCCGCCGCAAAAACGCGAGCGCTTCCAGGAGCAGTTCGGTCTTTCGGTGTATGACGCCAGCGTGTTGGCTTCGAGCCGCGAGCAAGCCAACTACTTCGAAAAAGTCGTGAGCATTGCCGGCGACGCCAAACTGGCGGCCAACTGGGTGATGGTTGAGCTGGGCAGCCTGTTGAACAAACAGGGCCTGGAAATCGACGAAGCACCGGTGTCGGCCGAGCAGTTGGGCGGCATGCTGCTGCGGATCAAGGACAACACCATCTCCGGCAAAATCGCCAAGACCGTGTTTGAAGCCATGGCCGCAGGCGAAGGTAACGCCGACGAGATCATCGAGAAGCGCGGCCTGAAGCAAGTCACCGACAGCGGCGCGATTTCGGCCGTGCTCGACGAGATGCTGGCAGCCAACGCCGAACAGGTTGAACAATACCGTGCGGCGGATGAAGCCAAGCGCGGCAAGATGTTCGGCTTCTTTGTCGGCCAGGCGATGAAAGCCTCCAAAGGCAAGGCCAACCCGCAACAGGTCAACGAACTGCTGAAAAGCAAACTCGAAGGCTGATCGCGGTCGTCTCACTGCGGGAGCCGGCTTGTGTGGGAGCTGGCTTGCTTGCGATAGCATCACCTCGGTGCACCTGAAAGACCGAGGCGCTTGCATCGCGGGCAAGCCCGGCTCCCACATTAAGCCGGTTTCCACATCACTTTCGGGGACACCTTGAATGAAGCGTCTACTCGGCCTGCTGGCCCTGTTCTCACTGCTCGCCGGCTGCGCCAGCGGCCTCATCGACCCCAACGGCTACGACGAAACCGGCACCGCCTCCTACTACGGCGCCAAACACCACGGCAATCGTACTGCCAGCGGTGAACCGTTCAACCAGAATGCCCTGACCGCCGCCCATCGTCGCCTGCCCTTCGGCACGCAGGTGAAGGTCACCAACCTCGACAACGACAAAAGCGTCATTGTCCGCATCAACGACCGCGGCCCGCATACCCGTGGGCGCCTGATCGACCTGTCACGCAAAGCCGCCGAACAGCTGGGAATGATCAGCAGCGGCACCGCACGCGTTCGCGTGCAAGCCCTCAGCAACTGACCCACGGAGCCCAGGCCATTTTCGGATTAACCGCCCTCTCGCTCTTTAGCGTGATCGAACTGATCAGCGGCCTGCTGCTGTTGATCATCGGCGCCGAAGTCCTGGTGCGCGCCGCCGTGCGCCTGGCCGCCAGCCTCAAGGTGCGGCCACTGATCATCGGCCTGAGCATCGTCGCCTTCGGCAGCAGCGCGCCGCAGATAGCCATCAGCCTGCAAGCCACCCTCGCGGACAACACCGACATCGCCGTGGGCAGTGTGATCGGCAGCAGCATCTTCAACACCCTCGTCACCCTTGGCCTGGCGGCCCTGATCATTCCGTTGCGGGTCTCGCGACAACTGGTACGCCTGGATATCCCGGTGATGATTTTCGCCAGCCTGCTGGTGTTCGTGCTCGCCGCCAACGAAGAGCTGACGCCGGCCGACGGCTTGTTACTGCTGGCGGCCCTGGTGGCCTACCTCGGCGTGCTGCTGTACCAGACCCGTCACTCCCGCCGCCCCCGCACCATTCACACCGTGGTGCAAGCACCCTGGCTGAGCAGCGTATTGCTGATGATCGGCGGCCTGTTGATCCTCGTCCTGGCCGGGCACCTGTTGCTGGGCGCCGCGGTGGACGTGGCCGAGGACCTTGGCCTGTCGGAACGCATCATCGGCCTGACGCTGATTGGCGTCGGCACTTCCCTGCCGTGCCTCGCCACCTCGTTGATCGCCGCCCTGCGCGGCCAGCGGGAAATTGCCGTGGGCAACGTGATCGGCAGCAACCTGTTCAACCTGCTTGGCGTGCTGGGTTTTACCGCGCTGGTGGCGCCCTCGCCGCTGTCGGTATCGCCCAACGCCCTCGATTTCGACCTGCCGGTAATGCTCGGCGTGGCTGCCCTGTGCCTGCCGGTGTTTTATTCGGGCTACCGGGTCACCCGCGCCGAAGGCCTGGTGTTCCTGGGGTTGTACCTGGTGTATGGGCTGCATGTGGTGTCGTTCACCTTCGGCATGCCGCTGGCCACCAAGCTTGAACAACTGATGCTGTATTACGTCCTGCCAGCGCTGGTGGCTTTTCTGTTGTTCACTTCGCTGCAAGCCTGGCGCCGCCAACACAAGAGGGAATCGCAATGACCGAACAGAAAAAACCCGGCGTTGAAATGCGCCGCCAGGTAATGGGTGATGTGTTTGTCGATCGAGCGCTGGGCAATGCCACCGAGTTCAGCCAGCCACTGCAGGATTTCGTCAACGAACATGCCTGGGGCAGTGTGTGGAATCGTGAAGGCCTGCCGCTGAAAACCCGCAGCCTGATCACCCTCGCGGCCTTGACCGCCCTCAAGTGCCCGCAGGAACTCAAGGGCCACGTGCGCGGCGCGCTGAACAACGGTTGCACCGTGGAGGAGATTCGCGAGGCGCTGCTGCATTGCGCGGTGTATGCCGGCGTGCCGGCGGCGATTGATGCCTTCCGCGCGGCTCAGGAAGTGATCGACAGCTACCAGAAAGACGCCTAGATCCAACCGCCCGCCTGCAACACGAAGATCCCGATATTCGTGGTCACCGCCGCCATCAAGGTGGTGATCACGATAATCGCGGCCGCCAGCTCATGATTGCCCTCCGCCGCCCGCGCCATGACAAAACTGGCCGCTGCCGTGGGTGCGCCGAAATACAGGAACAGAATCCCCAGCTCCGGCCCGCGGAACCCCAGCAGCCACGCGCCAAGGGTGGCCAGCACCGGCAGCCAGATCATCTTCATCAGGCTGGCACTCAAGGCCATGTCGCCGCTTTTGCGCAATGCCGCCAGCGACAAAGTGCCGCCGATACAGATCAATGCCAACGGCAAGGTCATATCCGCCAGATACTGCCCGGAAGATTCAAGCCAGCCGGGCAAGCCAATCTGGAAATACGCGAAGGGCGCGGCCACGATCACGCTGATGATCAACGGGTTGGCCAGCACACTCTTGAAGATGCTCCACGGGTCGGACTTGATCACCGGGCTGTACACCGCCAGCACAATGGTCGACAGGGTGTTGTAGAACAGGATCACCAACGCCGCGAGCACCGCGCCGAGGGAAATCCCGTAGTCGCCGTACATGCTGGCCGCCAGTGCCAGGCCGATCACACCGTTGTTACCGCGAAACGCGCCCTGGGCATAGATGCCGCGGTCTTCCCGTGGGCAACGAAAGATCGCCCAGCCCCAGGCCAGGGCAAAGCTCAGCAGCGTGGCGACGGCAAAATAGATCAGCAGGCCCGGCTTGAGGGCTGAATGCAGGTCGGCGTGGAGAATCCCGAGGAACAGCAAGGCCGGCATGGTGACGTTGAACACCAGGGACGAGGCGGTGTGGATAAAGTTGTCGTTGATCCAGTTGATGCGCTTGAGCAGGACGCCCAGGAACAGCATGGCAAACACCGGCGCGGTGATATTCAGGGTTTGTAGGAAGATTGCCAGCATGCCGGGGAGAACCTTGGGTGAGCGTCGGTAGGTGGCTAATGATAAGCCACCTGGCGGCCTTATGGTGGGGGCTCGCCCTAATGCCACTCAGTTAAGAGACAGTCCCGAGCTGTAAATAACCTGTGGCGAGGGAGCTTGCTCCCGCTGGACTGCGCAGCAGTCCCATTTTTGGGGGTGCTTCGCACCCCAGCGGGAGCAAGCTCCCTCGCCACAAAAAGCACTGTCGGTGGACAGATCAGGTAATCGGCGCCGGGTTGAACAACGTAATGTCATTGTGCAGCTTGTGCTGCTCCGCCCACGTCTGTTTCTTGCCGCTGGCCACATCCAGATAGAAGTGGAACAGCTCCCAGCCCAGCTCTTCAATCGTCGCCCGCCCGGTGGCAATCCGCCCGGCGTCGATATCAATCAGGTCCGGCCAGCGCTGCGCCAGCTCGGTACGCGTCGAGACCTTCACCACCGGCGCCATCGCCAGCCCATAGGGCGTGCCACGCCCGGTGGTGAACACATGCAGGTTCATCCCCGCCGCCAACTGCAACGTGCCGCACACAAAGTCACTGGCCGGCGTCGCGCAAAAAATCAGGCCCTTGCGATTGAACCGTTCGCCCGGGCCGAGCACCCCATTGATCGCACTGCTGCCCGACTTGACGATAGACCCCAGCGACTTCTCGACAATATTCGACAACCCGCCCTTCTTGTTGCCCGGCGTGGTGTTGGCGCTGCGATCCGCCTCGCCCTTGGCCAGGTAACGGTCGTACCAATCCATCTCCCGTACCAGCTCCCGGGCCACGTCCTGATTCTCGGCGCGGGAGGTCAGCAGGTAGATAGCATCGCGTACTTCGGTAACTTCGGAAAACATCACCGTCGCGCCCGCCCGCAGCAGCAGATCCGAGGCATAACCCAGCGCCGGGTTGGCGGTGATCCCGGAGAATGCATCGCTGCCACCGCACTGCATGCCGAGGATCAACTCCGACGCCGGTACCGTTTCCCGCCGGCGCAGGTCGAGTTTCTTCAGGCGGGTTTCGGCCAATTCCATGATCTGTTCGATCATTTCGGTAAAGCCGTGGCTGGAATCCTGCAACCGATACAGCCACGGCTCACTCAGATCAACCGAGCTGTCGTTTTCATGCATCACCTGCCCGGCCTGCAATTTCTCGCAACCGAGGCTGATCACCAGGGCCTCACCGCCCAGGTTCGGGTTGCGTGCCAGATTGCGCACGGTGCGAATCGGGATGTAGGCGTCGGTAGCCGTGATCGCCACACCACAGCCATAGCTGTGGGTCAGCGCCACCACGTCATCGACGTTGGGGTACTTGGGCAGCAACTCGTCCTTGATGCGTTTCACCGCATGGTCCAGCACCCCGGTGACGCACTGCACCGTGGTGGTGATGCCGAGGATATTGCGCGTGCCCACGGTGCCGTCAGCGTTGCGATAACCCTCGAAGGTGAACCCTTCCAGCGGTGCCTGGGCCTCGGGCACCTCGGTGGACAGCGGCAAGCTGTCCAGAGGCGGCGCCGTGGGCATGCGCAGTTGATCTTCCTGGACCCAACTGCCGCGGGGAATCGGGTGCAAGGCATACCCGATGGTCTGCCCATAGCGAATGATCCGACCGCCTTCGGGGATGTCTTCCAGGGTGACCTTGTGGCTTTGGGGAATGAAATCCACCGTCACCAGGCCGTCGGGAAACTCGGTCCCCGCCGGTACGCCCTGGTCGTTGACCACAATCACCACGTTATCCAGCGCGTGCAAACGGATGGAGCGTGGCGAATCGGCATGTTCAATCAACTGCATGACGCGGGCCCCTTCAGGAATGCGCTTGGGAAAGTTTAGTCAGCTCAGGGCCGTTGGCCGGCGGCTCTTTAAGCACCACACGCTTGATCGGGCCGACGATCACCAGGTAGCTGAACACTGCCAGCAAGGCATTGGCACCGACGAACACCAGGGCCCACTTGAAGGAGCCGGTGGTGCTGATGATGTAGCCGATCACGATCGGTGTGCTGATGGACGCCAGGTTGCCGAACATATTGAACAAACCGCCACTCAGCCCGGCGATTTGTTTCGGCGAGGTGTCGGAAACAACCGCCCAACCCAGTGCGCCAACGCCTTTACCGAAGAAGGCCAGGGCCATGAAGCCCACCACCATCCATTCGATGTCCACGTAGTTGCACGCCACGATGCTACTGGAAATCAGCAGGCCGCCAATGATCGGCGCCTTGCGGGCGAAGGTCAGGGAATGGCCTTTACGCAGCAGGTAGTCGGAAATCACCCCGCCCAATACGCCGCCGATAAAACCGCAGATCGCAGGCAACGAGGCGATAAAGCCGGCCTTGAGGATGGTCATGCCGCGCTCCTGAACCAGGTACACCGGGAACCAGGTCAGGAAGAAATAGGTAATGCCGTTGATGCAGTACTGGCCCAGGTACACGCCGAGCATCATGCGGTTGGTCAGCAACTGACGGATGTAATCCCACTTCGGGCCGTCGGTTTTCTTGCCTTTGCCCTTGTCCTGGTCCATGTCGACCATGGCGCCGTTGGCCGCAATATGCTGGAACTCAGCCTCATTGATCATCGGGTGCTGGCGCGGGCTGTGGATAACTTTCAGCCAGATCAGCGAGAACACAATGCCGATGCCGCCCATCACCACGAACACGTGCTGCCAGCCGAAGGTGTAGACGATCCAGCCCATCAGCGGCGCAAACAACACGGTGGCGAAATACTGCGCCGAGTTGAAGATGGCCGAGGCCGTACCGCGTTCAGCCGTAGGAAACCAGGCCGCCACGATGCGGGCATTTCCGGGGAAGGATGGCGCTTCAGCCAGGCCCACCAGGAACCGCAGCATGAACAGCGCAACGATAGCGGTGGAGACACCGAACTCACCGACATAGCCTTGCAGCACGGTGAACAGTGACCAGGTGAAGATGCTCAGGGCGTAGACTTTTTTCGAACCGAACCGGTCCAGCAGCCAGCCGCCGGGAATTTGCCCGGCCACGTAGGCCCAACCGAATGCGGAGAAGATATAACCGAGGGTGACGGCGTCAATGCCGAGGTCTTTCTGCAGGCTGGAGCCCGCAATGGCAATGGTCGCCCGGTCGGCGTAGTTGATCGTGGTCACCAGGAACAGCATGAGCAGGATCAAATAGCGGACATGGGTCGGCTTGGTCGCTTGCATGAAAATGTACTCCCACTAATTATTTTTTTTGCGGGTAATCAAATTGTAAGCCTGTGGCGGGCACGGACCCGCCACAGGGTGCAGCCGTTACGAACCGATGTAGCTGGTTTTCACCACGGTGTAGAACTCTTGCGCATAGCGACCTTGCTCACGCGAACCGTAGGATGAACCCTTACGGCCACCGAATGGAACGTGGTAATCCACACCGGCAGTCGGCAGATTGACCATCACCATCCCGGCCTGGGAATGACGCTTGAAGTGGTTGGCGTACTTCAGCGACGTGGTGGCAATACCCGCCGACAGACCGAACTCGGTGTCGTTGGCCATCGCCAGCGCCGCTTCGTAATCCGCCACGCGCACTACGTTGGCCACCGGGCCGAAGATTTCTTCACGGCTGATGCGCATCGCGGCTTCGCTGTCGGCAAACAGCGTCGGCGCGAGGAAGTAGCCTTCGGTGTCGCAGGTCACCAGTTCACCACCGCTGACCAACCGGGCACCTTCGCTCTGGCCGATGTCGATGTACTTCAAGTCCTGGTCCAGCTGCGCCTGGGAAACCACCGGGCCGATGTCGGTGCCGGTTTTCAGGGCGTGGCCGACCTTGATCGACTTCATCCGCTCGGCCATGGCCGCGACGAACTGGTCGTGAATCCCGGCGGTCACGATAAAGCGGCTGGAAGCGGTGCAACGCTGGCCGGTGGAGTAAAACGCGCTTTGCACCGAGAGCTCGACGGCTTGCTTGAGGTCGGCGTCGTCGAGAATGATCTGCGGGTTCTTGCCGCCCATCTCCAACTGCACCTTGGCCTGGCGCGACACGCAGTTGACCGCGATCTGACGACCCACGCCCACCGAGCCGGTAAAGCTGATGCCGTCGACTTTCGGGCTGTTGACCATGGCATCACCGACCACACGGCCGCTGCCCATCACCAGGTTGAACACACCGGCGGGGAAGCCGGCGCGGGAGATGATTTCGGCCAGGGCCCAGGCGCAACCCGGGACCAGTTCGGCCGGCTTGAGTACCACGCAGTTGCCGTAGGCCAGGGCCGGGGCGATTTTCCAGGCAGGAATGGCAATCGGGAAGTTCCACGGTGTGATCAGGCCAACCACACCCAAGGCTTCGCGGGTCACTTCGACATTGACGCCCGGGCGCACCGACGGCAGGTAGTCGCCGGACAGGCGCAGGCATTCACCGGCGAAGAATTTGAAAATGTTGCCGGCGCGGGTCACTTCGCCGATGGCTTCGGGCAGGGTCTTGCCCTCTTCCCGGGCCAGCAGGGTGCCGAGCTCTTCGCGGCGGGCGAGGATTTCGGTGCCGACTTTATCCAGGGCGTCATGACGGGCCTGGATGCCGGACGTGGACCACGCTGGGAATGCAGCCCGCGCAGCGTCAATGGCGGCGTGGACTTGGGCAAGATCCGCCTTGGCGTATTCGCCAATGACATCAGACAACTCCGACGGATTGAGGTTGGCCGAATAGTCGGCGCCGGCAACCCATTGGCCACCGATGTAGTTTTCAAAACGCTTGGCTTGGGACACGAATGCTCTCCTGACGCAAAAAGCCGCTGATTACTCAGCGGCCTTGGTGATGGGTTATTGCGCGCCTTGCTTGTCGATCAGCGCGGCCAGGGCTTCGTATTCTTCCGGCAGCAGATCGGTCAGCGGCGTACGCACGGGGCCTGCGTCATAACCGACGATTTTCGCCCCGGCCTTGACGATGCTCACGGCGTAACCGGCCTTGCGGTTACGGATATCGAGGTACGGCAGGAAGAAGTCGTCGATGATCTTGCCGACGGTGGCGTGATCTTCCCGGGCAATGGCGTGGTAGAAATCCATCGCGGTTTTTGGAATGAAGTTGAACACCGCCGAGGAGTACACGGGCACGCCCAGGGCCTTGTAGGCCGCGGCGTAAACCTCTGCAGTCGGCAAGCCGCCCAGGTAGCTGAAACGGTCACCGAGGCGACGGCGGATCGACACCATCAATTCAATGTCACCCAGGCCGTCCTTGTAGCCGATCAGGTTCGGGCAGCGCTCGGCCAGGCGTTCCAGCAGCGGCGCGGTCAGGCGGCAGACGTTGCGGTTGTAGACCACTACACCGATCTTGACCGACTTGCACACCGCTTCAACGTGGGCGGCAACCCCGTCCTGGCTGGCTTCGGTCAGGTAGTGCGGCAGCAGCAGCAGGCCTTTGGCGCCAAGACGCTCGGCTTCCTGGGCGTACTCGATGGCCTGGCGGGTGGCACCGCCGACACCGGCAAGAATCGGCACGCTGGTGGCGCAGGTATCAACCGCGGTTTTCACCACTTGCGAATATTCGCTGGCCGCCAGGGAGAAAAACTCACCGGTGCCGCCAGCGGCGAACAAGGCCGTGGCGCCATAAGGGGCCAGCCATTCCAGACGCTTGATGTAGCCCGCCTGGTGGAAATCACCCTGGGCATTGAAATCGGTCACCGGGAAAGACAGCAGACCGTGAGAGAGGATGGACTTCAGTTCTTGTGGATTCATTATTCGAACACCCTGGGCGAAGACTTTCTGTTGTGAGATTGCGGATGGTTATCTTGATGTCGTACGTCATCGTACAACTATAAAAATATTCGTCAACTGCAATTCATCGACCTTCTACCGGTTCGGGATTTGTATACGCCTCCCTTGACGTAGGAAATTTCTCCTCTATGCTCGATTTAACTGTATATACGTACAGTTATTACGGAAGATTCCTACGACATAGCAAGGAGCTAACATGTCAGGTCTTGAACTCGCCACACCTGTAAAAAAGCCACCCACCCTGCGTTTTGAAGGGGGCGAACACACCGCCATCGGCGACGACACCCTGTTGCGCTTCGTCAAGGATGCCCCAGCGATTCCTGCGCGCCAGGTTGAATTGCACCTGCCCAACGGCCTGGCCCTGAGCTATGGCCAGATCATCGCCCTGGGCGGCGATTTCTACGGAATTCCCGGGCGCCCCATCAACGAAGGTGCATCGCCCGCTGATCGCGTGCAGCGCTTTACCGACGCCTTCAACTCGCTGGCGGTACTCCCGGCATCACGGGAGGAAGCAGGAAAAATCCTGGCGGTGATGCAAAAAGAGATCAACGCGGTCAACCAGGCGATCAAGGACGGCAAGCAGCCCCATGAAGCCTATGACGCGCTGGGTGACACACTGTCCGAAGAGTGGAACCGCATCACCGGCGGCGGCAGTGCCGTGTCGGCGCTGATTCCGCTGGGGCGCTATCTGAAACTGGCGGCAGACAACGCCGATCACTTCGGCGAATGGGCGTTGGCAGCCTATCTGGCGGGCCATACTGCGGCGTTGCAACAAGCGGTGGTGGCCCATCAGACCGGCACCGACCAGGCGCTGGAACTGGCCTACGCCATGAACGGTTTCGCTGATCACTTTTTGACCGATCTGTTTTCCGCCGGCCACCTGCGGGTACCGCGCAAGCAACTGGCGGCAGTGGTGACACCGGGTGAACTGGGCTCGCTGATCAGCCGCTTCATGCACGACGAAGACAGCAAGTTCGGGCTCAATGTGCGCAACGCCTTGGGCGAACAGTGGCACGCCTACGGTGATAAACGTTATTTCGACAGCAACGATGCGGCCAACCGGGCCATGGTCAAACGTGCCGTGCAGGCCTCGGCCGACGAAATCTTCGAAACGTTTATCAGCGGCGTGGCGCCCTCCCCGGCCAACTTCAAGGCGCCGTTGTATGTGCCGGACCTGAATGCCGCGCAAAACCCGGCGAACAACTTTTCACCGCTGTTCAAGGCTGAAGGCGACAAAGTGCTGCGGCGCAAGGACGTCAACAACCTGAACGACAAGCAGTGGACCAATGACTGGTGGGGCTGGAGTACGTACCTGCTGCTCAAGGACTACAAGCCGAATCAGCCGGCCTGAACGACATGAGTTAAGCCTTGTGCATTAACCTGTGGCGAGGGAGCTTGCTCCCGTTGGGCTGCGAAGCAGCCCCAGCGAGAACACGGGGTTCTTTCAGACAGAACTCGGGGGAATGGTTTTGGGGCCGCTGCGCGGCCCAACGGGAGCAAATTCCCTCGCCACAATGAGCTTCCAAGCCTTCCAGGCTGGAATTAACCGCGCTGCGCTTCAGCCTCTTCATGAGCATGGCGCAGCCGCTCACGGCTGTTGGTCAGGTGCAAACGCATGGCCGCCCGCGCCGCATCCGAGTCCTGGCGAGCGATCGCCTCATAGATCTCTTCGTGTTCGCGGCTCAGGCGGCTCATGTAGTGCTGCTGGTCATCATGGGCCAGGCGCGCCGAGTTCAACCGTGTGCGCGGAATAATGCTGGTGCCCAGGTGGGTCATGATGTCGGTGAAGTAGCGGTTGCCGGTGGACAGGGCAATCTGCAGATGGAACTGGAAGTCCGACGCCACCGCATCACCAGCGCGGGCCGCGCTTTCGTTCAGGGCATCGAGGGCTGCGCGCATGCCTGCCAATTGCTCTTCGCTGCGACGCTGGGCAGCAAGGCCGGCAGACTCCACTTCCAGGCTGATCCGCAGCTCGAGGATCGCCAGAACATCACGCAGCGTAACAACAGTGGCCGGGTCGATCCGGAAGCCGCTGGGACTCGGCGTATCCAGCACAAAGGTGCCGATGCCATGGCGGGTTTCCACCTGCCCCGCCGCCTGCAATCGCGAGATGGCTTCACGCACCACGGTGCGGCTGACCCCATGGGCATCCATGATCGCCGACTCGGTGGGCAGCTTGTCGCCACGTTTGAGTTGGCCGTCGCGGATCTGCTCGGACAACACCGTGACCAATTCCTGGGCAAGGCTGCGGCGCTTGCGGGGATGACGAGGGGCGGCGCTGGCGTTTTCCATGATGAATCATCTATCTCGGCGATCAGAAGTACGCATGATAGCCCATGGCGGTTGTACGATCACCGTTGCGTCATGACTTTCATCTATAACCGCCGGGGTTTTCACCAGGCAAAAAAATGCCCCGGCATTGCCGAGGCATTTTCAACACTGGCCCGAGGGCTGGCGTCTTGTTACTTCACCACTTTCAGACTCGGCCGACCGCTTGGGCGCGGTGGCTCGGAATCCGGCGGCGGTACATCATCTTCGCCTTCGAGCTCGATCGCTTCGTCATCCTCAAGGGACGACTCCAGATCAAACACCATGCCCTGGCCATTTTCCCGGGCGTAAATCCCGAGGATGGCGCCGATGGGCACGAACAGCGTATGCGGCACACCGCCGAAACGCCCTTCGAAGCTGACCGCTTCATTGTCCATGTGCAGGTGACGCACAGCACTGGGTGAAACGTTCAGGACGATTTGTCCGTCACTGGCAAAACCTTGCGGTACCTGAACCGCGGGAAACTCGGAATTGACCAGCATGTGCGGGGTGCAATCGTTGTCCACTATCCACTCATAGAGCGCGCGGACCAGGTAAGGTCGACTGGAGTTCATCAACGGCTCCTTAAGCCTTAGCGCATATCGCGTTCGACGCCAGACAGACTCGCCTGGAAAGCCTCACGCGCAAACTGGCGCTCCATGTAGTCAAGCAGCGGCTTGGCAGGCCGCGGCAGTTCTATGCCCAAAATCGGCAAGCGCCAGAGTATGGGTAATAGGCAGCAATCCACCAGACTTTGTTCCTCGCTGAGGAAAAAAGGTTTGTCGGCAAACAACGGCGAAACACCGGTCAGGCTCTCGCGCAATTCCTTGCGCGCCTGAACCCGGGCCGCTTCTTTACTGCGTGAATCCAGAATCAGGTCCACCAGGCCACACCAGTCACGCTGGATCCGGTGGATCAGCAGGCGGCTGTTGGCACGCGCCACCGGATACACCGGCAACAACGGCGGATGGGGATAACGCTCATCCAGGTATTCCATCACCACGGTTGACTCCCACAACGCCAGGTCACGATCGACCAGGGTGGGCAAGCTGCCGTAAGGGTTCACTTCGATCAGTTTCGGTGGGTGACGACCCGCCTCCACAGTAATGATCTCTGCGCTGACACCCTTCTCTGCGAGCACGATGCGTACTCGGTGGGAATAGTGGTCGGCGGGGTCGGAGTAACAGGCCAACCGATTGGTCACGCCCATGGCGGTCCTCCTCGCTTGTTGAAATTATCGGAAGCTCAAAAACGAGCGCGCCCAGTGAGCATCTCCGTGACGCCTGGATAAACCAGACTTACCTTCAGAGATGCCGCTGGGCGCGCAAGATTAACAGCAATTACTTACGGTTGGATCAATGCACATCCTTCCAGTATTCGCGTTTCAGCAGGTAGGCGAACACGAAGAAGAAGGCCAGGTACAGCAACACATAGGTACCAATGCGCTGATGCTGCAGCTTCACTGGGTTGGCCGAGTAGGCCAGGAAGGTCACCAGATTCTTGACCTTCTCGTCGAACTGCTCTTCGTTCAGCGCGCCGGTCTTCGGCACTATGGTCAGCTGATCGCACGCTTCATGAGTCAAAGGCGTACCGGTGAGCGGATCATACTGCTTCTTGCCGTCTTCGACGATTTGTACTTGCTTGCATCCTACCACTTGGCGGCCTTGCAGGCCGACCAGAACGTTAGGCATACCGACGTTCGGGAACACTTTATTGTTCACGCCGTAGGGACGCGTCGGGTCTTCGTAGAAGGATTTCAGGTAGCCGTAGAGCCAATCGGTGCCACGCACACGGGCCACCAGGGTCAGGTCGGGCGGCGCAGCCCCGAACCAGGTCTTGGCGTCGGCAGGTTGCATGCCGATGGTCATGTGGTCGCCGATCTTCGCACCGGTGAACACCGAGTGGCTGAGCATCACGTCATGGGGAATGCCCAGGTCGTCGGCTACGCGCTCGTAACGCTGGAACTTGGCGCTGTGGCAGCCCATGCAGTAGTTGGTGAACGTACGCAGCCCGTCCTGCATCGCAGCCTTGTCCGACACATCGATGTCGACTTTTTCCAGCTCTGGGCCGTGTTCAGCGGCGAAAGACAGCAGCGGCAGGGCCGCAAGAATGAATGCAACGAATAATTTTTTCATCAGCCAGTCACCCTTTCCGGTACCGGTTTGGTCTTCTCGAGCCGGGTGTAGAACGGCATCAGAATGAAGTAGGCGAAGTACAGGAAGGTGCAGACCTGCGACAACAACGTCCGCTCCGGGGTCGGCGCCAACACGCCCAGTACACCCAGGATCACGAACGCAATGCAGAACACCCACAGCCAGATCTTGCTCAGCCAGCCCTTGTAGCGCATGGACTTGACCGGGCTACGGTCGAGCCAGGGCAGCACGAACAGCACCGCAATCGCCGCGCCCATGGCGATAACGCCCATGAGTTTGTCGGGAATCGCTCGCAAGATTGCGTAGAACGGAGTGAAGTACCAGACCGGGGCAATGTGTTCCGGGGTCTTGAACGCGTTCGCCTGTTCGAAGTTGGGTTTCTCGAGGAAATAACCGCCCATCTCCGGGAAAAAGAACACGATCGAGCAGAAGATGAACAGGAACACCACCACGCCGACAATGTCTTTCACCGTGTAATACGGGTGGAAAGGAATGCCGTCCAGCGGTACACCGTTTTCGTCCTTGTGCTTCTTGATGTCCACGCCGTCGGGGTTGTTCGAACCCACTTCGTGCAATGCCAGGATGTGCAGCACCACCAGGCCCAGGATCACGATCGGCAAGGCCACCACGTGCAAGGCAAAGAAGCGGTTCAGGGTGATCCCGGAAATCAGGTAGTCACCACGAATCCACTGGGTCAGGTCGTTGCCGATGACCGGGATCGCGCCGAACAGCGAGATGATCACCTGGGCGCCCCAGTAGGACATCTGGCCCCACGGCAGCAGGTAACCCATGAAGGCCTCGGCCATCAGCGCCAGGTAGATCAGCATGCCGAACACCCACACCAGCTCGCGGGGCTTCTGGTACGAACCGTAGAGCAAGCCACGGAACATGTGCATGTAGACCACGATGAAGAACGCCGAGGCGCCGGTGGAGTGCAGCAGACGCAGGATCGAGCCGTACTCGACGTCGCGCATGATGTATTCGACGGAGGCAAAGGCTTCTTCGGCCGACGGGGTGTAGCTCATCGTCAGCCAGACACCGGTAACGATCTGGTTGACCAGTACCAGAAGTGCCAGGGAGCCAAAGAAATAGAAGAAGTTGAAATTCTTCGGTGCGTAGTACTTGCTGAGGTGGTCTTCCCACATTTTGGTCGCGGGGAAGCGCGCATCCACCCAATCCATGAACTTGCTCATCAGGCTTTCTCCCCCTCGTCGACGCCAATGACAATGACACTGTCAGTCTCGTAGTGATGTGGCGGAACTGGCAGGTTCAGTGGTGCGGGTTGTGACTTGTAGACGCGGCCAGCGAGGTCGTAGTGAGAACCGTGGCACGGGCAGAAATAGCCCCCGACCCAGTCCTTGCCCAGGTCCGCGGGCGCCACTTCCGGGCGGAAGGTGGGAGAGCAACCCAAGTGGGTGCAGATACCGATCAGCAGCAGAATCTCCGGCTTGATCGAGCGAATTTCCTTATCGACGTAAGCGGGTTGGTCGGAATTCTTCGAGTCGGGGTCAGACAGCTGGCCCTCGATCTTCTTCAGATTTCCCAGGATTTCCTCGGTACGACGAACGATGAACACTGGCTGACCGCGCCACTCAGCAATCATTTGCTGGCCTGGATCGATCTTGCTGACATTCACCTTCACCGGTGCACCTGCGGCTTTCGCCTTGGCACTGGGAAACCATGACCCCACGAACGGGACCGCAGCCCCCACCGCTCCTGCAGCACCCACCACGGATGTGGCTGCTACCAAGAAGCGACGCCGGCCTGCATTCACGCCGTCATTGCTCATTCAGTCCTCTCCCATCAGCTTTGTGGCCTGTTAAATCAGGCGTCTACTAAGTGTTAAATCTGAACTTATAAAAATTTTGCCGAATGGTAATGAAAAGCCCCACGTCTGACAAGGTAATTACCCCCGGCACCAGCTCCAAGCCTTTGAGTATAGGGGCTCTACGGATGTGGCAAGTTGTCACAGAGATTTTTTTACATAAATAGCAGGCAATAAAAAACGCCCAGCTCCGTGAGGAGGCTGGGCGTTTTCTGGAACGTAAAAGCGAATTAACGCTTCGAGTACTGCGGACGCTTACGCGCTTTACGCAGACCAACTTTCTTACGTTCAACTTCACGAGCATCGCGAGTAACGAAGCCAGCTTTGCGCAGAGCGCCACGCAGGGTTTCGTCGTACTGCATCAGAGCGCGAGTGATACCGTGGCGGATTGCGCCAGCTTGACCACTTACACCGCCACCGATAACGGTGACGTAGATGTCGAACTTTTCAACGGTCTCGGTCAATTCCAGCGGCTGACGAACTACCATGCGGGCAGTTTCGCGACCGAAGAAATTTTCCAGAGTGCGGTTGTTGATCGAGATGTTACCAGTACCCGGACGCAGGAAAACGCGAGCGGTAGCGGTTTTGCGACGGCCAGTGCCGTAATTTTGAGTCGCCGACATAATGAACTATTCCGTTAAAACTTCAGTTCTTGGGGCTGCTGAGCAGCATGAGGGTGAGCAGCGCCCGCATAGACTTTCAGCTTGCGATACATGTCGCGACCCAGTGGGCCCTTCGGCAGCATACCTTTGACCGCGATTTCAATCGGGGCTTCAGGCTTTTTGGAGATCAGGCCTTCGAAGTTCGAAGACTTGATACCGCCTGGGAAACCGGAGTGACGGTAGTACATTTTGTCTTGCGCTTTGTTGCCGGTAACACGTACCTGCTCGGCGTTGATGATGACAATGTAGTCACCGGTATCAACGTGAGGGGTGTACTCAGGCTTGTGCTTGCCACGCAGACGGCTGGCGACTTCAGTGGCCAGACGACCCAGGGTCTGACCAGCGGCGTCGACGACAAACCAGTCGCGCTGAACTGTTTCTGGTTTTGCAGTAAAAGTTGTCATTCTTTAATAGCCTCAGGGGCCGCCCTGTAAATTAGACGGCGGATCTTACTGAATAGTGCGTACTTTGACAAGTCAAAGGCAGCCGGATACAGACGCTATCGGGGGCTCGGGTCGGCGCGTCCGTTCAACGGCAAGATTCTTCGGCAGGCGGCGCATCACTTCCACTGCAGAAAGAGGTGGGCAATTATGCAGATTGCCAAAAAAATTTCAACCTGCTTTTATGATTGTTTTCCCCGAAGGAGTACCCGATGGACTATCGACAGCTGGGCCGAACCGATCTGAACGTGAGCGCGATAGCCTTGGGCACCATGACCTGGGGCGAGCAGAACAGCGAGGCAGAGGCCTTCGCACAGATCGAACGGGCCAAGGCCGCGGGCATCAACTTCATCGACACCGCAGAAATGTACCCGGTGCCGCCCAAGGCAGATACCTACGCCACCACCGAGCGCTATATCGGTAATTACTTCAAAAGCCGCGGCGACCGTGCCGACTGGATCCTCGCCAGCAAGATCGCCGGCCCCGGCAACACCATCGACTACATCCGCGACGGCAGCCTCAAGCACAACCGCAAGCACATCACAGAAGCCCTGGACGCGAGCCTGAAACGCCTGCAAACCGACTGGATCGACCTCTACCAGCTGCACTGGCCCGAGCGCAGCACCAACTTTTTCGGCCAACTGGGCTACAAGCACAAAGCTGAAGAGGACCTGACGCCGCTGGAGGAAACCCTCGAAGCCCTGGATGAACAGGTCAAGGCCGGCAAGATCCGCCACATCGGCCTGTCCAACGAAACGCCGTGGGGCACCATGAAGTTCCTGGCCCTGGCCGAAGCCCGTGGCTGGACCCGCGCGGTGTCGATCCAGAACCCCTACAACCTGCTCAACCGCAGCTTTGAAGTGGGCCTGGCGGAAATCGCGATTCGTGAACAGTGTGGTTTGTTGGCTTATTCACCGCTGGCGTTCGGCATGCTCAGCGGCAAATACGAAGGTGGCGCACGCCCGGCCAAGGGCCGCCTGAGCCTCTACAGCCGCTTCAGCCGCTACTTCAATGCGCAATCGGAAGCAGCGTGCAGCCGTTATGTGGCATTGGCCCGTGAGCACGGCCTGGACCCGGCGCAGATGGCATTGGCGTTTGTGACCCAGCAACCGTTCGTGACCAGCAACATCATTGGCGCCACTACCCTGGAGCAACTGGACAGCAACATTGCCAGTGCCGACCTGAAACTGTCGGATGAAGTGTTGGCGGGGATTGAGGCGATCCAGAAGGATCATCCGAATCCTGCGCCGTGATTAACCTTTAGATAGCTATCGCAGGCAAGCCAGCTCCCGCAGGAAAATGCATTCCAACTGTGGGAGCCGGGCTTGCCCGCGATAGCATCATCAGCCACACCGAAGATTCAAAGTGCCCGCGCAATAATCTCCTTCATGATCTCGTTGGTCCCCGCATAAATCCTCTGCACCCGCGCATCCGCCCACGCCCGCGCGATCGGGTATTCCCACATGAAGCCGTAGCCTCCGTGCAACTGCACGCACTCATCCAGCACCTTGCACTGCAGGTCCGTGGCCCAGTACTTGGCCATCGCCGCCGTTGGCACATCCAGCTTGCCTTCCAGATGCAGCTCCATGCATTTGTCGACAAACACCCGGCCAATCTGGGTTTCCGTAGCAATCTCCGCCAACTTGAAACGGGTGTTCTGGAAATCAATGATCGCCTTGCCGAACGCCTTGCGGTCGCGGGTGTACTCCAGCGTCCACTGCAACGCCGCCTCGGCTGACGACAACGCACCAATCGCCACCGTCAGGCGCTCCTGGGGCAACTCCTGCATCAGATAGGCAAAGCCCATCCCCGCCTGGCCCAGCAAGTTTTCCTTGGGTACGCGCACATCCTGGAAGAACAGCTCCGACGTATCCTGGGCCTTCATTCCCACCTTCTCCAGGCGCTTGCCCTTGTCGAATCCCGGCGTGTTGGCTTCCACCAGGAACAAGCTGGTGCCTTTGGCGCCGGCCTTGGGATCGGTCTTGGCGACAACGATCACCAGGTCCGCCAGAAAGCCATTAGTGATGAAGGTCTTGGAGCCGTTGATCACGTACTCATCACCGTCCAGCACCGCTGTGGTCTTGACCCCTTGCAGGTCCGACCCGGCACCCGGCTCGGTCATGGCGATGGCCGTGACCATCTCCCCGGAGATCAGCTTGGGCAGGTATTTGTGCTTCAGCGCCTCACTGCCGTAATGCAGGATGTAAGGCGCGACGATGTCCGAATGCAGGGAGAAACCAATCCCGGTCAGGCCCAGACGACTGATCTCTTCGATCACCACCGCGCTGTAGAGAAAGTCCGCCCCGAGGCCGCCGTACTCCTCCGGCAGGTGCGAGCAGAGCATCCCCGCCTCCCCTGCCTTGTTCCACAGGTTGCGATCAATGTAGCCCTGCTTTTCCCATTGCCCGTGGAACGGCGCCGCGTCTTTTTCGAGGAAGGTGCGCACGCTCTGGCGGAAGAGTTCGTGCTCCGAGCTGAACAAGGTTCTGGGAATCATGGGTCACCTGCGTGAATTGTCGGACAAGACCGGGATCACAGAGCCTAAGCCGCGAATGCCTCACGGGACACTGGACACATGCGACAAAAAATAAGACGATCCAGCCGTCTGGTGACCACTTTCCCCTATAAGAATAAATGAAATTATGTCTAACCAAATCTCCACGCCCTTGCGGCGCGTCAGCATTTTGGCCATTGATCGGGTATTCGCTTCAACCCTCATGCAAGCCAAGGATTTCTTTCACCTCGCCAGCCTGCGCTACGGCAAACAGCTGGGCCAGGGCCTTACTCCCGCGTTTGAAACCCGCCTGGTCAGCCCCGACGGGCAATCGGTGCGCAGCTTCAGCGATGTGATCATGCCGGTGGACGGCGGCCTTGAAAACGCCGACATCATCGTACTCCCGGCCTTCTGGGACGACTTTGACTCATTGTGCCAACGCTACCCCCAAGTGCTGCCCTGGCTGCGCGAACAACATGCCCGTGGCGCGGTGCTGTGCGGCGAAGCCACCGGGGTGTTCTGGCTTGCCGAAGCTGGCCTGCTGGACGGCAAGGAGGCGACCACCTACTGGCGTTTCTTCAACGCCTTCAGCGAACGCTTCCCCAAGGTGCAACTGAACCAGGACAAGCACCTGACCGACGCCGACAACCTGTACTGCGCCGGCGGCACCACCTCGGCCTGCGACCTCTACATCTACCTGATCGAACGTTTCTGCGGCGCCAACATCGCCCAGGCCGTGGCGCGCGACATCCTCTATGAAGTGCAGCGCAGCTATGCACCGGGGCGTATCGGGTTTGGCGGCCAGAAGCTGCACCAGGACGTGATCATCCTGCAAATCCAGCACTGGCTCGAAGAGCACTTCGCCGACAAGTTCCGCTTCGAAGACGTGGCCCGGGAACACGGCATGAGCATCCGCAACTTCATGCGCCGCTTCCAGACCGCCACGGGTGACAAGCCGCTGCACTACCTGCAACGCCTGCGCATCGAGACGGCCAAGGGCTTGCTGTCCGGTAGCCGCAAAAGCATCAAGACCATCAGTTACGAAGTGGGCTACGACGACGCGAGCTTCTTTGCGCGGCTGTTCCGGCAGCACACCGAGCTGTCGCCCAACCAGTATCGCCAGCAGTTCCAGCAGGCCGCATAACCAAAGGGTGTACACAGTACAAATGTGGGAGCTGGCTTGCCTGCGATGGCGGCGTGTCAGGCACCAGCTGCATTAGCTGCCAGACCGCTATCGCGGGCAAGCCCGGCTCCCACAGTTGATTTCTGTTGAGCTGGAAATTTTGCATAAAAAAGGCCCGCATCGCTGCGGGCCTTTTTCATTTCGAGCACATCGCTTATGGCTTGTGCGCCCGCGACAGGAACTCGTGGGACTGCATTTCCAGCAAGCGGCTCAAGGTCCGTTGGAATTCAAAGTTCAAGCGACCGCCCGTGTAGAGGTCCTTGAGCTCGACTTCCGCCGAGATGATCAGCTTGACGTTACGGTCGTAGAATTCATCGACCATGTTGATAAAGCGCCGCGCGATGTCGTCGGTGGTGACGCTCATCTGCTCGACACCGCTCAGGATCACCGCATGGAAGATCTTGCCCAGTTCGATGTAGTCGTTCTGGCTGCGAGGGCCGTCGCACAGCTCGCGGAAATCGAACCAGGCCACGTCATCGCAGGTGCGCAACGCGATGATTTCGCGGTTTTCGATGATCAGTTTGTCGTTTTCGATCGCCTGGGTGCATTCCGGCGTCAGCGCACGGAAGCTCTTGCGCAGGCTTTCCTGGGCCACTTCGTTGAGCGGATAGTGGAACAGTTCGGCTTGCTCGAGGTGACGCAGGCGGTAGTCGACGCCGCTGTCGACGTTGACGATGTCGGTGTTCTGCTTGATCAGGGCGATGGCCGGCAGGAAGCGCGCGCGTTGCAGGCCGTCCTTGTACAGGCCGTCGGGCACGATGTTCGACGTGGCGACCAGGGTCACACCGTTCTTGAACAGCTCTTCCATCAGGGTGCCGAGGATCATCGCGTCGGTGATGTCGGACACGAAGAACTCATCGAAACAGATCACCCGGGCCTCTTCCGAGAAGCGCTTGGCGATGATGGTCAGCGGGTTCTTCTCGCCCGGCAGGGTCTTCATCTCTTCGTGCACGCGCTTCATGAAGCGGTGGAAGTGAGTACGGACCTTTTCCTTGAACGGCAGCGCCTCGAAGAAAGTGTCCACCAGGTAAGTCTTGCCCCGGCCAACACCACCCCAGAAATACAGGCCCTTGACCGGCGTGTGGTCTTTCTTGCCAAACAACTTGCTGAACATGCCCGGCTTGTTCTGCGAGGCCTGGACCAGATCGTCGTACAGGCGCTGCAAATGGCGCACCGCAGTTTCCTGGGCAGCGTCATGGAAGAATTCGGGGCGTTTCAGATCAGCTTGATATCGTTCTAGGGGCGTCATAATTCGTTAGCAAGGCAACAAAAACGGGCCGCCACTGTAACGACGGCCCTGAAGAATGGCAATCAACCCTTGGTCGGGTCAATCCTCGATTGGGGTCAACGCAACGCGCAAGGCTTCGATGGCCGCATCCCGCGAGGCGCTGTCGGCGAACGCCGGGCTATCGGCGACAGCAGCACCTTCCAGCCACACGCTGAAGCTCAAGTCTTCACTGCGTACATCCAGCGCCTGACCCGATTGCAGCTGCTTGGTCACAGCGCCAGCGGTTTTGCCGTCGGCAAAGTTGCGCGACAGCAGCAATTGCTCGCCTTCGGCCGCCAGCAAACGGAAACGGAAGCTGCCGTCGTCTTCGCGAAAGCTCACAAAACGCGCGGCTTTCGCGGCTTTCTTCTTGGTGGTGGCGGCAACGGCGACCGGGTTGACAAACGAACGCAGGCCCACCGCTTCACGCAACTCGGCCAGGAACGGTGCAGCCACGGCGCGGGCTTTGCGGGCGCCGATCAGCAGCAGGTCTTCCATGTCCGACGGGCGCGACATCAGTTGATGGTAACGCTCGCGCGCTTCACCCAGTTGGCCGTCCAGCAATTGGAACAGACGATTCTTCGCCTCGCCCCAGCCCAGGCCTTGCAGCAGTTCGCCGCGGAATTCTTCTTCCTGGGCCTTGGTCGCGAACGCCTGGTACAGGGTGAACAGGTGCGAGTTGTCCGGGTCCTTCGCTTCGCCCGGCGCGCGGGAGTCGGTGACGATGCGCGAGATCGCGTCCTTCATCTCCTTGGCGCTGGTGAACAGCGGGATGGTGTTGTCGTAGCTCTTGGACATCTTGCGGCCATCCAGGCCCGGCAAGGTGGCGACGCTTTCTTCGATCAACGCCTCGGGCATGGTGAAGAATTCCTTGCCCTTGCCAAACAGGTGGTTGAAGCGCTGGCCGATGTCCCGGGCCATTTCCACGTGCTGGATCTGGTCACGACCGACCGGCACCTTGTGGGCATTGAACATCAGGATGTCCGCCGCCATCAGCACCGGGTAGCTGTACAGGCCCATGGTGATGCCCGCATCCGGGTCTTCGCCGTTTTCCAGGTTCTTGTCCACCGAGGCCTTGTAGGCGTGCGCACGGTTGAGCAGGCCCTTGGCCGCCACGCAGGTCAGCAGCCAGGTCAGCTCGGGGATTTCCGGGATGTCGGACTGGCGATAGAACGTCACCCGGTTCACATCCAGGCCACCGGCCAGCCAGGTCGCAGCGATTTCCATACGCGAGCGCTGGATGCGCTGCGGGTCATCGCACTTGATCAGGGCGTGGTAGTCGGCCAGGAAGTAGAAGGAGTCGGCATTGGCGTCCTGGCTGGCAAGAATCGCCGGGCGAATCGCGCCGGCGTAGTTGCCCAGGTGCGGCGTGCCGGTGGTGGTGATGCCGGTGAGGATGCGGGTACGGGTCGTCATGGGTGATCGCTTGTCATCAATTCGAAAGACGTGGCAGCACAAGATCCTTGAGATCGGTCAGCTTGCCATGAAAAAAGTGTCCGCATTCTGCCACTTTCAGAAGCTCATGGGGGCGATTCAGGGCGGCGGACCAGTCGTAGACCAGTTGCGGGTCGACCACTTCGTCGGTTTCCGGCTGGATCACGGTCAATGGGCAGCCTTGTGGTAGCACATCGTTATCCCGCAGGCGCATCACGGCCGCGGCCACCATGAACAGGTGTGCAAGTTTCTCGCCCTTGGCTTCCAGGCGGCCGCCGAGGGTGGCCGCCACAAATCCGCCGAAGGAAAACCCCAGCAGGGTAATCGGCAGATCGGGGTGTTTTTCACGCAGCCAGGTGGCGGCCGCTTCGGCGTCGTCGACTTCACCGGTGCCCATATCGTGCGTACCGGCGCTGGCGCCGACACCGCGATAATTGAATCGCAATGTGATCAAGCCGGCATCGCGGGCGGTGCGTTGCAGGGTCGATACAACTTTGTTGAGCATGGTGCCGCCCTGCACCGGGTTAGGGTGGCAGATCAGCGCCAGGCCACGTGGCTCGGGGTGATCCAGATACAGGGCTTCCAGTTGGCCTACCGGGCCATCGATCAAAACAGGGGTTTCACGCATCAGCAAGGAAGGAACTCCGTGACCTCTCAAGGGGTCGACTCGTCTAGCTAAAAGTCTGTGCATGGCATCATTGCGAGCTTAATCGCGGTATACAGCGCAGGTCCGAGCCGTTAACGTAAAGCAAAGCCGTTTATAGAGGAAGGACTCGTGGAACACTCGCTCTTAGTTTGGTTGTTGCCGACTCTCGCCTTGGTTGCCGGTGTCGCCATTGGATTCCTGGTTGCCCGCCTGCTGCCGAATGCCGCGCCTAACCGCACGCAGCGTCAGCTGGATGACATTCAGGAACGTTTTGACAGTTATCAGAACGAGGTTGTTACCCACTTCAACAGCACCGCGACCCTGGTGAAAAAGCTCACTCAGAGCTACCAGGAAGTACAGGATCATCTCGCCGAGGGTGCCAACCGCCTGGCCCTGGACGACATCACCCGCCAGCGCCTGCTGGCCGCGCTGCATTCCGATGCACCGCAAGCGCCACGGGAACGCCTGACCCCACCCCGGGAAAATCAGGAACCGCCACGGGACTACGCGCCAAAAACGCCAAACGCCCCGGGGATGCTGGATGAGCATTACGGCTTGAAAAAGTAATACGCTTTCAAGCGACATGAAAAAGCCCGGCTGATCGATGATCAGCCGGGCTTTTTTGTCAGCGCCAGCCGACCGCTTATCGACACTGTTATTTCTAACAGTAGGCAACCGCGCCGGGATTGGCCCTAATGAATCCGCTACCTGGGTGCTTGCAAGCACAGCACTCCGGGACGAGGACTTCATCAAAGGAACGGACACATGCAAATCATCCCGCTGAAAAACCGTCATACCTGGCCAGCCCCCACCAGCACTGATGTGAAAGACGGCACGCTGCTGACGGCCAGCCTGAAGGAGTTTTTTCATCTCACCATCGCCTTTCCCGGCCTGAAAAAAGGCGATCGCATAGACACGCAAATACTGGTCACGCATGACAGGTTTTCTCCACCACAACTGTGGAGCGGCCAAGTCATCGCTGGACAGGACAACAGTGAAACCTTCCAGACATCGAAGACCCCGTTTTCAGGTACGTTCAGTAAAGGAACAGGGGTTGTTTCCTTTACGGCGCACGGGCAGTCGTCCGTCCCCCTAGAGTTCTCAATCACCTCCTGAACGCCTACGCGGGGTTAGCGATGTGCGCCAAACCCCGCGGTCATCCCTAAACGCTTTGTTCGAGCAACTGCCCGTTCTCGATCCGCACATGCCGCCCATGGAAACGCTTGAGGCTGCTGCGGTGGCCGACGCTGACGATGCTCAAGCCCGGCAACTCATCGATCAACGCCTGATACAGCGCCGCCTCGTCCTCTTCGTCCATCGCCGACGTGGCTTCATCCATATACAGCCATTGCGGTTCAAACAACAACGCGCGGGCAAAGGCCAGGCGTTGCTGCTCACCCGGTGACAACATGCGCTGCCAGTGGTTGGCTTCATCCAACCTTGGAGTCAGGTGTGCCAGGCGGCAGGTTTCCAGCACCTGTGCATAACGTTCCGCCGGGTAGGCGCCCTCCTCCTGTGGATAACTCAACACGCCGCGCAAGGTGCCGATCGGCAGGTACGGCTTCTGCGGCAGGAACAGGTAACGCTCGGCCGGCAGACGGATGTTGCCGTGGCCGTTCGGCCACAGATTGCCCATGGCCCGCAGCAAGGTTGATTTGCCGCTGCCGGAACGGCCGCTGAGCATCAGGCGTTCGCCCTCGGCAACGCTCAGGTTGGCGCCGTCGAGCAGGTGACGACCATCAGCCAGATCAAGGCTGAGGTTGTTCATCTGCAAATTGCCGCCCTGACGCTGCAACTCAATGCCCATGTTGCGGCCTTCGTTTTCTTCCATCGCCTCGCCAAAGCTCAGCAGACGATCGCAGGTAGCGCGCCAGCTGGCCAACACGGTGTACGCATCGACAAACCAGCTCAGGCTGCCCTGCACGCTGCCAAACGCACTGGCCACCTGCATCAGCACACCCAGCTCTATCTGCCCGGAAAAGTAGCGCGGCGCGGCCACCACAAACGGAAAGATGATCGCAATCTGCGAGTAACCGCTGGTGAAGAAATTCAGGCGCTTCTTGAGCTGCATGATGCTCCAGAAGTTGCTCCACACCCGCCCGAAACGTGCGCTCAGCTGCTGGTGTTCATTCGGCTCGCCATTGAACAGCGCGATGCTTTCGGCGTTCTCGCGCACCCGCACCAGGCTGAAACGCAAGTCGGCCTCAAACCGTTGTTGGCGGTTGCTCAAGCCGATCAGTTTTCGACCAATCAAGTGGGTCAACCAGCTGCCGAGCACGGCATACACCAGCGCCGCCCAGAACATGTAGCCGGGAATGGTGATGCCCCACACTTCGATGCTGCCGGACACGCCCCACAAAATCACCGAGAACGACACCAGGCTCACCAGGTTACTGATGAAACCCAGGCCCAGGCTGAGGGTGCTGCTGGTGAAGGCGTTGAGGTCTTCGGAGATACGTTGGTCCGGGTTATCGGTATAGCCGCCGTATTCCAGGTGGTAGTAGTTCTTCTGGCTCAGCCACTTGGCGAAGTAGGTTTCGGTCAGCCAGCGCCGCCAGCGGATGGTGAGCATCTGCTGCAGATAGGAGGTGAACACCCCGGTGACGATCGCCACCACCGCGATCACGCTGAAATACATCAGCAAGTGGGTGAAGGCGTCGTAGTCCTTCTTCTCCAGGGCGTTATAGAAGTCGCGGTTCCAGCTGTTGAACCACACCGACACGGCCACGCTGAACAGCGACAGCCCCAGCACCACCAGCAGCAACAGCCAGGCCTTGCCCTTCTCCTCACTGCGCCAGTAAGGGGTGATCAGCGCCCAGACTTTCCTTAAAAATTGCCCACGCACCGCGTCATTGACCGCGGAATACTCAGCGTTCTGATTCATTGTTCAGGCTCGGTAGGAAATAAAGAACAGGCGTCGGACCGATCATAGCCGATCGATCCGGGGCTCCGTGCAGCCTGAAGCAGATTGTTCAGTCGCCGTTCAACGTCGAACCGGGCGCTTCTGCAGCTTGCGCTGCAACGTCCGGCGATGCATGCCCAGGGCGCGGGCAGTGGCGGAGATATTGCCTTCGTGCTCGGTCAACACCCGCTGGATGTGTTCCCACTGCAGGCGGTCCACCGACATCGGGTTTTCCGGCACCAGGGTGTCGAGGTCGGCGTGCTCGGAGAGCAAGGCGGCCAGCACGTCGTCGGCGTCTGCAGGCTTGCACAGGTAGTTGCAGGCGCCGCGCTTGATCGCCTCGACAGCAGTGGCAATGCTGGAATAGCCGGTGAGGATCACCACGCGCATTTCCGGGTCCAGCTCCAGCAGCTTGGGCAGCAGCACCAGGCCGGAGTCGCCGTCCATTTTCAGGTCCAGGGCGGCGTATTCCGGCAGGTCGGCCGTGGCGATGGCCAAGCCTTCTTCGGCGGAACCTGCGGTACTCACGCGAAAGCCACGACGGCTCATGGCGCGGGCCATCACGCGGGTAAAGGTGGCGTCGTCATCTACCAGCAACAGGTGCGGCAGTTCTTCGCCTTCGACTTGGATCTCGTCACTCATCGATGTCTCCTCGTGCGACACGGGGCAGGCGCAGCTCGGTGAGCGTGCCGCCTTCCTCATGACTATAGAGTTTCACTGAGCCGCCCGCGCGAGTCACGCTGGCCTTGCTCAAAAACAGGCCCAGGCCGAAGCCTTTGCCTTTGGTGGTAAAGAATGGCTTGCCGATCTGCTCGGCAATCGCCAGCGGCACACCGGCGCCATGGTCGCGAATGCTGATGGTGAGGTCTTCGGCGTCCCAGTTCAGGGTCACTTCCAGCCCCTCCGGGCAGGCATCTGCGGCGTTGTTCAGCAGGTTCAGCAGCGCCTGGGTCAGGTCCGGCGGCGGCGCCATGCGCGGCACTGTGCCCTGGCCCAGCAGGTGGAAACGGTAGCTGGCTTCGGGACGCATCAGGTGCCAGCGGTTCAGGGCTTCGTCCAGCCACTGGGTGACGTCTTGCATCTCCACGGCGAGGCGACGATTGGCTTCAGCGGCGCGCACCAATTGCTGCAACGTCAACTTGCACTGCTTGACCTGTTCCTGCAGCACGCTGAGGTCGTCTTGCAGGGCCGGGTCGTGATGGTCCTGGGTCATTTCCTTGAGCAGTACGCTCATGGTCGCCAGCGGCGTCCCCAACTCATGGGCCGCGCCGGCAGCCTGGGTGGCGACGGCCAGCAGTTGCTGGTCCCGCAGGCCCTCTTCACGGCGAATGGCGCGCAGTTCTTCCTGGCGGCGCAGCTCTTCCGCCATTCGTGCGGCAAAGAAGGTGATGACCGCCGCCGACAGGGCAAAACTCAGCCACATGCCGTAGATCTGCAGATTTTCCCGGGCGATGGGGAAGGTCTGCAACGGGTAGAACTGGGCGAGCAGCAGGGTGTACAGGGCCAGGGCGATGCCCGACAGCACCACCGAGTAACGCCATGGCAAGGTCACCGCAGCGATAGTCAGTGGCACCAGGTAATAAGAAACAAACGGGTTGGTGGAACCACCGGAGAAGTACAGCAACACACTGTGGATAAACAGGTCGCAGGCCAGTTGCAGGGCGTATTCCAACTCGGTCACCGGCCACGTGGTGCGCAGCCGGATGGCGGTAAACACGCACAAGACGGTCGAGAAGCCGAGGGTCACGGCCAACTGCAACCAAGGCAGCGGCAGCAGCTTGAACCAATAGGCAAGCCCCACCGAACCGGCCTGTGCGGCCAGCACCAAGGTGCGGATGAACGTCAGGCGCCAGAGGTTCTGGCGGGTGGCGGAAGTCAGTTTTACGGCGGCGAGCATGAGCTCTCCCGATGAGCGCTGCAGGCGGATCGCACGGAGTATAAACGAAGCGACAGCGCTGGCACGGCGTGTGTGGCTCTTTGACGCAGGGGTCAGGAACATGACCGTTCGTCGGCATTGAGTAACTTGTTGCGAATGTGTAAACCCGAAGAACTGAAACCTTGCGTCTACAGTCTTACCGAACACGAACATCTCAAGGAGCTTACATGTCACGTTTCATTCGCAGTGCAGCCACCCTCGCCCTCGGCGCCGCCACCCTCGCCAGCCTGCCTGCCATGGCCGCTGATGAACTGCATTACAACCAGATTTCCCTGCGTGCCGAAGTCAGCCAGGAAGTGGCGCGCGACCAGATGATCGTCACTCTTTACACCGAGTCGCAGAACTCCGACCCGGCCAAGCTGGCCGCCGAAATCACCACCACCATGAACAAGGCGCTGGCTCAGGCCCGTGAAGTCAAAGGCGTGACCTTGCGCCAGGGCAGCCGCAACAGCTACCCGATCTACGACAACAAGAACCAGAAGATCACCGGCTGGCGTGAACGCGCCGAGCTGCGCATGGAAAGCGCCGACTTTGCCGCGCTGTCCAAGCTCACCGGCGACATGCTGACCAACCTGAAAATGGACAGCATGGACTTCGCCATCGCCAACCCGACCCGCAAGGCCAGCGAAGATGCCTTGCTTAAAGAAGCAGTCACCGCGTTCAAGGCCCGTGCGCAACTGGCCACCGACGCGCTGGGCGGCAAGGGCTACAAAATCGTCAACCTGAACTTCAACACCAATGGTTACCCACAGCCCTACGCCCGCGGCGGGATGATGATGAAAGCCGCTGCGATGGATTCGGCGCCGACGCCGGAAGTCGAAGCCGGCACCAGCCAGGTGAGCATGAGTGCCGACGGAGTGATTGAAGTCCAGCAATAAACTTATTCAAGATAAAAGAATGGCGCGACCCTATAGGGCTCGCGCCTTTTTTTATCCAGAAGTTCCGACCAAGCGGGCAATATGCGCGCCGTTGAATATGGTCCACGTCTTATATCGTTGACTGCAAAATACCCAACATGTAAAAAAACCTGATACGTAAATGATATTTACTTACTTATGACTCGGAACTCTTCCTGCATATCCATCCACATAAGTGGATAGAACAATGTCGCTTCACCACGTACGCCATTTAAGGTTACACCAATGAAAGTGGTCGCTCATCCAACGGCGCAGCGCCATAAATATGCTTCCCGCACCCTGCCAGGTAACATAAAATGACAACATCGACTCAGTATAGTATTGTCCGTTACCCAACAGCACCAATTCCCGGATCTACCCAGGAAGAACGCACCGAGTCACAGGAACAGAAAGTCCCACAACCGTTGAGCAATAGTGAAACATATAGCCTAGAAAACAATACATCACAGACCAGCTCTGACGAGGTTGCATCTTCCACATTCGAATCCAATACCTACAAAACAACAATTTATGGATCGGGCAGCGCTTCTGCGCCTATAGCCGGGCTTTCTCTGCTGGAACGGGAACAGCTTGTTGACGCCTATGCCAACCGTGTAAAGGCGCAAATCGGAAATATAGAAAGTGGCAGCGAAGGCGAAAGAAACGTTAAGTTCCAGAATGTGCGTTTATTCATGGAGCCCTCTGGATATTTCAGTGCTGGCTTGTTGGCAGCCGGGTATGACCCGAATGAAAAAATCACGGTAACGTTCAACTCCTACGTAGGGAAATGGAAACCGGAACACCTGACCGATACCGACACACGCACCTACTTTGCATGGGAAATTGCAGCGGGTGCCCTTAAGCACGATAAGCCACCAGGAGGCGGTCTGCTCAATTTCCATCAGATGGAAATCGCGCCTAAAGATCAGAGTAAGATTAACGATCTGGAGTCACTTGGCAAGAAACTCCAAAATTACTGGGAAGACGAAATAGCCAAGCCGATGCGGGATGAGTCGGGAGAAATTACGAAGCGCTCAGGAAAAGCAGATAACTATATAACACGGGGAACCTTGCAAAGCCTGGCCAATAACAAGGAAAGTTTTAAAAAATTAAGCACTGAAGGCCAAGAGGCGGTTAATCGTACATTGGAAAATAATGGACAAGTCATTATCCCCAACATATATGGCTTTCCACTGGCGGGGTATGCATTTATCCCTTATACCCCCTATGACGGCAATTATGATCATAGACCCAATAAGGGCCTGATGATCGATTTGAAGAACGGCGCCGTCCATGAAATCAGGGGAGATGAAGATTTTTCCAACTGGACTAAAAGCAATCGAAATGATTTGCTGCGTAGCTTCAATGCCAGCGATAGGCAAGGAGGTAAAGATGCTCATTGGCCAAAGGCGGGGGATGTGCTCGACAACTTGATCGCAGGCAATCATGCCAGCTACCCGGGATACTCCAGCCTCCTAAAAGATAAAGCAGTACCGGTGTGGGAGACATTTAACTATACCGAATCACGGGGTAGCGAATATCGGTTGAAGTACGGCAACCTCGACTCCAGTATTGCGGCAAAATACCAGGAGGTGAACGCCAAAAATGCGGTGTGGTCCGACCAGACCGAAGTGTTTGGTTCCTCGCAGCAAATCTGGAAGGACGCGAAAGAATTGTGGGGGCGCACCTTTGGTTACGTGCCCATCCTTGGCAACGCGGGCAATATTTATTTCGGCGTCCATGACTCCACTTATGGCATGACAGCCGACGATCGCATTGGCGGGTCTGCTGCCGCAGTAATATCGGGCCTGCAATTACTGCACGAACTTGCGCCCTATGCGGCAGAGTCCGGATCGGGTGATGTACCGGCGAACGTTAACGCCCTGAAGGCCAAAGATTACAGCTGGGAATACAATTCAAAGACAAATGATTTTGAGTTGGTACGAGTGCAGAAGGAGCCAACGTCCCTGGCGCCAGTGGCCCCCATCACCGAAACCGTGTCGAAGGATGGCAATCTGGTCACACTCACAGGGACCAAAGACAACCTGAATAAAGTCGAAGATAACCTTTACACCTTTGCCGACATGAACAAAAAAGGTACCCAACATCGACTCAACATCATTGCCCACGGCGATGGTACGCACATCTTCTACAACGGCAAAAAACACACCCCGCAAGGGCTATACAACACGCTAAAGCGTAACGGCGTCATCGTTTCACACTATGACAACATTCGAATTTTGAGTTGTTACTCAGGAAAGCTCGGCGAAAACTCTTTCGCCGCCGAATTTCAACGGCTCACCGACCGTCCTGTTAAAGGCTATACAGGAGAGATCATTGCCAGGTACTCCGCCGAAGAGATTACAGGCGACTCTAACGTTATCTATAAGAGCGGCGAAAACCCGGTGGACAACCCTGATGCCATAAACAACAACAGTATCGAAAATAAGGAATTCAAACCGGAAAAAAACAACCCTTATTCGATTTTCCAGAACCCGTTCAAGTGGTGGAAATTCAGCTACAAACCCGTCGTATTCGCACCGGGTACTAACAGCCTGTAGCCCAGGAACGCCGACCGGGCCAAGTAGACCCTTCAGTGACCCCTACCTGACAATCCTGAACGGCGGTAACCTCGGTGACCGCCGTTTTCGTTTGGGCAGCCTTCAGCTGCCATCTCAGGGGTCTCCATGGAAAGAATCGCCTTTAAACCGCTCCTCCTCGCTGCCGGCCTGCTGGCATTTATGCCGATGGCCCAGGCGGCCAGCACCCTGGTCTACTGCTCCGAAGCCAGTCCCGCCGGTTTCGATCCCAGCCAGTACACCAGCGGCACCGATTTTGATGCCTCCGCCGAAACCGTGTTCAACCGCCTGACCCAGTTCAAGCGCGGCGGCACCGAAGTCGAACCGGGCCTGGCAACCAGTTGGGACGTGTCCAAAGACGGCCTGACCTACACCTTCCACCTGCGCGATGGCGTCAAGTTCCACACCACCGACTATTTCACCCCGACCCGCGACTTCAACGCCGATGACGTGCTGTTCACCTTCCAGCGCCTGCTCGACCCCGAGAACGCGTTCCGCAAGGCCTACCCATCGGAGTCGCCGTACTTCACCGACATGGGCTTGAACACCACCATCAAGAACGTCGAAAAACTCGACGAGCACACCGTGCGCTTCAACCTGAACAACGTCGACGCTTCTTTCGTGCAGAACCTGGCCATGAGCTTCGCCTCGGTGCAGTCCGCCGAATACGCCGCGCAGTTGCTCAAGGAAGGCAAGGCCGCCGACATCAACCAGAAGCCGGTGGGCACCGGGCCGTTTGTGTTCAAGCGTTACCAGAAGGATTCGCAGATTCGCTACAGCGCCAATAAACAGTATTGGAAGCCCGAAGACGTGAAGCTCGACAATCTGGTGTTCTCGATCACCCCGGATGCCGCCGTGCGCCTGCAAAAGCTCAAGGCCGGCGAGTGCCAGGCCAGCGGTTACCCGCGCCCTTCCGACATTGAAGTGATGAAGCAGGACCCGAACCTGCGGGTGCTCCAACAAGCCGGCTTCAATCTGGGCTTTCTCGCCTACAACGTGACCCACCCGCCCCTGGACCAGCTCAAGGTACGCCAGGCCCTGGACATGGCCATCGACAAGCCAGCAATCATCAAGGCGGTGTACCAGAGCGCCGGACAATTGGCGCAGAACGCGCTCCCTCCGGCGCAGTGGTCTTATGACCCGACGATCAAGGACGCACCCTACGACCCGGCCAAGGCTCGGGCGCTACTAAAAGAAGCAGGGGTTGCACCAGGTACCACCATCAATCTGTGGGCGATGACGGTTCAACGCGCGTCCAATCCCAATGCCCGAATGTCGGCGCAGATGATCCAGCAGGATTGGGAAAAGATCGGCATCAAGGCCAATATCGTCAGCTATGAGTGGGGCGAATACATCAAACGCGCCAAAGCCGGCGAGCATGACGTGATGATTTACGGCTGGACCGGCGACAACGGTGACCCGGATAACTGGCTCGGCGTGCTCTACAGTTGTGCTGCGGTGAAGGGCAGCAACTATGCCAAATGGTGTAATCCGGCCTACGACAAACTCGTGCAACAGGCCAAGGTCAGCAGTGACCGCGAGCAGCGCATCAAGTGGTATCAACAGGCACAAAAAATCCTTAAGGAACAAGTACCTATAACGCCTATCGCGAACTCGACGGTTTTCCAGCCCCTTCGAAAGGAAGTGCAGGATTTCAAAATCAGTCCATTTGGGCTCACACCGTTCTATGGCGTCAGTCTGAATAAGTAACAGCCCCGCCCCAACCGAGTGCGCCAGACGCCTCGGCTGGGCATTCCTGGTGCACGCCTCGCACCGAAAAAAACCCTCAAAAGTGCGTAAATGTGTCTGAACTTACACATATGCGACATTCGTGTACGTTCGTACCACTGTTTAGCCGTTGTAGGCTCTCAACATCTTGCATTGGGTATGGGCCCTGCATAAGTATCCGCAGGTCGACTCACGAGGTCGCCCTCACTACCAAAAATGACAACAAATCATGAGGCCAACATGCTTAAACACGCAGTCATTCCGTTATTAGTCAGCGCCGGTTTAATGGCTGCTGCACCTTTCGCCCAAGCGGCGAGCAACCTGGTGTTCTGCTCCGAAGGGAGCCCGGCCGGTTTTGATCCAGGCCAGTACACCACCGGAACAGACTTCGATGCTTCGGCCGAAACCATGTTCAACCGTCTGACCCAGTTTGAGCGCGGCGGCACCGCTGTTGTTCCTGGGCTGGCCACCACCTGGGACGTTTCCCCGGATGGCCTGACGTACACCTTCCACCTTCGTGAAGGCGTCAAGTTCCACACCACCCCGTACTTCAAGCCAACTCGTGAATTTTCGGCTGACGACGTACTGTTCACTTTCAACCGGATGATCAACAAAGATGATCCGTTCCGCAAAGCCTACCCAACCGAGTTCCCGTACTTCACGGACATGGGTATGGACACCAACATCAAGAACATCGAGAAAGTCGATGCCCATACCGTCAAGTTCACCCTTGGCACTGTGGACGCCGCCTTTATCCAGAACCTGGCAATGAGCTTCGCCTCCATCCAGTCGGCTGAATACGCCGCCCAACTGTTGAAGGAAGGCAAGGCACAGGACATCAACCAGAAGCCAATCGGTACTGGTCCGTTCGTGTTCAAGAGCTACCAGAAAGACTCCAACATCCGTTACACCGGCAACAAGGATTACTGGAAACCTGAAGATGTGAAGATCGACAACCTGATCTTCGCCATCACCACCGACCCGTCGGTGCGTATCCAGAAGCTGAAGAAAAACGAATGCCAGGTGACCCTGTTCCCGCGTCCGGCCGACCTCAAGGCGCTGGGTGAAGACAAGGACCTGAAACTGCCGCACCAGGCCGGTTTCAACCTGGGCTACATCGCCTACAACGTAATGCCGGTCCTCAAGGGCCAGACCGCGCCTAACCCGCTGTCGGACATCCGGGTGCGTGAAGCCCTGGACATGTCGGTGAACAAGCAACAGATCATCGACTCGGTTTACCAGGGCGCTGGCCAACTGGCCGTCAACGCCATGCCGCCAACCCAGTGGTCCTACGACACCACCATCAAGGACGCCCCGTTCGACGTGACCAAGGCCAAGGCTTTGCTCAAGGAAGCCGGCGTCAAGGAAGGCACCGAGATCACCCTGTGGGCGATGCCGGTCCAGCGTCCGTACAACCCGAACGCCAAGCTGATGGCTGAGATGCTGCAGAACGACTGGAAACAGATCGGCCTGAAAGTGAACATCGTCAGCTATGAGTGGGGCGAGTACATCAAGCGCTCCAAAGGCGGCGAGAACCAGGCCATGATCATTGGCTGGAGCGGCGACAATGGTGACCCGGACAACTGGCTGAACGTGCTGTTCGGCTGCGATTCCCTGGCCGGCAACAACTTCTCCAAGTGGTGCGACAAGAAATTCGATGGCATCGTGAAAGAAGCCAAGGCGACTTCCGACGTAGCCAAACGCACCGAGCTGTACAAGCAGGCGCAACATATCCTCAAAGATGCAGTCCCGATGACACCTATCGCGCACTCGACGGTGTATCAACCCATGCGCAACAACGTGCAGGACTTCAAGATCAGCCCATTTGGCTTGAACTCCTTCTACGGCGTGAGCGTAAGCGGCAAGTAAGGGTCACTGGCGGCGACGTTTCATAAACGTCGCCGTTATTGCATCCGCCAAGACCGTAGGAAACAGACCACATCCGCACACGCTGCCGTCCTACGGCAGCTAACTGCGAATCGCGGCTCCGTTGCCTACAAGGTCTGTCAGATTCGTTGCATTTACTGCCCGGCTCCCGACCCATAACGTCGTGGCACGGCAGAAGCATCGTCTCTGATAAGGCAACTGCCGTTGTGGGATCAGTGTTGTCCCAGGGCCCAGGCCTTGGGATTGCTCACTGACGAAAACAACAAACAAGGATCGGGATTGTCATGCGCCATACCACCGTTCTATCCGCGATATTTGGCACCAGCCTGTTGGCTGTGGCCTCGATGGGCCAGGCTGCCGAGAAAAAGAGCCTGGTGTTTTGCTCCGAAGGCAGCCCGGCTGGCTTCGACACCGCGCAATACACGACGGCCACCGATAACGACGCCGCCGAGCCTATCTACAACCGCTTGGCCGAGTTTGAAAAAGGCGCGACCAATGTCGTACCGGGCCTTGCAACCCGTTGGGATATTTCCGAAGACGGCCTGACCTACACCTTCCACCTGCGCGAAGGGGTGAAATTCCACAGCAACAAGGACTTCAAGCCGACGCGTGATTTCAACGCCGACGACGTGCTGTTCACCTTCAATCGCATGCTTGACCCCGAACATCCGTTCCGCAAGGCCTACCCCACCGAGTTTCCGTACTTCAACGGGATGAGCCTGAACAAGAACATTGCGAAGGTCGAAAAAACCGACCCGCACACCGTGGTGATGACCCTGAACACGGTCGACGCCGCGTTTATCCAGAACATCGCCATGAGCTTCGCCTCGATCCTGTCGGCTGAATACGCCGACCATTTGCTCAAGGTCGGCAAGCCCAGCGACATCAACCAGAAGCCGATCGGCACCGGGCCGTTCGTGTTCCAGCGTTACCAGAAAGACTCGCAGATCCGCTACACCGGCAACAAACAGTACTGGGACCCGAGCCGCGTGAAGCTCGACCAGCTGATTTTTGCGATCAACACCGACGCGTCGGTGCGGGTACAAAAGCTCAAGGCCGGCGAATGCCAGATCACCCTGCACCCGCGCCCGGCCGACGTCGAAGCCCTGAAGGCCGACCCGAAGCTGCAACTGCTGACCAAACCCGGCTTCAACCTCGGCTACATCGCCTATAACGTGCGGCACAAGCCCTTCGACCAGCTTGAAGTGCGCCAGGCCCTGGACATGGCGGTGAACAAGCAGAGCATTCTCAACGCCGTGTACCAGGGCGCGGGGCAACTGGCGGTCAATGCCATGCCGCCGACCCAGTGGTCTTACGACGACACCATCAAGGACGCCGCCTACAACCCGGAAAAAGCCAAGGAATTGCTCAAGGCTGCCGGCGTGAAGGAAGGCACCGAGATCACCCTGTGGGCGATGCCGGTGCAACGGCCGTACAACCCCAACGCCAAGCTGATGGCCGAAATGCTGCAAAGCGATTGGGCGAAGATTGGCCTCAAGGTCAAGATCGTCAGCTATGAATGGGGCGAGTACATCAAGCGCACCAAAAATGGCGAGCACGACATCAGCCTGATCGGCTGGACCGGCGACAACGGTGACCCGGACAACTGGCTGGGCACCCTCTACAGCTGCGACGCCATCGGCGGGAACAACTACTCGATGTGGTGTGACCCGGCGTACGACAAGCTGATCAAGCAAGCCAAGGTCGTGACCGACCGCGAACAAAGGACTGTTCTGTACAAACAGGCGCAGCAACTGCTTAAAGCACAGGTGCCGATCACGCCAGTCGCCCACTCGACGGTCAACCAGCCGTTAAGCGCCAAAGTCGAAGGCTTCAAAGTGAGCCCCTTCGGCCGCAACGTGTTCTCGGGCGTCAGTATCAACCCATAAAAAGATAACCGGATTGCGCAGGGTGAGCATTCACCTTGCTGCAAACGTGCAGCCTTATTTCGGGTTTTAGCCCAAGGCAAACGTTTGCAAAGGCTTGAAAGAGTTACACACCCAATAGCCGGTTCACCTAAAAAGACCGGCATTAAAAAGAGAACCAAAGGAGCTTCACCCATGAAACTGAGCAGCACCGCGCTACTGGCCCTGGCCATCAGCAGCATCACGGCTACCGCCTACGCTGAACCTGCAAGCCAGGACTTCGTTCCAACCACACTGGCCGGCACCAGCGCCCAAAGCGAGGCCAAAGGCTTTATCGACGGAGCAAGCCTGGGCGGTACAACCCGTAACTGGTTCTCCAACGAACAGCGCTTCCGTGGCAGCAAGTTCACCTACCAGAAGCACGGCGAAGCCCGTACTGACAATTACCGTACCAACTGGGTGCAAGGCACCATCCTCAACGCTACCTCGGGCTTCACCCAAGGCACCGTTGGCGTGAGCACTGAAGTGGCCGTCTACAACGCTGTGGTCCTGGACCGTAGCAAGCGTGACATCAAGGGCGGCTCTAACCGTACCCTGGCCGACTCCGACGGCGACGCCGTAGACCAGTGGAGCAAACTGGGCCTGGCCAACGTCAAGTTCCGTGTGTCGAACACCACCTTGACCGCCGGTCGCCAGAACTTCAGCAGCGGCATTATCGACACCATCGGTAACCGTGCACTGCCTTCGAGCTTCGAAGGTGTGAGCTTCAACAGCGAAGAGTTCAGCAACCTGTCGTTCCAGGGCGGCGTGTTTGACCGCGTTTCGCCACGGACCGAGCAGAGCCTGTCGAAATTCCGCACTGAATACGGCAATGGCCGCCAGGAAACCGACAAGGTCAACACCCTGGGCGTCAACTACCAGCCGTTCAAGAGCCTGAAGACCAGCCTGTTCGCCGCTAACGTAGAAGACTTCTGGAACCAGTACTACTTCGGCGCTACCCACGAGCTGGGTGACAGCCAGACCCTGTCCCTGACCACCGGCCTGAACTACTACAAAACCGTCGACGAAGGCAAAAAGTTGATGGGCAAGATCGACAACGACACCTACTCGCTGTCGTTCGGCCTGACCCACCAGGCTCACAGCCTGACCTTCTCGTACCAGGCCGTGAACGGCGACGAGTACTTCGACTACCTGCACGAAACCAACGGTATCTACCTGGCCAACTCCCTGACGTCCGACTTTAACGGTCCGAACGAGAAGTCCTTCCAGATTGCCTACGGCATCAACATGGCCGAATACGGCGTGCCAGGCCTGAAGTTCAACGTCTACTCGGCTCGTGGCTGGGGTATCGACGGTACTCACTACACCGGCGACGGCGGCCGCGCAGGCTTTGCCTACAACGGCATTCAGGCCCAGGACGGCGAGAAACACCAGGAATACGGTGTAGGCGCGGCTTACGCGATCCAGAGCGGCGCACTCAAGGCCACCACCATTCGTGGTACCTACGTGACTCACCGTGCCAGCGCCAACCAGGCTGACGGCAACCTGCGTGAGTTCCGCCTGGTAACCACCATCCCGTTCAACATTCTTTAATCAGCGCCAGGTAGGCGGCGGGCTCAGGACGAGCCTGCCGCCTACGCTTGTCTGGTCCAATCGATTGCAGAGGGCTCTTAGATGAAAATGCTCCCGTTACAAGCTGCCATTGCCGCTGCGCTGTTGAGCGTCGCTGTCGGCATCTCGGCCAAACCGTTGGTCGTCTGCACCGAAGCCAGCCCGGAAGGCTTCGATCCGGTCCTGTACACCACGGCTGTCACCGCTGACGCTGCGGCTGAAACCATGTTCAACCGCCTGGTGGACTTCAAGCCCGGCACCACCGAAGTGATCCCGGCGCTCGCCAAGGACCTCCCAGAAATCAGTGCCGATGGCCTGACCTACACCTTTCACCTGCGTGACGACATCAAGTTCCACACCACCGACTACTTCAAACCCACGCGCAACATGAATGCCGACGACGTGCTTTGGAGCTTCCAGCGCCAGCTGGACCCGAAACACCCGTGGCACACCAAGTCCAACGTGGGCTACCCGTACTTTGAAAGCATGGGCTTCAAGGAACTGCTCAAGAGCGTAGAGAAGACCGATGACCACACCGTGGTCTTCACCCTGACCCGCCCTGAAGCACCGTTCCTGGCCGACCTGGCCATGGCGTTTTCCTCGATTCACTCCGCCGAATACGCCGACCAGTTGCTCAAGTCCGGCAAGACCGATGACCTGAACGCCAAGCCAATCGGCACCGGCCCGTTCATCTTCACCCGCTACGCCAAAGACGCCCAAGTGCGCTTCAAGGCCAACCCGGACTACTTCCGTGGCAAGCCGCCGGCCGATCCGCTGATCCTGGCCATCACCACCGACAACAACGTGCGCCTGCAAAAGCTCAAGGCCAACGAATGCCAGATCGCGCTGTATCCGAAACCGGATGACGTGCCGAGCATGAAGGCCGACCCGAACCTGAAGGTGGCGGAACTGGCAGCCATGACCACCGCCTACACCGCCATGAACACCACCCACAAGTACATGAGCGACGCGCGGGTGCGCCACGCGATCAACATCGCGTTCGACAAGAAAGGCTACAACGAGTCCCTGTACGGCAAAGGCAACGCGGTCGACGCCACCGGCCCGTACCCGCCAACGCTGCTGGGTTTCAGCGACAAGCTGAAGAACCCGCCGCGTGACCTCGACAAGGCCCGCGCCCTGCTCAAGGAAGCCGGCGTACCGGAAGGCACCGAGTTCACCCTGTTCACCCGCAACGGCGGCGGCCCGACCAACCCCAACCCGATGCTCGGCGCCCAGCGCATGCAGGCGGACCTGGCGCAAATCGGCCTGAAAGTGAACATCAGGGTCATGGAATGGGGCGAAATGCTCAAGCGCGCCAAAAATGGCGAACATGACATGGTCTCCGCCGGCTGGGCGGGGGATAACGGGGACCCGGATAACTTCCTCACGCCGAACTTGAGTTGCGATGCAGCGAAAAACGGCGAAAACTACGCCCGCTGGTGTAACAAAGAGTTTCAAGACTTGATCGACAAGGCGCGCGCCATCGCTGAACCCACCCAGCGCGCTGCACTCTATGAACAAGCAATGGACGTTTTCGACAAGGACCAACCATGGATTCCCATGGCTTACCCGAAAATGTTCACCGCCATGCGTAAAAACGTCGAGGGTTATACCCAAAGCCCTCTGACCACAAATAACTTCGCCACCACCCAGGTGAAGTAGATAAGAGACGCTCGGCACCGTCGACATTGACGGTGCCGAACCTGCCTAACCGGCTGATTGAGGTACACAACAAGATGTTTAGTTTTATTGCCCGCCGATTGGGGTTATTGATCCCCACGTTTTTCGGCATCACCTTGCTGACTTTCGCGTTGATTCGCATGATCCCTGGCGACCCCGTCGAAGTCATGATGGGCGAACGACGAGTCGACCCCGAGATGCACGCTCAGGCAATGGAACGCCTTGGTCTGAACAAACCGCTCTACGCGCAATACCTGGATTATGTCGGCAAGCTCGCCCAGGGCGACCTCGGCGAATCCCTGCGCACCCGTACCAGCGTGTGGACTGAATTCACCGCACTCTTCCCCGCGACCCTGGAACTGTCCATGGCCGCCCTGTTGTTCGCCGGCATCCTGGGGCTGTTAGCCGGGGTGATCGCGGCCTTGAAGCGAGGATCCCTGTTCGACCATGGGGTGATGGGCATCTCCCTGGCGGGATATTCGATGCCGATCTTCTGGTGGGGCCTGATCCTGATCATGTTCTTCTCCGTGAGCCTGGGCTGGACACCTGTGTCCGGGCGGATCGACCTGCTCTACGACATCGAGCCGCGCACCGGCTTCATGCTGATCGACACTCTGCTGGCTGGCGAAACGGATGCTTTCTGGGACGCCCTGCACCACCTGATCCTGCCGGCCATCGTGCTCGGCACCATCCCGCTGGCCGTTATCGCGCGGATGACCCGTTCGTCGATGCTCGAAGTGCTGCGCGAAGACTACATTCGCACCGCCAAGGCCAAAGGCCTGTCGCCGGCGCGCGTGGTGTTCGTCCACGGCCTGCGTAACGCGTTGATCCCGGTACTCACCGTGGTCGGCCTGCAAGTCGGCACACTGCTGGCCGGTGCGGTCCTGACCGAAACCATCTTCTCGTGGCCCGGCATCGGCAAATGGCTGATTGAAGCCATTGGCGCACGGGATTATCCCGTGGTGCAAAACGGCATCCTGTTAATCGCCTGCCTGGTGATTCTGGTGAACTTCGTGGTGGATATCCTCTACGGCTTCGCCAACCCACGCATCCGTCACCAGCGCTGAGATCATGACCATGACCACACCTACTCCCGCGGTAGCAGTCGATCAAAGCCTGCTGTATCCGTCCCCGTACAAAGAATTCTGGCAAGCCTTTTCCAAGAACAAGGGCGCCGTTGCCGGCCTGTTGTTCATGTTGCTGGTGGTGTTTTGCGCGCTGTTCGCCCCTTGGGTGGCACCGCATAACCCGAGCGAGCAATACCGTGACTTCCTGCTGACCCCTCCGGCCTGGCTGGAAGGCGGGCAGATCCAGTTCCTGCTGGGCACCGATGAACTGGGTCGTGACCTGCTGTCGCGCCTGATCCAGGGCTCGCGCCTGTCGTTGCTGATCGGCTTGTCGTCGGTAGTGATGTCGCTGATCCCGGGGATCCTGCTGGGCCTGTTCGCCGGCTTCTTCCCGCGCCTGCTCGGCCCGACCATCATGCGTTTGATGGACATCATGCTGGCCCTGCCGTCGCTGCTGCTGGCCGTAGCCATTGTCGCGATCCTCGGCCCTGGCCTGATCAACACCGTGATCGCGATTGCGATCGTATCGCTGCCGTCCTATGTGCGTCTGACCCGCGCCGCGGTGATGGGCGAACTGAACCGTGACTACGTGACCGCCGCCCGCCTCGCCGGCGCCGGCCTGCCGCGCCTGATGTTCGTCACCGTGCTGCCGAATTGCATGGCGCCGCTGATCGTTCAGGCCACCTTGAGTTTCTCCTCGGCGATTCTCGATGCCGCTGCCCTTGGCTTCCTGGGCCTTGGCGTACAACCGCCAACGCCTGAGTGGGGCACCATGCTGGCCTCGGCCCGCGACTACATCGAACGCGCCTGGTGGGTCGTGAGCCTGCCTGGCTTGACCATTTTGCTCAGCGTGCTGGCAATCAACCTGATGGGCGACGGCCTGCGCGATGCGCTGGACCCGAAACTCAAGAACGCCGCCTGAGGAGATTCCCATGTCACTGCTAGAAATCAAGAATCTCAATGTCCGCTTCGGCGACAAGACCGCCGTACCGGTGGTCGATGGCCTCGACATCTCCGTCGACAAAGGCGAAGTATTGGCGATCGTGGGCGAGTCGGGTTCGGGTAAATCCGTGACCATGATGGCGCTGATGGGCCTGATCGAGCACCCCGGCATCGTCACCGCCGATGCCCTGAACTTCGACGGCAAGGACATGCTCAAGCTGAGCAACCGTCAGCGTCGGCAGATCGTCGGCAAAGACCTGGCGATGGTGTTCCAGGACCCGATGACCGCGCTGAACCCAAGCTACACCGTGGGCTTCCAGATCGAAGAAGTGCTGCGCCTGCATCTGAAAATGTCCGGCAAGCAAGCGCGCAAGCGTGCCATCGAACTGCTCGAAAAGGTGGAAATCCCGGGCGCAGCCAGCCGAATGGATGCCTACCCGCACCAACTGTCCGGTGGCATGAGTCAGCGTGTGGCTATCGCCATGGCAATCGCCGGCGAGCCGAAACTGCTGATCGCCGATGAACCGACCACAGCCCTCGACGTGACCATCCAGGCCCAGATCATGGAACTGCTGCTGGCCTTGCAGAAAGAGCAGAACATGGGCCTGGTGCTGATCACCCACGACCTCGCGGTGGTGGCCGAAACCGCCCAGCGCGTGTGCGTGATGTACGCCGGCCAGGCCGTGGAAGTCGGCCAGGTGCCACAGTTGTTCGACATCCCGGCGCACCCGTACAGCGAAGCGCTGCTCAAGGCGATTCCCGAGCACAGCCTGGGTGCCACCCGCCTGGCCACGCTGCCGGGCATCGTGCCTGGCCGTTATGACCGCCCGCAGGGTTGCCTGCTGTCGCCGCGCTGCCCGTATGTGCAGGAATCCTGCCGCGCCCAACGCCCGGGCCTTGACCCGAAAAGCAACAGCCTCGCCCGCTGCTTCTACCCGCTGAATCAGGAGGTGGCGTAATGGCCGTCGTACTTACCGCCCGCGACCTGACCCGTCACTACGAAGTGTCCCGTGGCCTGTTCAAGGGCCACGCCCTGGTGCGTGCCCTCAACGGCGTGTCGTTCGAACTGGAAGCCGGCAAGACCCTCGCGGTCGTGGGCGAATCCGGTTGCGGCAAATCCACCCTGGCCCGCGCCCTGACGCTGATTGAAGAACCGTCTTCAGGCTCGCTGAAAATCGCCGGGCAAGAAGTCACCGGTGCCGACAAGGCCCAGCGCAAGCAATTGCGCAAAGACGTGCAGATGGTGTTCCAGAGCCCGTACGCCTCGTTGAACCCGCGCCAGAAGGTCGGTGACCAACTGGGCGAACCGCTGCTGATCAACACCAACCTGTCCGCCGCCGAGCGTCGGGAAAAGGTCCAGGCGATGATGAAGCAGGTGGGCCTGCGCCCCGAGCATTATCAGCGCTACCCGCACATGTTCTCCGGTGGCCAGCGCCAGCGGATCGCACTGGCCCGGGCAATGATGCTGCAACCCAAGGTGCTGGTGGCGGATGAACCGACCTCGGCGCTGGACGTGTCGATCCAGGCCCAGGTGCTGAACCTGTTCATGGACCTGCAGCAGGAATTCAACACCGCCTACGTGTTCATCTCCCACAACCTCGCGGTGGTGCAACACGTCGCCGATGACGTGATGGTGATGTACCTCGGCCGCCCGGTTGAAGTGGGCCCGAAGGAAGACATCTACGCGCGCCCGCTGCATCCCTACACCCAGGCGCTGCTGTCGGCGACCCCGACCATTCATCCGGACCCGAACAAACCGAAGATCAAAATCGTCGGCGAGTTGCCCAACCCGTTGAACCCGCCGTCCGGCTGCGCATTCCACAAGCGCTGCCCGTACGCGACCCAGCTGTGCAGCACCGATGAACCGGTGCTACGACCACTCGACAACCGCCAGGTGGCTTGCCACTACGCGGAGCAATTTGTGGTCTGACAGGCAAAAAAAATGCTCTGGAGGGTGAGTCCAGAGCATTCCAGTGTTCTACAGCCCTGCTTGTCGGATAGCGCATCTGTCCGGTAAGCGGGGCTTTCTTTTGCCTGCGTTACTTACGTATCGCTGTCGCCATCGTTGTAGGTGTCGCTGTCTTCGCCGTCATTGTCCGGGTTTTCGGCGTCGTCATCGTCCTTGGAACCGCCCTGGTTCTCGTCACCGGGCTCGGATTCACTCTTGGCCAGCTGCAAGCCACCCGCCTGTACCGTCTTCGCCGCCACAAACCCTGTGCCATGGCTTTGCACGGCCGTATTGGCCCACGCGGCAGACATGCCCAGTGACATCATCACCAGCACTTTGAGCAACAGCACCACACGTTGAAAGATACTCATGGTCGAATTCCGCCCAGTCAGGAGTTGAATTGCGTACGACGGCTGTCCGCCGTCGCCTTGCTTCAAGCTAGTCCCGAACTGAAGTTTTCGCCAATGAAACAACCCGGATAGCAGCCAAAGAAAAAGGCGAAGCCATCACAGCTTCGCCCTCTCTTATATCGCCAACCCTTAGTGATGCTCGCGGGTCGCGCGGAATTTCACATCCGGCCAGCGCTCTTCCATCAGCGCCAGGTTGACCCGGGTCGGGGCCAGGTAGGTCAGGTGACCACCGCCGTCGATCGCGAGGTTTTCCACCGCCTTGATCTTGAACTCTTCCAGCTTCTTCTTATCGCTGCAATCGATCCAGCGCGCGGAGTACACGGTGATCGGCTCGTAGGAGCATTCGACCTTGTATTCCTCTTTAAGGCGACTGGCCACCACATCGAACTGCAGCACACCCACGGCGCCGAGGATGATGTCGTTACTGCGCTCCGGGAAGAACACCTGGGTGGCGCCCTCTTCCGCCAGCTGCTGCAAACCCTGGCGCAGTTGCTTGGATTTCAGCGGGTCACGCAGGCGTACGCGGCGGAACAGTTCCGGGGCGAAGTGCGGGATACCGGTGAAGCCCAGCACTTCGCCTTCGGTGAAAGTGTCACCGATCTGGATGGTGCCGTGGTTGTGCAAGCCGATGATGTCGCCGGCAAACGCCTCTTCCAGTTGCTCACGCTCGGAGGAGAAGAAGGTCAGGGCGTCGCCGATGCGCACGTCCTTGCCGGTGCGCACGTGGCGCATCTTCATGCCTTTTTCGTATTTGCCGGAGCAGATGCGCATGAAGGCGATGCGGTCGCGGTGCTTGGGGTCCATGTTCGCCTGGATCTTGAACACGAAGCCGGCAAACTTCTCTTCCACAGGCTCCACGGTACGCTCGTTGGCAACCCGGGCCAGCGGCTTGGGTGCCCAATTGACCACGGCGTCGAGCACGTGGTCGACACCGAAGTTGCCCAGGGCGGTCCCGAAGAACACCGGCGTCAGCTGGCCGTCGAGGAATTCCTGCTGGTTGAACTCGTGGCAGGCGCCCTGCACCAGTTCCAGCTGGTCGACAAACCGGTCGTACTCGTCACCCAGGTGGGCGCGGGCTTCGTCGGAGTCGAGCTTCTCGATGATTTTCACATCGGTACGTTCGTGGCCGTGGCCGGCGGTGTACACAATGATGTAGTCGTCGGCCAGGTGGTACACGCCCTTGAAGTCGCGGTAGCAGCCAATCGGCCAGGTGATCGGCGCGGCCTTGATCTTCAGGACGGCTTCGATTTCGTCCAGCAGTTCGATCGGGTCGCGGATGTCACGGTCGAGTTTGTTGATAAAGCTGACAATCGGCGTGTCCCGCAGACGGCAGACGTCCATCAGCGCGATGGTGCGGGGCTCAACGCCTTTACCGCCGTCGAGGACCATCAGGGCCGAGTCCACCGCGGTCAGGGTGCGGTAGGTGTCTTCGGAGAAGTCTTCGTGGCCCGGGGTGTCGAGCAGGTTGATCATGTGATCGCGATACGGGAACTGCATGACCGACGTGGTGATGGAGATACCACGCTGCTTTTCCATTTCCATCCAGTCAGAGGTGGCATGGCGGTCGGATTTACGGGATTTCACCGTGCCGGCCACCGCGATCGCCTTGCCCATCAGCAACAGCTTCTCGGTGATGGTGGTTTTACCGGCATCGGGGTGGGAAATAATGGCGAAAGTGCGGCGTTTCGCGACTTCGGCGGCCTGGTGGGTCATGGGAAATCGCCTGGCAGGTGAGTCAAAAAAGGGCGGCGAGTATAGCGCAAACCCGAGGTGACGGACCACCGTTCACCCCATTGGGGGTGGCTAATTGCTGCCAAGTATGGAACCTTTTAAAAGGTAGAGACGTCCACTCCCCTGCTACCGCACTCGTAACAGGGGCTGAAAAATCAGCAAGTTAGCCTGACGAGGCTGCGCTCATGGCTCGACCGCATACCGCGTTGCCGGTATTGGCGAGCTGCTATTCGCGACCACATTCAGAGGCAGCCAGGAATGGCATTGCCGCTCGGAAATGTGTTCGCCGACAAAAGAAAAAAGGAGTCCGCCTGTGGCTATTCGCTATGGCAAAGGGCTGATAGGAGGAGTGGTTGTCGTCGCTCTCCTGGCCCTGCTGGTCCACTGGATCGGCATCAACACGATCGAACTGTACCGCGACGATTTGTTGTTTTACCTGCAAGCTCATTTGATCCTTGTTCTAGTCTCCATGCTGGCGGCCCTGATTGTGGGCATCCCCGCCGGTATCCTGCTCAGCCGACCGAACATGGTCGGGCGCGCAGAACGCTTCATGCAGATCTTCAACATCGGCAATACCGTCCCTCCCCTGGCCGTACTGGCCATCGCCCTCGGTGTCCTTGGCATCGGCAGCGGCCCTGCGATCTTCGCGCTGTTCCTCGCCTCGTTGCTGCCCATCGTGCGCAACACCTATGAAGGCCTGAAAAACGTACAAGGCTCCCTGAAAGAAGCCGCCGTGGGCATCGGCATGACGCCGCGCCAGGTGCTGTTTCGGGTGGAGCTGCCCAACGCCGTGCCGATCATCATCGGTGGCGTGCGTGTGGCCCTGGCGATCAACGTCGGTACCGCGCCCCTGGCCTTCCTGATTGGCGCCAACAGCCTGGGCAGCCTGATCTTCCCCGGCATCGCCCTGAACAATCAGCCGCAACTGTTGCTCGGCGCCGCGTGCACCGCGCTGCTGGCCTTGCTGCTCGACGGCCTGGTGACCATGGCCAGCCGCCTCTGGCTGGAACGCGGGTTGCGTCCGTCTTAAGGCTTGGCAAAGGAAATCACATGAAAAAACTGACATTGATATTGAGCTGCGTCCTGCTGTTCGCAGGATTTGCGCAAGCCGCTGAAAAACCGGTCATCCGCATCGGCGCCCGAGTGTTCACCGAACAGACCCTGCTCGCCGAAATCACTTCCCAGTACCTGCGCACCAAGGGTTACGACACCCGTGTGACCGGCGGCCTGGGCAGCAACCTGGCGCGCAGTGCCCAGGAAAGCGGGCAACTGGACCTGATCTGGGAATACACCGGCGTGTCGCTGGTGGCCTATAACCACGTCGACGAGAAACTCGACAGCGAACAGTCCTACGCCCGGGTGAAAGAACTCGACGCGAAAAAAGGCCTGGTCTGGCTCTCCCCGTCGAAATTCAGCAACACCTACGCCCTGGCGCTGCCAGAGAACGTGGCCAAGGAATTCCCGCAGATCAACAGCATCAGCGACCTGACCACGGCCCTGGCCGAGAAAACCAAGGGCACGCGCCTGGTGGCCCTCGACACCGAGTTCGCCAACCGTTCCGACGGCATGGCCGGCATGGTCAAGCTCTACGACATGAACCTGACCCGCAAGAACACCCGGCAGATGGACGCCGGCCTGGTGTACACCGCGCTGCGTAATGGCCAGGTGTTTGCCGGTTTGGTCTACACCACCGACGGTCGCCTGAACGCCTTCAAATTGAAGCTGCTGGAGGACGACAAGCATTACTTCCCGGACTACACCGCAGCGCCTGTGGTGCGTCAGGTTTATCTCGACGCCCACCCTGAATTGGCCGCCGACCTGAAACCGCTGGCCGCGCTGTTCGACAACGAAACCATGCGCCAGCTGAACGCGCGGGTCGACGTCGACCATGAAAGCCCGTCCGCCGTGGCCGCAGATTTCCTGCGCCAGCATCCGATCAACTAAGAGGAGAAGACATGGAATTCCTGAACGCCTTTTCCCATCTTGATTGGGCCCAAGTCCTGCACCTGACCTGGCAGCACATCACCCTGGTCGGCATTGCCGTGATCCTGGCAATCGTCGTGGGCGTGCCCCTGGGCGTGCTGATGACCCGCTTCCCGACACTCGCCGGCCCGTTGCAAGCCAGCGCCACGGTGCTGCTCACCGTGCCGTCGATTGCCTTGTTCGGCCTGCTGCTGCCGTTCTACTCCAAGTTTGGCCAGGGCCTGGGGCCGATGCCGGCGATCACCGCCGTGTTCCTCTACTCCCTGCTGCCCATCATGCGTAACACCTACCTCGCCCTCACCGGCGTTGAGCCGGGCATCCGCGAAGCCGCCAAAGGCATCGGCATGACCTTCGGCCAGCGCCTGCGCATGGTCGAACTGCCGATTGCCGTACCGGTGATCCTTGCCGGTGTGCGCACCGCCGTCGTCATGAACATTGGTGTGATGACCATCGCCGCCACCATCGGCGCCGGTGGCCTGGGTGTACTTATTCTGGCTTCCATCAGCCGCAGCGATATGTCGATGCTGATCGTTGGCGCCGTGCTGGTCAGTCTCCTGGCCATCTTCGCCGACCTGCTTCTGCAATGGCTGCAACGCACGCTGACTCCAAAAGGACTGCTCAAATGATCGAACTTCAAAACCTGACCAAGACCTTCCAAAGCAACGGCAAGACCATCACCGCCGTTGATTCCGTAAGCCTGACCGTCAACGAAGGCGAAATTTGCGTATTCCTCGGCCCGTCGGGCTGCGGCAAGAGCACCACGCTGAAGATGATCAACCGCCTGATCAAGCCGACTTCGGGCAAGATCCTGATCAACGGCGAAGACACCACCGACCTCGACGAAGTGACCCTGCGTCGCAACATCGGCTACGTGATCCAGCAGATCGGCCTGTTCCCGAACATGACCATCGAAGAGAACATCGTTGTCGTGCCCAAGCTGCTGGGCTGGGACAAGCAGAAATGCCACGACCGCGCCCGCGAATTGATGAGCATGATCAAGCTGGAGCCCAAGCAGTACCTGCATCGCTACCCGCGTGAACTGTCCGGTGGCCAGCAACAGCGGATCGGCGTAATCCGGGCCCTGGCGGCGGATGCCCCGCTGCTGCTGATGGATGAGCCGTTCGGCGCGGTCGACCCGATCAACCGCGAGATGATCCAGAACGAGTTCTTCGAGATGCAGCGCGCGCTGAACAAGACCGTGATCATGGTCAGCCACGACATCGACGAAGCCATCAAGCTGGGTGACAAGATCGCGATCTTCCGCGCCGGCAAGCTGCTGCAGATCGATCACCCGGACACCCTGCTGGCCCACCCTGCCGACGAGTTCGTCAGCAACTTCGTGGGCCAGGACAGCACCCTCAAGCGCCTGTTGCTGGTGAAGGCCGAGGATGCGGCGGACAACGCGCCGTCCGTCAGCCCGGAAACGCCGGTGGCAGATGCCCTGGAGCAGATGGACGAACTCGACCGTCGCTACGTGGTGGTCACCGATGCCGAGAACAAGGCACTGGGTTATGTGCGACGTCGCGACCTGCACCGTCAGACCGGCACCTGCGGCCAGTACCTGCGCGAGTTCAACGCCACGGCGGCGTACGACGAGCATTTGCGCATCCTGTTGTCGCGCATGTACGAGTTCAACCGCTCGTGGTTGCCGGTGATGGATGCGGAGCGGGTGTTCCTGGGGGAAGTGACCCAGGAGTCGATTGCCGAGTACCTGAGTTCCGGTAAGTCCCGTGGTGGCAAGACCAGCATTGTGTCGCCAGCCGAGACTGCGCTGGCCTGATAGACCGCTATCGCGGGCAAGCCCAGCTCCCACATTGAATTGCATTCATCTGTTGGAATGCATTCCCCTGTGGGAGCCGGGCTTGCCCGCGATGAAGGCAGCACAAATCCTTCTGAATTGCCCCTCCTGGGGAACATCAATCCGTCATCCCTGTCGGTTACATAAGTAGCTGCACACGGCCTCACGACGAACGCGTGCAAAAACGCGACATTTTTAGTTGATCTATAGCCCCTCACGTCCTAAAGTTCGCGCCGAACGTCCATGCTGGAAACGATCCATCCGGCTCAAGTACTGACGACGAGACAGCAAGGCCAAGGGAAGCAGTTGATCCCATGGCCTTTTTGCTTTCGGCGACATGCCTTGGGAAGTAGGCGAACCAAAGTGGGGATACGGAGGACGTTCATTTGCACCCATTGATCAATCTAGTTTGCCAGTAGGAGTTCCCAGCATGTCGATCCAGGTCGAAGACTATTTCGCGCGCGCCACTTTTGACAAAATGAAGGCGTTCGCCGATACCCAGGAAACCCCGTTCGTGGTGATCGACACCGCGATGATCAGCCAGGCCTACGATGACCTGCGCGCCGGTTTCGAATTCGCCAAGGTGTACTACGCCGTCAAGGCCAACCCGGCCGTCGAGATCATCGACCTGCTCAAGGACAAGGGTTCGAGCTTCGACATCGCGTCGATCTACGAGCTGGACAAGGTCATGGACCGCGGCGTCAGCCCCGACCGTATCAGCTACGGCAACACCATCAAGAAATCCAAGGACATCCGCTACTTCTACGAGAAGGGCGTGCGCCTGTTCTCCACCGACTCCGAAGCCGACCTGCGCAACATCGCCAAGGCCGCGCCGGGTTCGAAAGTGTACGTGCGTATCCTCACCGAAGGCTCGACCACGGCCGACTGGCCGCTGTCGCGCAAATTCGGCTGCCAGACCGACATGGCCATGGACCTGCTGATCCTGGCCCGCGACCTGGGCCTGGTGCCTTACGGCATCTCCTTCCACGTCGGCTCGCAACAGCGTGACATCAGCGTGTGGGACGCGGCGATCGCCAAGGTCAAAGTGATCTTCGAGCGCCTGAAGGAAGAAGACGGCATCCACCTGAAGCTGATCAACATGGGCGGTGGCTTCCCGGCCAACTACATCACCCGCACCAACAGCCTGGAAACCTACGCCGAGGAAATCATCCGCTTCCTCAAGGAAGATTTCGGTGACGACCTGCCGGAAATCATCCTGGAACCGGGCCGTTCGTTGATCGCCAACGCCGGCATTCTGGTGAGTGAAGTGGTATTGGTTGCGCGCAAATCCCGTACCGCCGTCGAGCGTTGGGTATACACCGACGTGGGCAAATTCTCCGGCCTGATCGAAACCATGGACGAAGCCATCAAGTTCCCGATCTGGACCGAGAAGAAAGGCGAGATGGAAGAAGTGGTCATCGCCGGCCCCACCTGCGACAGCGCCGACATCATGTACGAGAACTACAAGTACGGCCTGCCGCTGAACCTGGCGATTGGTGACCGGATGTACTGGTTGTCTACCGGTGCGTACACCACCAGCTACAGCGCGGTTGAATTCAATGGCTTCCCGCCGCTGAAATCGTTCTACCTGTAAGCCGGCGGCAAACAAAAAACCCATGACGCGTCATGGGTTTTTTTATGGGTTCAGGAAAGCTCGGCGATGCGTCGCTGGTAGGCCACAGCCATCGCCCGAATCTGCGGGTCGTTGGCGGCAGACAACTCCTTGTGCGCCACGCGCAAGAACTTCAGATTCCCGCCCGCCAGCGCCTTGCGCAGCCACTCCAGCGCCGCGTCGACCTGGCCGCGATCCGCCAACACCGCCGCATAACTGAACTGCCCGCGAAAATCCCCGCCTTCTGCTGACCGGCGATACCACTCCACCGCCGACTCCAGATCCCTCGGGCAAAACTGCCCTTCTTCCAGGTAACGCCCCAACAGGTTCATCGACTTGGCATGGCCCAGTTCCGCTGCCTGTCGATAACACGCCAGCGCCTGGGCTTGATCCTCGGCAACCCCGCGCCCGGTCGCCAGCAGGTTGGCGTAGTTGTACAAGCCCCAATCCAGCCCGGCCTCCGCCGCCAGCCGATATTCCCGGGCCGCCGCCACGGCATCCGCCTCGCAACCCCAGCCATGCTCCAGGCAACGCCCGAGCATATTACGCGCCATCAGATGCCCGCCTTGGGCCGCAATGCGGAACCAGCGCACCGCCAGCGCTTCATCGCGCTCGATGCCACGCCCTTCCAGCAGGATTTGCCCGAGCAGCGCCTGGGCATCCACCACGCCCTCCTTCGCCGCGATCAGAATCGCCTGGGCGGCGCGGACCGGGGAATCGTCGAGCATGCTCTGCAATTGCTCGACGTTGAGCACTTCTTCGCGACGCAATAAAAAGCCCATGGTCAGACCTCAACCCAGCGGCGCAGCAGGTTGTGATAAGTGCCGGTGAGCTGGATCAGCGCCGGGTGGTCGGGCACGTCCCGGCTCAACTGCTGGATCGCACCGTCCATCTCGAACAGCAAGGTGCGCTGGCTGTCTTCGCGCACCAGGCTCTGGGTCCAGAAAAACGAGGCGTAGCGCGCGCCACGGGTCACGGCGTTGACCTTGTGCAGGCTGGAGCCGGGGTACAGCACCATGTCACCCGCCGGCAACTTGACCCGTTGCAAGCCAAAGGTGTCCTGGATTTCCAGCTCGCCGCCGTCGTAGTCGTCGGGGTCGCTGAAAAACACGGTGGAGGACAGGTCGGTGCGCACTCGCTCGTGGCTGCCCTTGGACTGGCGCACGGCGTTGTCGATATGGAAGTCGAAACTGCCGCCAGCGGTGTAACAGTTCACCAACGGCGGGATGACCTTGTGCGGTAACGCCGCTGACATAAAGAGCGGGCTTTTCCACAGGCGCTCAAGGATCGCCGCGCCGATTTCCTTCGCAAGCGGGTGGCCTTCCGGCAGTTGCAGGTTGTGTTTGGCCTTGGCCGACTGATGCCCGGCAGTGATTTTGCCGTCGGCCCATTCGGTGTGCGCCAGGGCTTCGCGGATGCGCAGCACTTCCTCGCGAGAGAACAGGCCGGGAATGTGCAGCAACATGAGGGCGTTACCTGAAAACAGTGAGGCGCCAATGGTAGTGATTCTTATTGACTGTGTACAACCCTACTCCCGCCCAAAGGACGAACGAGAGAGTAAAAACCGTAAGCAAAAAGTGTAAAGAACGTAAATTCAGTGCGAATAGTAATGTATCGCAATTGATATAAAGTCTTGTTCTCCCTATATTCCGCGGCCTCAACTCCTTGGGGAAAGGACACTGTCATGCCGCGCACTTCGATAAAAACACCTGCCAGTTCACCGCGTTTGCTGGCCTCGGCCATCGGCGTTGCCATCAGTGCCAGTGCTGCCGCCCAAATGGCGCAAGCAGCTGAAGACACCGAGCAGAAAGGCGAGCGCAACAGCATTTCCCTGGGTGCCACCAGCATCACCGGCCAGGAACAGGACAGCACGTCCTACCAGGTCGAAAAAGCCTCCTCGCAGAAGTACACCGCACCGCTGGTCGATACCCCGCGCTCGGTCACAGTGGTGCCGCAACAAGTACTCAAGGACACCGCCGCCACCTCGTTGCAGGATGCCTTGCGCACCGTGCCGGGGATTACCTTCGGCGCCGGTGAAGGCGGCAACCCTCAGGGCGACCGTCCGTTCATTCGCGGCTTTGACGCCCAGGGCGACACCTACCTCGACGGCGTGCGCGACACTGGCGGCCAGAGCCGTGAGATCTTCGACATCGAATCCATCGAAGTCAGCAAAGGCCCCAACTCGTCCTTCGGCGGTCGCGGGTCGGCCGGCGGCAGCCTCAACCTGGTGAGCAAGACGCCACAGGCGCGGGACTTCACCAACGGTGGTTTCACCTACGGCTCCGACCAGACCCGCCGCTACGTGCTCGACGTCAACCGCCAGTTCCTCGACAGCGCGGCATTCCGCCTGAACCTGATGAGCCACGAGCAGAACGTCGCCGGGCGTGACGCCGTCAACTACGACCGTTGGGGTGTGGCGCCGTCGCTGACCTTCGGCCTGGGCACACCGACCCGCGTCAACGTCAGCTACTACCACATGGAAAGCAACGACCTGCCGGATTCGGGGATTCCGTATGGCTACAGCTCGCCGACCGCCGCTACCCACGGCCATGACAAACCCACCGATGGCGGCGACAGCAATAACTTCTACGGCCTGAAGGATCGCGACTTCCGCAAGACCCGCGCCGACATCAGTACGTTCTCCATCGAGCACGACCTGAACGAGAACATGACGCTGAAAAACACCCTGCGCCATGGCAACACCGGGCAGGATTACATCCTCACACAACCGGACGACAGCAAGCGCAACGTCAGCCAGTTCGGCACCGTATGGCGCCGCGCCAACGCTCGCGTGTCCACCACCGAAACCACCACCAACCAGACCGACCTGTTTGGCAGCTTCCAGGCCCTGGGCTTCAAGCACTCTTACTCCACCGGCCTGGAATTCACCGGTGAAGAAACCCGTGTCAGCGGCTACAACTTCGGCACCTCCAACAACGCGCAAGTGTGCAACCCCGGCACCGCGCCCAGCTGTACATCGTTGAGCAATCCAAACCCGAACGACCCGTGGAACAGCAGCATCACGCGCAACTACAACGGCACCAACACCCAGGCCACCAGCCGCGCGGCCTACGTGTTCGACACCATCGAGCTGGACCCGCAATGGCTGCTGAACGTCGGCCTGCGCTACGACACCTTCGACACCGTGGCCAACACCAACGCGGTGCCGAGCGCTACCGTCAAGGCCCGCAGCAAGATCAAGAACGACAGCCAGTTCTTCAACTGGCAGGCCGGCCTCGTCTGGAAGCCAGCGGAAAACGGCAGCATCTACGCCTCCTACGCCACCTCGGCATCGCCTGCCGGCGGTCTGGTGGGTGAAGGCGCCGACGGCAACCCGCTGTCTGCCGGGGCCGCCACCAGCGACCTGCAACCGGAAGAAACCGTCAACTATGAGCTGGGCACCAAGTGGGACCTGTTCCATGATCGCCTGTCCCTGACCGCGGCGGTGTTCCGCACCGAGAAGAAAAACACGCGGATCCTGGTGGACGCGCTGACCTATGAAAACGGCGGCGAATCCCGCGTCGACGGCCTGGAGCTGTCCGCCAGCGGCAAGCTCACCGATCACTGGCAAGTGTTCGCCGGCTACAGCTACCTGAAAAGCGAACTGGTAGACCCGGGGTTGAACGGTCGTAACGGCGTCATCAGTAGCGGCTCCAGCAAGGGCAACCAAATGCCCAACACGCCGAAAAACAGCTTCAGCCTCTGGACCACTTATGACGTGACACCCAAGCTGACCATCGGCGGCGGCGCGTTCTATGTCGACGAAGTCTACGGCGATGCTGGCAACACCGTTTACGTGCCGTCCTACACCCGCTACGACGCCATGGCCAGCTACAAGCTGACCAAGAATGTGGACCTGCAACTGAACGTACAGAACCTGACCGACAAGACCTATTACGACAAGGCGTTCGCCGCACACTTCGCCAACCAGGCGGCAGGCCGCACAGCCATGTTGACCACCAGTTTCCATTTCTAAACCGATACAAATCACCGCACAAAACCCCACGCATCGGATGCGTGGGGTTTTTGCGTGTAAAAAAGAATCTTTCTCGACAACTCGCGGCATAATGCGCGCCGTGAGACACCTAACCTGATGACGAGGCCGTACGACGTGTTGAAGAAAACCCTGTTCCAGTTGCATTGGTTCTTCGGCATTACCGCCGGGCTGGTGTTGGCCTTGATGGGGATCACCGGCGCGACGGTGTCGTTCCAGGACGAAATCATCGAGGCGCTGAACCCGACCATATTGACGGTTGAACAGCACCCGGCCGGTGTACTGCCGCCCGCTGAACTGGTGCGCCTGTTGGAAGCCCGGGAAGGCAAGGTCGTGTCGATGCTCACGGTGCAACCCGACAGCACCAATGCCGCCAAGGTCTGGTTCACCCCGCCGCCCGGTGAACGCCGCGGCCAGATGCGCTACTTCGACCCGTACACCGGCGACTACCTGGGCGACCCTATCGGTCAGGACTTCTTCGGCTTCGTGCTGCAACTGCACCGCTTCCTCGCCATCGGCGACACTGGCCGGCAAATCACCGGCGCCTGCACATTGATCCTGGTGTTCTTCTGCCTCTCGGGCCTGTACCTGCGCTGGCCGCGCCAGGTGGCAAGCTGGCGTGCGTGGTTGACCCTGGACTGGCGCAAAAAGGGCCGCAGCTTCAACTGGGACCTGCACTCGGTGTTCGGCACCTGGTGCCTGCTGTTCTATCTATTGGCGGCGCTGACCGGGCTGTTCTGGTCCTACGAATGGTACAGCGACGGCATGACCAAGCTGCTGTCCGACGCTCCGCAAAACGAACGGGTACGCAAGCGCGGCCCGGCGCCGGAAGGCCCGACGCCCGTGGCCAATTACGACGCGATCTGGAGCAGCATCTACAGCAACGCCGGCCCCGGCTTGAGCGGCTACAACATCCGTATGCCAGCAGTGGCCGGCCAGCCCGCCACGGTCTACTACCTGCTGAAGACCTCGCCCCACGACCGCGCCCTGAACCAGATCAACCTCGACCCGGCCACCGGCGAGGTCAAGTCCCACGCCACCTACGCCGGCAAAAGCTTCAAGGCGCAGATTCTGACCAGCATCTATGCACTGCACACCGGCAGCTATTTCGGCCTGCCCGGACGGATCATCCTGACCTTCACCGCGCTGCTCATGCCGCTGTTCTTTATCACCGGCTGGCTGCTGTACCTGGACCGTCGCCGCAAAAAACGCCAGGTGCGCGATGCACGCAAAGGCCTGGCCGATAACCACAGCGACGCGCCGGCCTGGCTGATCGGTTTTGCCAGCCAGAGCGGTTTTGCCGAGCAACTGGCCTGGCAGACCGCCGGGCAATTGCAGGCCGCCGGCTTGCCGGTGAAGGTGCAGTCGCTGGGCAGCGTCAGCGAAGAGGATTTGCGCCAGTCGAGCAATGCATTGTTCGTGGTCAGCACCTTCGGCGACGGCGAAGCGCCGGACAGCGCCCGGGGTTTCGAGCGCAGCGTGCTCGGCCGGGACGTGTCCCTCAAGGGCTTGAACTACTCCGTACTGGCCTTGGGTGACCGCCAGTATCAACACTTCTGCGGCTTCGCCCGGCGCCTGCATTTCTGGCTGACCAACCAGGGCGGCAACCCACTGTTCGCCCCGGTGGAAGTCGACAGCGGCGACACCGATGCCCTGCTGCACTGGCAGCAACAACTGGGTCAACTGACTGGCCATGTACCGGCGACGGCATGGGCCACCGCGACTTATGAAAACTGGACGCTGAGCCAGCGCACGCTGCTCAATCCGGACAGCAGTGGCTCCGGCGTCTATCTGCTCGGCCTCACCCCACCCGCGCCCCGGGATTGGCTGGCGGGTGACCTGGTGGAAGTGCTGCCGCGCAATTGCCCGTGGGCCATCGAACACTTCCTGGAGGGTCTGGGCTTGGCCGGCAGTGAAGGTGTCGTGGTCGACGGCCTGACCCACACCCTGGACCAGGCGCTGGCCAGCCGCCAACTGCCGGACAATCGCGCGCACCTGGTGGGCCTGCATGCCCAGGCGCTGGTCAATGCACTGGTGCCGTTGAGCATGCGCGAATACTCCATCGCCTCGATTGCCAGCGATGGCGTGCTGGAACTGATCGTGCGCCAGGAACGCCACTCCGACGGCAGCCTGGGTGTGGCTTCCGGCTGGCTGACCGAGCATACGCCGGAGGGTTCGAGCATCAGCCTGCGGCTGCGGCGCAACAGTGGGTTCCATTTGCCAACCGAACCGGTGCCGATGATTCTATTGGGCAACGGCACTGGCCTGGCCGGGTTGCGCAGCCTGCTCAAGGCGCGGATCGCCGACGGCCAGCAGCGCAACTGGTTGCTGTTTGGCGAACGCAATATCGCCCACGACTACCACTGCCAGGACGAGTTGCAAGGCTGGCTGGCCAGCGGTGACCTGGCGTTGCTGGACCTGGCGTTTTCCCGGGACCAGGCAGAGAAAATCTACGTTCAGGATCGCCTGCGAGAGTCGGCTGATGTGCTGCGTAAATGGGTGGCGGAAGGCGCCGCGATTTATGTCTGCGGCAGTTTGCAGGGGATGGCGGCGGGTGTGGATCAGGTGCTGCACGATGTGCTGGGCAGTGAAGCCGTCGAGCGGTTGATCGAGCAGGGGCGCTATCGCCGGGATGTCTACTGATTTCCTCCAGACAATGAAGGTCAACTGTGGGAGCTGGCTTGCCTGCGATGGCGGTGTATCAGTTAAAAATTATTGACTGACACTCCGCCATCGCAGGCAAGCCAGCTCCTACATTTTTAACTGCATTCCAAATCAGGCGGGCTGCAGCTTCTGCTCGAACACCGACACGCCATCCAGGTCCCGCAAAATCACCGTCAACTCCGCCGTCTGCCCATCAATCTGCACCTCGCCAAAAAACTGGAAGCCGGCAAACGGCGAGCTGTTCTGCACCGTCGGTGCCTTCTCGAACACCACTTGCGGGCCAAAGGTCTTATCCAGCGGATTAGGCCCGAAACTCCCGGCATTCAGCGGCCCGGCGACAAACTCCCAGAACGGCTCAAAATCCTGGAACGCCGCCCGGTCCGGGTGGTAATGATGGGCCGCGCAGTAATGCACATCCGCCGTCAGCCACACGTGATTGCGCACCTGCTGCGCCCGCAAAAACGCGAGCAATTCGGCAATCTCCAATTCCCGCCCCTGGGCCGGGCCCGGGTCGCCGTTGGCGATGGCCTCCCAGCGCGGCACACCGGGGCTGACTTCACCGTCGGGCACACCGAGACCGATGGGCATGTCGGCGGCGATGACTTTCCACTGGGCCTGTGAGTCCTTCAATTCGCGCTTGAGCCAGTCCAGTTGCTCACGCCCCAGGAACGGTTTTTCGCCGCCGAGGTTGTCGTCGTTGGGCCCGCGATAGCTGCGCATGTCCAGCACAAACACATCCAGCAACGGGCCATAGCTGAGCTTGCGATAGATGCGCCCGCCCTGGTCGGCGCTCTGCCGGCGCATGGGGGAATATTCAAGCCAGGCCTGGCGTGCGCGGCCCACCAGGGTGTTGATGTCGCGGGTCTTGTAGCGCTCATCCAGTTGCTTGCTCGGCGACCAGTTGTTGATCACTTCGTGGTCGTCCCACTGCCAGATCTGCGGCACTTCGGCGTTGAAGCGGCGCACGTTTTCGTCCATCAGGTTGTAGCGGTAGTTACCTCGGTATTCATTCAGGGTTTCGGCGACTTTGCTCTTGGCTTCGGTGGTGATGTTGCGCCAGAGGCGTCCGTCTTCGGTGGTCAGTTGCGCGGGCACCGGGCCGTCGGCGTAGATGGTGTCGCCGCTGTGGATAAAGAAGTCCGGCAGGCGCAGGCGCATGGCTTCGTAGATGCGCATGCCGCCGATGTCCGGGTTGATGCCGAAGCCCTGGCCAACGGTATCGCCGCTCCATACGAAGCGGATGTCCCGGCGCTGTTGCGGCACGCTGCGCAGGTGGCCGAACCAGGGCTCGCTGGCCACGCCGGTCTGGGCGTCTTCGAAGTGCACACGGTAGAAAATCGCCTGGTCGACGGGCAGGCCGGTGAGTTCGACACGGGCGGTGAAGTCGGTGCGGCTGTCGGCCAGGGGCGAGACGAATTTGCGCGGGTTGCTGAACACGCTGCGGGTGTCCCACTCCACCACCATCCGTGCCGGGCGGTCGCTGCGGCTCCAGATCATCGCGCGGTCGCCCAGCAGGTCGCCGGACTGCACGCCGTCGGTGAGTTGCGGGCGGTCCTTGACCGAAGCGATCACCGCTGGCGCGAGGCCCGGCAGCAACAGGCCGGCGCCGACGGCTTGCATCACGCGGCGGCGGCCGAGATTGAAGTGGCTCATGCAGGTTCCCTCTCGAGCAGCAAAAGGGAAACTTAAGCATGGGGGCGTGAAGGGCGTGTGACACCCTCTCAGACACTGGAGATCAAATGTGGGAGCTGGCTTGCCTGCGATGGCGGACTGCCAGTTGACATCCCTGTTGCTGATGCACCGCTATCGCAGGCAAGCCAGCTCCCACATTGACCGAGTCAGACCTTGACGGGCGCGACCGTCAACTCGACCGCTTCGGGCCGCTTGATCAAGGCATACACCACCGCCGTCAACAAACTCCCCGCCACGATCGCAAACAGATACAGCAGCGCATGGTTGATTGCATTCGGGATCAGCATCACGAACAAACCGCCATGGGGCGCCATCAGCTTGCAGCCGAAATACATCGACAGCGCACCGGTCAATGCGCCGCCGGCGATGCTGGCCGGGATCACCCGCAGCGGGTCCTTGGCGGCAAACGGAATCGCGCCTTCGGAGATAAAGCACATGCCGAGGATCAGCGCCGCCTTGCCGGCCTCGCGTTCGGTCTGGGCGAACTTGCGTCGCGCCAGCAAGGTGGCGATGCCCATGCCAATCGGCGGCACCATACCGGCGGCCATGGTCGCGGCCATCGGCGCGCCGCTCTGGGCCGCCAGCAGGCCGACGGAAAACGCATAGGCCGCCTTGTTGATCGGCCCACCCAGGTCGACGCACATCATGCCGCCCAGCAAGATGCCCAGCAGCACGGCGTTGGTAGTGCCCATGGTGCTGAGGAAATCCGTGAGGCCGGTGAGCATCTGCGCCACCGGCGGCCCCACCAGGTAAATCATCGCCAGGCCCGTGAACAGGCTCGCCAGCAACGGGATGATCAGGATCGGTTTGAGGGCTTCCAGGCTCTGTGGCAAGCGGATCGCGCGGCTGATGAATTTGACGCAGTAGCCAGCCAGGAAACCGGCGAAGATCCCGCCGATAAACCCTGCACCCAAGGTGCTGGCCAGCAGGCCGCCGATCATCCCGGGCGCCAGGCCCGGACGGTCGGCAATCGAATAGGCGATGTAGCCTGCCAACAGCGGCACCATCAGCATGAAGGCCTGGTCACCGACAGTTTTCAGCGCGGCGGCCAGGGTGCCTTTTTCTTCAAAGGCATGAATGCCGAACACGAACGACAGGGCGATCAGCAGACCACCCGCCACCACCATCGGCAGCATGAACGACACGCCGGTAAGCAGGTGTTTGTAGACACCGGTCTTTTCCGGCTTGGCAGCGCCACCGCTGGCGGCGGACTCCTGCTTGGCTTCGGCCAGCGCCTTGTTGAGAGTCGCCTCCGATTGCTTGAGCGCAATCCCGGTGCCACAGCGATAGATTTTCTTGCCGGCAAATCGCTCGGTGGCGACTTCGATATCCGCCGCCAACAGCACCACGTCGGCGTCACGAATCGCCTCTGGGCTCAGCGGCGTGCGGGCGCCTACCGACCCCTGGGTTTCCACCTGCAGGTCATACCCCAGGCGCTTGGCTGTTTGCTGCAACGCTTCGGCAGCCATGAAGGTGTGGGCGACGCCGGTCGGGCACGCGGTGATCGCAACGATACGCGGCGTGCTTTTAGCCGGAGCCGCTTCAGCCACCTGCACCTGGGCCTCTTCGGCCCCGCGACGCAACACCGCTTCCACATCCTGCAACGCCTGGGCCGGCGTGCTGCGGAATACGCGCTTGCCGACAAAACGCTGCATATCCACCGGGGTGCTGGTGACCAGCAACACCCACTCAGCGGCCTCAATCGTGGCCGCCGACAACTGGCGTTCCGGGTGTTGCACATCGACCACTTCGACGCTGGTGCTCCAGCCCTGGCGTTGCGCGGCGGCGTCCAGCAAGCGGGCGCACAGCACGCTGGTGACCATGCCATTCGGGCAGGCAGTAACAATGGCTAACTTCATGACCAACCCTCTTATTGTTCTGTCAGCGGGCGCACGTGGACGCCGCTCTGCAAAGACTCAAGCTGTGCGTCGTCGGTGATGCCGAAGCCGATCTGCGTGACCGCCATCGCGGCGATTGCGGTGGCGCGGCGCAAGGTGGTTTCGGGCACGTCGAAGGTCAGCAAACCGTGGAGCATCCCGGCCAGCAACGAATCCCCGGCACCCACGGTGCTGGCCACGCTGACCTTGGGCGGCGTGGCGTGCAACGCCGTGCCGGGGCTATACCAGCTCACGCCCGCAGCACCGTCGGAGACCACCACATGTTCCACACCCAGCTGGTGCAGCTCGCGGATTGCATCCGTGGAATGACCCAAGGCATCGGCCAGTTCTTCAGTGTTGGGTTTGATCAACCAGGGGCCGGCATTCAGCCCGGCGCGCAAGGCTTCACCACTGGTGTCCAGGGCGACTTTCAAACCAAGGTTTTTCAGTTGCTGCAGCAAGCCCTGGAACCACTGTGGGGTGATGCCACGAGGCAGGCTGCCGGCCACGACGACCGCATCGTATCCGGGTGCAATCCGCGCCAGTTGTTCAAGCAGCGCCTGTTGCGCCTGCTCACTGACTATCGGCCCGGGTGCGTTGACGTCCGTTACCCGTCCATCCTGCTCGGCGATCTTGATATTGCTGCGGGTTTCGCCCGGCACACGAATAAACGCATCGGTAAAACCACGCCGCGCAATCAGCATCTCAAACGCTTGAGGATTGTCCTCCCCAAGAAAGCCGCCCACGGTCACCTGATGGCCAAGGTCCGCCAGCACCTGGGCCACGTTCACGCCCTTGCCGGCGGCGTGAGTGATCATCGCTTCGCTGCGGTTGACCTCACCCGGTTCCAGGCGGGCCAGGCGTACCGTGAGGTCCAACGCCGGGTTCAGCGTCAGGCTTAAAATCCTTGCCATTTACACGGCCTCCACAAGCGCACGCACTTCGGCGGGAGAACCCACCGCCAGGGCTTTTTGGGCCAGGCCTTGAGCCTCGACCAGACTGAATTCACGTACCCGCGCCTTGACCTCGGGGATGCTGCGCGCCGAGACGCTCAGCTCATCCACACCCAGGCCGATCAGCACCGGAACCGCCAGCGGGTCGGCCGCCAACTCGCCGCACACGCCCACCCACTTGCCATGGGCATGGGCGGCGCGCACGGTGATGTCGATCAATTGCAGCACCGCCGGGTGCAGGCCATCCGCCTGGGCCGACAGCGTCGGGTGGCCACGGTCGATGGCCAGGGTGTACTGGGTCAGGTCGTTGGTGCCGACGCTGAAGAAGTCCACTTCCCTGGCCAGCACCGGCGCGAGCAAGGCGGCCGACGGCACTTCGATCATGATCCCCAGTTGCAGGTCGGCCACCGGGATTTCCAGGCGCAGGCGCTCGGTCATCTCACGGGCCTGGCGCCACTCGTCAACGCTGCCGACCATGGGGAACATGATGCGCAGCGGACGGTTGTCCGCCGAGCGCAGCAGCGCGCGCAACTGCGCTTCCATGATTTGCGGGCGTTGCAGGGTCAGGCGAATGCCGCGCACGCCGAGGAAGGGGTTTTCTTCCTTGGCGATCGGCCAGTACGGCAGCGGTTTGTCGCCACCTACATCGAGGGTGCGCACCACCAGTGGCCGGCCGCCGAGGCCGTCGAGCACGCGGCGGTATTCGGCTTCCTGGGTGGCTTCGTCGGGCGCCTGTTTGTGGGCCATGAAAATCAGTTCGGTGCGCAGCAGGCCAATGCCTTCGGCGCCCTGCTCCACCGCGCTGGCAACCCCGGCGCTTTCGCCGATATTGGCGAACACTTCAACGGCATGGCCGTCGCGGGTCAGGGCCGGCTCATGGCGTTGCGCGGCAGCGGCTTGCAGGCGTTGTTCGCGGGTGTCGCGCTCGACGGTGGCGCGCTGCAAGGTGGCGGCGTCGGCGTCGACATGCAGGCGACCGCGCTGGCCATCAAGCAATAGCGGAGTGCCGGACGCCAGCAGCAACACGGCAGGGCCTGCGCCCACCAGCGCCGGAATGCCCAGGGCACGGGCGACGATGGCGCTGTGGGCGGTGGCGCCGCCACGGGCAGTGAGGATGCCGGCGACACGCACCGGATCCAGGCGTGCCACGTCCGAGGGGCCGACTTCGTCCATCACCAGGATGTAGGGTTCGTCGGGCTCCTGAGCAGTTTCGACGCCACACAGTTGCGCCAGCACGCGGCGGCCAATGTCACGCAGATCGGCCGCGCGCTCGGCAAGCAAGGCGTCCTGCAGCGACTCCTGCTGTTTGGCGGCGGCTTCGATCACGCTCATCCAGGCCGCTTCGGCGCTTTCGCCTTGCTTGAGGCGCGTCTCGACTTCGTCGGTCAGTTCCGGGTCGTCGAGCATCTCCTGGTGGGTGATGAAGATCTCGCGAATGGCCTTGGATTTACTGCGCTCGATCAGGCCCTGGATATCCCGGCGCACATCGGCCAATGCCGCGTGCAGGCGTTGACGCTCGACCGCCGACGACTCGCCGCGCAATGGGTATTCAAAGGGTTGCAGCACCTGGATATGCGCCGGGCCAATCGCAATGCCAGGGGCGGCGGCGATGGCCTGGATCAGGCTGCCGGACACTGGCGCGCTGAGCACCGGTTCGATGTCGACCACAGCCTGTTGAACGCTGACCGCCGGCAGCGGCTCGACTTCTTCGCCAAGGCCTTCTTCCACCGCCGCCAACAAGGCCGGCAAGGCGTCGCCGGCTATGCCCGGTTCTGCGACAAACTCCAGCACCTGGCCACGACGCGCGCCGAGGCTCAGCAACTTGCTCAGGCTTTTTACCGACACGGCGCTGACGTCGCCATCAACGATGCGCACACGAATTTCACCGTCAAAACTTTTCGCCAGTTGCGCGAGGATCTTCGCCGGGCGCGCATGCAGGCCGTGGGCGTTGGCCAGGGCGATGCGCACGCTTGGCCAGTCGGCAGGCAACTCACCGCCGAGCACTTCCAGCACGGCGCGGCTGCTGGTGGCGCGGCCGAGTTCCTGGCCGCGACCTTCGATCAGCAAGGCACACAGGCGTTCGAGCAAGGTTTGGTGGGCCTCGCCCAGGCTGGCCAGGCAGAACAGGCCACTCAAGGGCTGGCCCAGGTAACGCATGGGTTTGTCCGGAGTGACAAAGGCCAGGCCCGGACGTTTGACCGTCTGCTCGCTGTGCAGCCACCACAGGCCATCGCCCAGGGGCAGCGCGTCGACTTGCTGCAGCACGGCGGCAAAACCATTGCTCACGCAATCGGCCTGGCGCAACAGGCGCGCGCCTCTCCAGACAAGCTCTTCGAAATCGTCAGCCGACACGCCCAGGCCGATCATCTGTGCATCCAGCGCCAACTCCTGCGGCGCACCTTGCAGCAGCTTCAGCAAGGCTTCGGCGGAGCCGGCGCGACGCAGGGCCTGGCCCAGGTCGGTCTCGCCGAGGGCGCGGGTCAGCAGTTGCAGCAGGCGCAGGTGTTCGTCGGATTTGGCGGCAATGCCGATCGCCAGGTAGACGATCTGGCCATCGCCCCAATCCACACCTTCGGGAAACTGCAGCAGGCGCACGCCGGTGGCGAACACTTGGTCGCGGGTCTCCGGGGTGCCGTGGGGGATGGCGATGCCTTGGCCGAGAAAGGTCGAGCCCTGGGCTTCACGCGCTTGCAAGCCACTGAGGTATCCCTCGGCGACCAGGCCATCGGCCACCAGTTTTTCAGCCAGCAGTTGCAAGGCAGCAGACTTATCCACAGCCGTCTGGCCCATGGAAATCTGCTCGTGGGTGAGCTCAAGCATGCCGTTCTCCTAGTTAGTGCGGCGGGCGCACTAGGTATTATTTTGAATAAATCAGTGCAAAAGCGTTCGAATAAAATTGACTGAGTGGTCAGTTGGCAGGACCACGTTCGTCGCGATAATCGTAAAAATACGCTTGCTGAAACGTTTAATCTAGAATTTATGGCAGATTACGCGTTAATTAAGCATGATTGAAGAGCCACTCGGCTGTTGAGTTGCGACAATGGTCGGCTGCAGTAATCGGTTACGATTGGACAAAATGTCGGGGCAAGCTCTAAAAAACAAGGAAATCCCGGTTTGAAACTCAGTGATATCGCGCGCATTGCCGGTGTGTCCGTGACCACCGCCAGCTACGTCATCAATGGCAAGGCCGAACAGCAACGGATCAGCAGCGCAACCGTCGAACGGGTGCGCGCCGTGGTTGAAGAACATGGCTTTACGCCCAACCCCCAGGCCGCCGGGCTGCGCAGCCGGCACACCCGTACCCTGGGCTTTATCCTGCCGGACCTGGAAAACCCCAGTTACGCCCGGATCGCCAAGCTTCTGGAACAAGGCGCGCGGGCCCGTGGCTATCAACTGCTGATCGCCAGCTCCGACGACGACGCCAACAGTGAACGGCAATTGCTGCAGTTGTTCCGCGCCCGCCGTTGCGATGCGCTGTTTGTTGCCAGTTGCCTGCCGGCCAGCGACGACAGCTACCGTGAACTGCAAGCCAAGGGCTTGCCGGTGATCGCCATCGACCGGGTCATGGAGTCTACGCAGTTCTGCTCGGTGGTCAGTGATGATCGCCAGGCCTGCCAGCAATTGACCAGCAGCCTGCTGCAACCGCTGCCCAAGCAGATCGTGTTGATCGGCGCCCGGCCCGAGCTGAGCATCAGCCAGGAACGTACCGCCGGCTTCAAGGAAGCGCTGAAAGACTTCAGCGGTGAAGTGCTGATCGAACAGGGCGAGGCCTTCAGTCGCGACTGTGGCCGACAGTTGATGGAGCAATTGCTGCAAAGCCTGGGGCATTTACCTGACGCGCTGGTGACGACGTCCTACGTGCTGCTGCAAGGGGTGTTTGATGCGCTGCATGATTTCCCGCTCAAATCCCGCCCCCTGCGCCTCGGCACCTTTGGCGACACCCAGTTGCTGGACTTCCTGCCGCTGCCGGTGAACGCCATGGCCCAGCAGCATCAATTGATCGCCGACACCGCGCTGCGCCTGGCACTGGCGGCCATTGAAGAACAGCACTACGCGCCGGGCGTGCATGCCATCGGCCGTACCTTCAAGCAGCGGATTCACGCGGAGTAAGCGGTGTGGAGCTGATCGACAGCCACACCCATCTGGACTTTCCGGACTTCGATGCCGACCGCAGTGAAGTCCTGATGCGCAGTCGCGAGTCGGGTGTGCGCCGGATGGTGGTGCTGGGGGTCTATCAGCAGAATTGGCAACGGCTGTGGGACCTGGTGCAAACGGACGCGGATCTATTCGCCGCTTTCGGCCTGCATCCGGTGTATCTCGACGACCATCGCCCCGCCGACCTGACGGAGCTGGGCGACTGGCTGACCCGCCTGAGCGGCCACCGGCAACTGTGTGCGGTGGGGGAAATCGGCCTGGATTACTTCCTCGAACAACTGGATCGCGAACGCCAGCAGGCGCTGTTTGAAGCCCAACTGAAGTTGGCCGTGGATTTCCAGCTCCCGGCGCTGCTGCACGTGCGCCGCAGCCACGCCGCCGTGATCGCCACCCTCAAGCGCATTCGCCTGCCACGGGGCGGCATCATTCACGCATTTGCCGGCAGCCAGGAAGAGGCTCGCGAGTACATCAAGCTCGGTTTCAAACTGGGCCTGGGCGGCGCGGCGACATGGCCCCAAGCCCTGCGGATGCACAAGGTGATCGCCCGCCTGCCACTGGAAACCGTAGTGCTGGAAACCGACTCGCCGGACATGGCGCCCGTGATGTACCCCGGCCAGCGCAACAGCCCCGAACACCTGCCCGACATCTGCACCGCTCTGGCGGAGCGCATGGGCATCAGTCCTTCAGCATTGGCGCAAGCGAGCACCCGCAATGCCTGCGAGCTATTCAACTGGTAAGGGTTTTACCTCACGCAGTGTCAGGGTCATTCGCTGGCGATGACGGGCATAGCGCAAGGTGATGAAGTAGATCAGCACAGCCACCAGTGAGATGTTGAGCTGCCCGATCACGCTGATCAGCCCTATCCACTCCGCCACCAGTGCCACCAGCAGCGCGGCGCTGGTGAGTACGATCATGCTCGGGCGCAGCAGGCCCAGGTTCTCCAGGGACTTGAACTGCTTCAACTGCTTGGGGCAACTCGGTTCCACGCCTTTGTGGCAATACGGGCACTCAAAGGGTTCGTTGATGGCAATGGCATTGAGCTGCCAGGGCTTGAGTTCAAAGGACACATCGCAAAGGACGCAATGCCCTCTGACGCCGACAATGGCAGCGGTCATAAGCGAACCTCCGAGAAATATGTGGCACAAATTTTGGTCTATTTTGGCAGCGGAAAAAGATCAGCACCAAAAATAAGACAAATGCCACGCCATCTTCGAAGTAGTCCTACAGCCAAACCTCACACCCGAAAGGCACCGATCAACTGCTTCAGCTCGATCACCTGCAAGGACAACTGCCGGCTGGCCTCTTCGGTCTGGTGCGCGCCCTGCGCCGCGTGTTCACCGGCACGGTTGATTTCAACGATGTTCTGATCGATATCGTGGGCCACGGCGGTCTGCTGCTCGACGGCAGCGGCAATCTGCTGGTTCTGGTCGACGATCATGCCCACGGCGCCGAGGATATTTTCCAGAGCCTGCTGGACTTTTTCCGACTGGCCCACCGTGCCATTGGCCATCTCGTGACTGGTGCCCATGGCCTTCACCGCCGCGCCGACGCCGCTGTGGAGCTTGGCGATCATCTGCTCGATTTCCTCGGTGGAGTGCTGGGTGCGCCGGGCCAGGGTGCGCACCTCATCGGCCACCACGGCGAAACCGCGCCCTTGCTCACCGGCGCGCGCGGCCTCGATGGCGGCATTCAGCGCCAGCAGATTGGTTTGTTCGGCAATGCTCTTGATCACGTCCAGTACGCGGCTGATGGACTGGCTATCGATGGCCAGCTGGTTGATCACCCGCACCGATTGATCGATCTCCGAGGCCAACGCTGCGATGCTGCCTTGCTGGGACTGCACCAGGCCACGACCGCTGACGGTTTCATCGTTGACGCTGTGGGCGCTGCTGACCGCCGCTGCCGCGCTGCGGGCCACTTCCTGGGCAGTGGATGACATCTGGTTCATGGCGGTGGCCACTTGCTCGATCTGGCTGCGCTGGCCGGACACGGCCTGGTTGCTGCTGGCCGAAACCGACTCCACTTGCCCGGCCTGGTGTTCGACCTGGTTGACGGTGTGCCCTACCCGCTCGATCAAGTCATGGATCTTGGCCACAGTGCCGTTGAACACCTGGCCCAAGTCCCCCAGTTCGTCACGGCTGTGGGCGACGAAGGTGACGGTCATGTCGCCCGCCGCCACCTTGTCCATCATCGCTCCGAGGCGACGCAGGGTGGTGCGGGTGGAGGCGTAAAACCCGGCGTACAGGTAGAAGATCAGCAAAAACACCGACGACAGGGCTGCCACCAACCCGATCATGTGTGTGCGGTTTTCCGACAGGCGCTGCTCCAGTTGCTGCTCGAGGAACGCCAGGGTGGCTTCGTCCAACTGATAGGTCTTGGCCATCAATGTGCTGACTTCGTCGTAGAACCCTTGCCACGGGGCGTCCAGGGTTTCGGCCATGACGACCTGTTCTTCGAACAACTCACTGCCTTGCTTGAGGCTGGCTTTGCTCGCGTCCGCCAGGCTCGCCAGGGCGGCGTGAGCGGGTTTGCTGGCGCCGAGGGCGTCTTGCAGTTTCAGGCCATATTCGGCCTGGAGTTTTTCCAGTTGCTGCAGCAATTCATCAAAGCGGGTACTGGAAGATGAGTTGAGAAAGCCCTGGCCCAGCGAATAAGCCCCCATCGCCCGGCCTTCGCCCAGGGTCTGGGTGACGAGCGGAGTGACGCTGGTGATCAGTTCGCTGAGTTGGCGCAGGTCACCTTGGCGGTCACGGCTCAAGCCCGACTGGCTGGCAATGATCTGGCTGAGCATTTGCGCCTTGTTGAGGAGTTTGCCGATCAGCGCGCTTTTGCTGAGCAGCGAGGTTTCCTGTTGCTGGGCCTTGAACGCAGCGATCATTTCATCGCGTTTGCCTTCGAAGGCGGCGGCTTGTTCGGGGTCGGCGGACAGCGCCTGGAAGCTTTGCAGGCGCTGCAACAGGCTCTGTTCAAGGGCGACGATCTTGCCTTCGATATCACCGGCCTTGCCCGACTGGCCAAGAGTTGCGTTGATCTGCACCTGGTTGTTCAAGGTTTCCAGGTCGCGACGCAGGGCCAGGCTGCTGCCCAGCAGGTCGAGGCTTTGCAGCTCGATGCGGGTGCCCTGGAATTCACGCCAGGAATCACGCACCAGGTAGTAATTGGTAGCCAGCATGGGCAACAGGAACAGCACGCTGATCAGGCTGAACTTCATGCCGAAGGTCAGGCGGTTCATGAACGCGACGGCGGGATAGAGCAAGCTCTTCACAGGTGAACTCCCTTTTCTTTTATTTTTATTGAGGGCGCAGGGCGGCGGCAGATAGCCACTATTTGGCGCTCTGTCTGTATAGCTCAATTCGAAAAGGAGGTTTGTAACTTAAGGTTAACGAGGTAGGAGCGAGCTTGCTCGCGAAGAACGTCAACGATAACGCGCGCTATCTGGATGCACGCGGTGTCCTTGCGTTTTTCGCGAGCAAGCTCGCTCCTACAGGGGTGGATCAGGGCAGCACGGTCCAGATGGCGAAGCCGGCGTACCACAGCACGGCGGCGCGCAGCAGCAGTTCCCAGATTCGGTCGAGGCTGTTGATGCCCTCGGCGCCCACCACCGGCGGCGGGATTTCAGCGGCCACCAGGCCGACCTTGTCCACCAGTTGCGCCGCCGTGATGTCCCAGCTCAGCAGCTCATGCAGCATCACCCGGCCGACCGCCACAAAGTTGCCCACCAAGGCGAAACTTGCCGCCAGCAGGCGTACCGGCAACCAGTCGAAGGCATGGCGCAATTGCCCGGCACGTTCGGCTACCAGCGGGTTCTGGCTGTTTTCGGTGGCCAGCGCCAGCAGCCGGTAGGCCAGGGCCGCAACCGGTCCGAGGAGGAAGTACCAGAAAATCACCGCAAAGAAGCTTTGGTAGGCCTGCCACAACAGATGGCCCTGGACCCGTTCCAGCAACTGCTCGCCACTGTCGGCGCTGATGCTCAAGTCGCGCTCGGCCACATGCTCGGCGGCTTGCAGGTCACCCCGGCGCCAGGCATCCCGAAACGGTCCCAGCCCGGCCAATAGATCGCCACGGCCCAGGCTGTAGATCACCACCAGCAAATGCACCGGCAGCGCCAACAGGCCATAGGCGACGGGCTCCAGCACCAGCAACAACAGCGCGAGCAAGGCCACCGGCAGCAGTACCAGCAGGGCAAGGATCAGCCATGGCTGCTTCCCAAGGCTGGCGCTCGATTCCAGCTTGGCCAGCTCACGCAGCCAGCCGCCATCACGTTGTATACGCTGGCGCAGGGCCGAGAACTTCTCGATCCATACCGCCAGCACCAACACCAGAAAACTCATTGTGCGTGTCCTCCATCCTGCAAGGCGCTGCGAAAGCGCGCCCAATCAAAAGCGGGTCCGGGATCGGTCTTGCGTCCCGGGGCGATATCGCTATGGCCACAAATGCGCTGGCGGGTAATGCCCGGGTACGCCGCCAGCAACTGGCGCGTCAGGGTAATCAGGGATTGATACTGGGCATCGGTGAAAGGCAGGTCGTCCGTGCCTTCCAGCTCGATCCCCAAGGAAAAGTCGTTACAGGTCTCGCGGCCTTCAAAGCTGGATATACCGGCATGCCAGGCCCGGTCCCGACACGAGACAAACTGCGTCACCGCACCCTCACGCTCAATCAGAAAATGCGCAGAAACCCGTAGGTCGGCAATGCCTTCAAAGTAGGGATGTTCCGTGACATCCAGACGATTCTGGAAAAACTCGTGCACCTTGCCGGTGGCGAATTGCGCAGGCGGCAGGCTGATGTTGTGCACCACCAACAGGGAAATCTCGCCACCGGGGCGCTCGTTGAAGTTGGGCGAGGGGCAATGACGAATGCCCTGGCACCAACCGCTGGCGGGGTCCAACTGCATACAGGTTCCTTGAACGAGGCTGGGGTGACTCAGTATGCCGCGTTCCGCTGTCTGGTTGCGATCACTTGGCGCGATGAAGTTGACGCAGGTTGCCAATCACCGAGGCCAGGGCACGGTCGAACAGCAGCGCATCGTCCAGGGTTCGCACCGCGCCGCGCTTGAACTCCAATGCCAGTTCAACCGGGCTTCTTTCCAGAACCTTGAGGCCGGTTCGATTGACGAAAATACAGGTATTGCCCGGCGCAATAATCGCCGTCAGCTTGCAACGCAGGGTGTTTTCAGCGTCTTCCTGGAACTCGACCCAGCAACCGACCCGCAACTGGCGAGCCTTGAGCAGGTCGGGATCATCTTCCGGCAGGCTCACCGCAATGGCCGGTGCAGCCGGATGGAGGACGAATGCCTCGCGCACCTCGATCGGCGACAGCGAAGGTTGTTCGCCTGCGTCGCCCCGGAACGATTGAACATGCAGGGTTTGCAACTGGGTGAAAAAATCCCGGGTGATGAAGGGATCAAATGCCGCGCCGCTCAACCCATCCCGCAAGGCCTTGAGCAAGCCCGGTAACTGCTCCAGCAAGTGCCGGCCGGCTTCGGTGTCTTCGTTCAGGCCCACACTCCAGATCAACTCGTCCATGGTGCGCAGCCCGGCTGCCCATTGCGGCGAGTCATCGCCATGTTTCAGGCACGCCAGCAACAGCACCTGGCTCCAGGCTTGCTGCAGGAACTGCACGACGAACGCGGGCAGCATTTTGCCCAGCAACCGCCGATTGAGGGCCTCGGCCACCCGCTGACGGGCGATTTCGGTACGGGCGCGCCCCTCTTCCGCATCGCGGGTGCGTTGTTCCAGCAATTCGCTGCGGCGTCGCTCGTCATGGCTGAACGCGGTGAACTCCGCCAACAGCTGGGAGAAAATCGCCGGGTCATCCACAAAGTCGTTCAACAACCGCTGCACCACCTGCTCGATGTGCAGGTACAGGCTGTCACGCTGATAGTCGTCGCGTCGGCTCCAGCCCATGGCGGCCGCGGCGATTTCATTGAGCAGGCGCCGCGCCGGATGATTGGCGCGGCTGAAAAAGCTCTTGTCCAGTACCGCCACCTTCAGCATCGGAATCTGCAGGCGGGCAATCAACGCCTTGAGGGACTCGGGCACCGTGCCGTCGTTGAGGATGAACTCGAAGAGCATGGCGATCAGGTTGATCACATCCTCGTCAGCATCCTCCACCACCCGCGACTTGCCGCTCTTGACGCTGACTCGGGTCAGCAGCTGTTCAAGCTGGTTGCGCAGGTCGAAATCATCCTCGACCTCGGGCGCGGGCACATATTGCTGCAAATGGGAGAGCAGGCGCAGCAGGTCGCGGGTGGAAATCGGCTGGGTCTCGGCACTGGCCTCGAGGGTGGGGGCCACACTGCCGCGCACGGCAGACAACAACTCCTGCAGCGCCGCGAAGACTTCCTGCCCGCTGTCGTCGGCGGGATGTTCGGCAGCGGGGCGCGCGTCTTCGGGCAACTCAGCGGTGGCGACGGCACGCCGCGATGGCACGGCCTTGAGTTCGGGCAAGACGCCGGTGGCGATCAACAACTGATTGGCTTCGCCGTACAGCAGGTCGGCATCACTGAGGACGTATTTTTCAAACAGCTTGAGAATGATCAGCTTGACCCGGATTTCCACGCCAAGGCTGCGTCCCGCTTGCAGGAAGAACGCGCACAGCATCGCCGGGCCAAGGGGGTTGTCCCGATCGTCCAGCGGGTTGTCGAGCAGCGCGCTCAACCTGGCCGTCAACTGCCCAAGGGCCAGGCCATCACGGCGCAGCACCTTGCCAAGCATGGCCTCAAGGGCGACGGCTTTTTCCAGCTCATCGCCGGAAACACCAGGCACCGCGGTGTAGGACACCACCGGAATCAGTTGCAGGTCGCCGCGCTCCACAGTGCCAAGGTTGGCAAACGCCTCGTAGAGCTGCTCCATGAAGCCACGCTCGAAATTCTTGCGCTTGAGGCGCAAGTCGCGCATGGCTTCAAAGAAAATACCGTGGTCGACATTGCTGCGGGTCTTGTCGGCCATTTCGAACAAGGTGTCGTCGGCGTTATCAAACAGTTCCTGCAATCCCTGCCTGAGTTGCTGCGCCGCCTTGTCACGGACCTGAAGCAACACCACCGGCAGGCGGGCAAGCGGCGATGGCGTTGCCCGTGCCTTATTGATCGGCACCACCTTCCCGTCATTGTGCATCCTGGCCTCCTGAAACGGCGGTATTCGATTGTGTGAAAGATCGGTGCAGTCACGGAGCAAACACCCCGGAACACTGCGAAAATCGGGCTATCACTGCGACGTCAAAGCTATGACGCCAATTGCAAGGCGCGAGATTATCTTGCAAATGGGGGTTGTTGCGCCAGCAAACTCTGTGATGGCCGCGCAAATGAGCAGCACAAGCCGCGTCAGGGGTACTTGCTTGCCTTGGGTTCAGGCCCGCCCTGCCCCTATAATCCAGGCACTTTGTTTGTGGAGCCTGTTATGCCCAATCTTCGTCTAGCCGACCTGACCGCCGAAATCGAAGCCAACGTGCGTCGCGCACTGCTGGAAGACATCGGCAGTGGGGATATCACCGCACAACTGATCCCGGCCGAACGCCTGGCCAAGGCCACGATCATTACGCGCGATGCCGCCGTTATCAGCGGCACGGCCTGGGTGGATGCGGTGTTTCGCCAGCTGGACCCGCGCGTTGCGGTGCATTGGCAGGTGCGCGACGGTGAGCGCGTCAGCCCGAACCAGGCGCTGTTTCACCTGGAAGGCCCGGCCCGTTCGCTGCTCAGTGGCGAGCGTTGTGCGCTGAATTTCCTGCAACTGCTGTCAGGCGTTGCCACCCGCGCCCAATATTTGGCGGACTTTGTCGCGTCTACCCAAGTCAAGCTGCTGGACACCCGCAAGACCCTGCCCGGCCTGCGCCTGGCGCAGAAGTACGCGGTGACCTGCGGCGGTTGCCATAACCATCGCATCGGCCTGTATGACGCGTTCCTGATCAAGGAAAACCACATCGCGGCCTGCGGTGGCATTGCCCAGGCCATCAGCGCCGCCCACAAGATCGCCCCGGGCAAGCCGGTGGAAATCGAAGTGGAAAGCCTGGAGGAACTGCGCGAAGCATTGGCGGCGGGCGCCGACATCATCATGCTCGATGAGCTGAGCCTGGATGACATGCGCGAAGCGGTGCGCCTGAACGGCGGCAAGGCCAAGCTGGAGGCCAGCGGCGGAATTAACGAAAGCACCTTGCTGCCCATCGCTGAAACCGGCGTGGACTACATCTCCATCGGAGCGATGACCAAGGATGTGAAGGCGGTGGATTTGTCGATGCGGTTGAGTCTCTGAAACGCCTTTAAATGTAAGCGCATGCTTTTGTGGCGAGGGAGCTTGCTCCCGCTGGGTTGCGAAGCGACCCCAAAAACCTTGGGAGCGCTGCGCACTCCAGCGGGAGCAAGCTCCCTCGCCACATTAAACTTGTGTCAGATCGCGAGATTATTCATCCCGCAATACTCGTTCCAGTCGACACCCAGCACCTCGGCAGCCTCCTTGTGCAACGCCAGGCGCGCCGCCTCGAACGCTTCGGGGGTGGAGGTGTACTTCAGGGTCAATTCCCATGGCTGCAGGCCCTGAGCCTCGGCCTCATCCTCAAATGCCCATTGGATCTGGTCCCTTTGATCATCGGCGCTCAGGTCCTTGATCTCATCCAGCAGTTCCGGCGACTCCGCCACGTACTTTTTGAGGGCTGCTTCGTGCCGCGCTTCCTGGGTCATTTCTTGTGTGGTCATGTCGTTCTCTTAGATCGAGGAATGGGGATGCATCTGGGTCATCAAGGTCGCGCAGATACAAAAGAACAGGCATGAATACCGGTTCGTCTGGCCTTCAGAACCATTCTGGGATCATCTGAAAACTGTGTTGCCTTTTTGCCCGAGACAGGAATCGAACCTGCGACCTTCGCGTTACGAGTGCGCTGCTCTACCGACTGAGCTACACGGGCGGTGGGCTAAAGCTAGCACTGCCTTGGACGTCCGGCAACTCACTGCTTTTCGAGGGCAATCACGCCCTGCACCCAAAAGCGTGGCTGCAGATGACCGTCACTCAGTTTCATATAGTGCTCGCTACGTTGCGTGAGGTGGGGCACGTCACGAGTCGCGACGAACACCAGCAAGCCGATGGCCACGACACTCGCCGCCAGCCAGGTCCTGTAAAATATCGGCGCCGGCGCGACCGGTGGAGTTCGCCACACATGCAATGCCATCAACCAGCCCACCACCAACGCCAGCCAGAGTTGCGAAACGGGCATCACAATCACCCCGTCCACCATGGACTGGGTCAAAGCCCCCACCAGTGCGCCAAACAGACACAGGCGCAGCAGATCCACGGGCGCCAACGACAACGCACGCTCACGCAACACACCCACCGTTGCCCAACTCGCCCGCGCAACCAACACGATCACACACAGGGCCGACGGTACGCCCCATTCGCTGGCCCACTGCAGGAGCGCCTGGTGAGGATGCGCGGCAATGTCGTTGGCGATGTCGGCGAAATGCATCGGCCCGAAGCCCAGCCAAGGCCGCTCAACGATCATGCTCCAGGCCTGCCACCAGATGGGCCCACGCCCCGACAAACTGGTCGTCAGGCGGTCTGCGGCAGCATTGGAAACTTCAAGCCCCAGGTAGCCGGCCAGCACACTGAACACCCACCAATACAGCAATAACCCGCAGGCCAGCGCCGCCAACTGCCAGGCCAGCCAGCGCCGCCCCGACGCTCCAAAAAACACCAGCATGGAGCCGGCGATGCCCATACCGAGCCACGTGCCACGGGTGCCGCCAGCGATCGCGATCAGCCACCAGGCACAGAGCAGCGCAAACACCATTGCCCGCGCTGTACGCGAGGTAGTTGAAATCAGCAAGGGAAGTGCCAACAGCGGCAGGGTGAAGGTCTGGAATTGCCCATAAAAGCGCTTATTGGAAAACCCCGAAAGCAACAGATCCGGGTCCAATATCGCTGCACCGCTGGAAAACGCGAGGATGCCAGCATGCAGATACTGAATACTTTTGATCAGGCACAGCAACAATACGAACAGGATCAACACGCGATCCAGGGACTCATCCCCCTTGCGCCTGACCCGGCTGAAAGTAACGGCAATGGCGCAACAACTGATTGCCAGCGCCAGCTCGGTCAAGGCCCAGACCGGCTGATGGGCCAATACGGCAGAAGCCAGGCCTATCACACCAATCAGTAACACTCCGACGGCTGTCGGCCTATCGACGCATCGGTCTGCCCGCGGCAGGCACAGCCCATACACCACGGCACACACCGCCACCGATATCTGCACCACACGTTGCCAGTCGTGACTGCTGAAAGGCGCGCAAATAGCCAGGGTCAGCAAACACATCACCACGACGAGGAATGTGCTCCCCCGCTGCTGGACAGACAACGTCATCGGCAACCTCTACTTCCTTGTGGCGGATGTGGAGCGGTTTACGCAAGCGCTCTCCATTGTTGGCTAAACAGTAGACGACCTTGCGATCATGCGCCGCCGGAGGCGCACCCTTTGGCAGCGTATTGATCTTCTGCCGTGGTGACGCACTTCCAGCCGGTTGTGGCGCTGCGGGTCAAGGTGATGCTCTTGCCCAGGACCGGTGCGGGTGCATCGAGGATTTCGCAGGCAATGGTGCCGGCACCGGTGGCGACATCGCCGGTCACGTCAATCTTGCAGTTGGCGGTGGGGCTGGTCCCGCCAATCAACGCCAGGGTCGGCGGCGTACCTTGGTTCAGCGTGTCTTCAAAGCCCGCCTTCAACGCGGAGATTTCAGCCAGCCCGGCAGTGAACTTGGCCTTGGCCTGGTGCTTGGTGTACATGGGCAGGCCGATGGTGGCCAAAATGCCGATGACCGCCACGACGATCAACAATTCGATCAAGGTAAAGCCTTTCTGACGCATCACATTCACTCTCCAGAATAAAACCTGTCGCAAGGTGCATCCTGCACCCCGTCTCGGTAACCGCGCCAGTGTACTCATCCCCGCGCAGCCAATCCTGTACAAGACGCACAAACTGACATTTTTTCGCTCAAGACGCCCAGGCCCCAATCCGTCACCTGACTAAGCTATAAAACTTCCACTGTCGGCGTGCGGAACTGCGAAATGAATGATGTTTCAGCGATCTATGCCTGGGAAGGCGTCAACCGCAAAGGGCGCAAAGTATCTGGAGAAACCAGTGGCCATAATCCTGCATTGATCAAGGCCCTGTTACGCCAGCAAGGGATCAGCCCCGGGCGGGTGCGGAAAAAATTCAGGGGTTGGCCGAGCCTAGCAGCTCCGGTCAAATCGACAGAGATCGCCCTCTTCACCCGCCAGTTGGCAACGCTGCTAAAGGCCGGCATTGCACTGTTGCAGGCGCTGGACATCATTACCGAAGGGGTCGAAAACCGGCACATGCGGGCACTGGTACAAGGTTTGAAACAGGAGATCGCCGCCGGCAGCAGCCTGGCAGCCGCGCTGCAAAAACAGCCACGCTACTTCGATGAGCTGTACTGCAATCTGATCGTAGCAGGCGAGCAGGCGGGCGCGCTCGAAGCACTGCTGGAACGGGTCGCCATTCACCTGGAAAAAAGCCAGCAGCTGAAAGCCAAAATCAAGAAAGCCATGACCTATCCCATCACGGTGCTGGCAGTCGCCACCGTGGTCAGCGCGATCTTGCTGATACACGTCGTGCCGCAGTTCCAAAGCCTGTTTGCCGGCGTCGATGCGCCACTGCCGGGCTTTACCCTGGGCGTCATCAGCCTGTCGGAGTTCATCCAGCAAAACGGGTGGGTGCTGATGCTGGCCGCAGGAACCAGTTTCATCGGGTTGCGCAAAGCCTATGGTGCATCCACGGGCTTTCGCTACTGGCTCGATGCCAGTTTGTTGAAAGCCCCCGTGGCAGGCACACTGCTGAAAAAGTCGGCGGTCGCCCGTTACGCCCGTACGCTCTCCACCACCTTTGCTGCCGGTGTACCGTTGGTGCAAGCACTGGACTCAGTGGCCGGCGCCACGGGCAATGGGCTGTTCAAACAGGCAATCAATCGCATGCGGCACGACGTATCAACCGGAACCCAATTGAATGAATCCATGGCCACAAGCGGTCTGTTTCCTGGCATGGCGATCCAGATGACCGCTATCGGCGAGGAGTCGGGCACCCTCGACACCATGCTGGAAAAAGTCGCCAGCCACTACGAAGCCGACGTCGACAATCTGGTGGACAACCTCACCAGCCTGATGGAACCGCTGATCATGGTGGTACTCGGGGGCATCGTCGGGGCCTTGGTACTCGCCATGTACCTGCCGATCTTCCAGCTCGGTACTGCCTTTTGAGCACGCCATTGACTGAAATCCTGGTTTATCAGCCATGGGTGTTCGTATCGGCTGCGCTGGTGCTGGGCCTGATTGTCGGCAGTTTTCTCAACGTGCTGGTATGGCGCCTGCCGAAGATGCTGGAGCGCGAATGGCGAGCCCAGGCCCATGAAGTCCTTGGCCTGCCCGCCGAGCCGGTGGCCGCCCCCTACAACCTGATGCGGCCCAACTCCTGCTGCCCCCACTGCAACCACCCGATTCGGCCCTGGGAGAATATCCCGCTGCTCAGCTACCTGCTGCTCAAGGGGCGGTGCTCGAGCTGCCATCAACCGATCGGCGCGCGCTATCCGTTCACCGAGTTGGCATGTGGATTGATCTCGGCGGTTGTCGCCTGGCATTTCGGCTTTGGCTGGGAGGCCGGCGCAGTGCTGGTATTGAGCTGGGGCCTGCTGGCAATGAGCCTGATCGACGTAGACCACCAACTGCTGCCGGACGCACTGATACTGCCATTGCTGTGGCTGGGATTGATCCTCAACAGCTTCGGCGCTTTTGTGTCGTTGCCCGATGCGTTATGGGGCGCGGTAGCCGGTTACATGAGCCTGTGGTCGGTTTTCTGGCTGTTCAAGCTGATCACCGGCAAGGACGGTATGGGGTACGGTGATTTCAAGCTGCTGGCAATGCTCGGTGCCTGGGGCGGCTGGCAAATCCTGCCGATGACGCTGCTGCTGTCATCCATGGTGGGCGTGATGGGTGGCCTGATTCTATTGCGCCTGCGCAAAGCCCAAGCCTCCACGCCAATGCCTTTTGGTCCGTATCTGGCAATTGCCGGCTGGATTGCATTGCTCTGGGGTGGTCAAATAACCGACTTCTATTTGCAGTCTGTCGGTTTCAGATGACCACTTCTGTTGCAACACCCTGGATTCTTGGCCTCACTGGCGGCATCGGCAGTGGCAAAAGCGCGGCAGCCGAACACTTCGTGCGGCTTGGCGTGGACTTGATTGACGCCGACCACGCCGCGCGCTGGGTCGTCGAACCCGGGCGCCCTGCCCTGGTGCAGATTGCCGCGCATTTCGGTGCGGGCGTGCTGCAACCTGACGGGCAACTGGACCGCGGGGCGTTGCGCAAGCTGATCTTTGAAGTACCCAACGAGCGCCGTTGGCTGGAGGCTTTACTGCACCCGCTGATCAACGAGGAGATTCGCAGCCATCTGGCCCGCGCACAATCGCCTTACGCGATCCTGGTGTCACCGTTGCTGATCGAGTCCGGCCAGTACACCATGACCCAGCGCGTGCTGGTTATCGACGTGCCGCAATCGTTGCAGATTCAGCGTACCCTGCAGCGCGATGGCATCAGCGAAGAGCAGGTGCAGGCGATTCTCAAGGCCCAGGCCACCCGTGAAGACCGCCTGCGCCATGCCGATGACGTGCTGGTCAACGACCAGGACCTGGCCCGGCTGCATGCCGAGGTCGAGCGACTGCACCACTTTTACCTTACTTTGCGTGGAGGCCGATCATGAGCCAACCCTTGACCGTCGAATGCCCAACCTGCGGCGCGCCCGTGGAATGGAAAGCGACCAACCCCAACCGCCCGTTCTGCTCGGACCGTTGCAAACTGATCGACCTGGGCGCCTGGGCGTCGGAAGAACACAAGATTCCGGTCAGCCCGGACGCCGAGGACGAACTGTTCTCCGAAGACTTTCAGCCCAAACACTAAGGCCGCATAAAGCCATAGTCCTGCTGGTCGTCGAGATTCTCTGCAAGGTATTGCAGCTCGTCGGCCAGGTCTTCAAAACTGCGTACGCCCTTGCTCTGCTGCACCACCGCGCTGAGCATGGCGCGCAGGGTCAAGCCCGGGTCAAAGCCGATTTCCTGCGCCGCGTCCTGGCTTCTGCGTAACTCCTGCCGTGCCCACTCGTACACACTCATGATTCCGTGCTCCTGGAAATTTTGCAGAGCATGCGACCACTCACGTGTACAGGATTTGACCTGGATCAAGGCCGTGGATCGTCGTCCTTCCAGGGCGCCGAGAGGTAGCGGGTGCGGTTGAATGTCTCCAGCCACTCAGGGCAAAACACCACCAGGGCGCTGATCACCATGCCGTTGATAAAGGCCTCGGGGAAAATGATCAGCCACAGGTAGCCGACGAAATCCTCGATCCACTCCGGCATCGCGAAACGGCCGTCGAACCATAGCAACCCCAGGCCAACCAGCAGGCACAGCAACGCCGACAGCGCGGCGGCGAAAAAGCCCGAACAGAAGATATACACAAAGGGGTTACGCGGTTTCGCCCGTTCCACCAGCAGCGCACAGCCTTCGGTGACCAGCACCGGCAACAGGATCAACAGCATGCCGTTGATGCCCACGGCGGCCAGGTCCTGGCGACCGAGCAACACCAGGCCCAACTGCGCGGCAAACCCGCCGACGATGGCCAGGGGCCAATCAAGCAACAAGGTCACGGCGGTCATGCCGATGAAGTGGTAGGACACACCGGTGTCGAAATCCCGGCGCACCAACCACAACATAAACAGCGCAAACACGGTACCAAACAGTAAATGCTGGCGCCGCCGGTCGGCAAACAGTTCGACCCACGGCGAACGCAGGAGCGCCCACATCACTACCGGCGCATACAGCAGCCAGCCGATGCTGAGGGTTTCCGGCGCCAGCACCGCTGCGCTGATCACGGCTGCACCTGCTCCAGGGCCTGGCGCAGTTCAGCGGCGGAAGCGTATTCGTGCTGCGCCACCAGCGTGCCGTGGTTCAGTTGCAGCCACAGGACTTTATCCACAGGCGCCGGATAGCGCGGCGTTATGCGCGCATCGCGGTCGAGCATGACGCGATAGTTGTAGGCCTGCATCGCCGGCACCGCGAACAGCTTCGCAATCAGCCGGGGCATACGCTGGATATCCGCGAGAAACACGGTATGCCGCGCCTCCAGATAACCCTTGGGCTGGCCTTGCAGCGCCGCATCGACGATTTTGGCCGCGTCCATGCTGCGGGCGACGAGCAGGGTTTGCGCCTGGTCATCCAGGGTGTACGCCTGGTCGAACTGGTCAAGCAACGTCCAGGGTGCAACACGCTCACCGACCTCGACGGCCTGGGCCCACAAGGGCAGAAGACTCAAGAACAGCACCACAAAAAACTTCACTGCACGCACCTCTCAGCACGGGAAACTGTCGAGCGACAAGTCTACACCGACCTTTTGACCCGGGACTTCCTGCGGTCATCATTTGGACGCTAAGCTGGTGACATGGATGACTCAGATTATTTGCGCCTGCTCACCGTAGCGGCCGAACAAGCCAACGCGTTCCTGTCCAATGCCCGCAAATGGGAGCGTGAGCGTTGGGTCTGCCAGCGCCTGTTGCAAGGCTTGAACGTGCCCTACCGTGCCGAAGAATTCCACGCCGCCGGGCAAGAGCCGCCGGATGTGCTGTTTCGCGACGCCAGTTTCGAGGTGTTTTTCGTACTCGACGAAGGCCGGCGCCTGAACGACGAGTGGCGCGACGAACTGTTGCGTCGACGCAGTGCCTTTTCCCTGAGCCAACTGGTTCGGCGCGAAGCCAAGCCGCGGCGCATTCCCGCCCACGAATTCCTGCTGCGCCTGGCACCCACCCTGCGCAAGAAGGCTCATAACTATAAGGAGCGCGGGATGGACCTGGGGGAGCTGGACCTGATCGCCTTCGCCAGTCTCAAGCGCGAAGTGCTGGACCTCAACAGCCATTTTCCACCGCCCACCGAGTACCTGCGCCAGGGCTGGCGCTCGTTGTCCCTGGTCGGCCCGACCTTTGCCCGCGTATTGTTTGCTCATCCGGACGCTCCGGACTTCTTGCGCAACAATCTGGGGCGCAGCATAGTGTTCGATGTGGGCATCAGCCTGTGATCGGGTTGGCGACTATGCTTCCTGCAATGCCGCCAATCACACGACTGTAACGTGGCGCCCTTTAGCAACGTCTACCTGACGAGGCCTTTATGACCAGCCGCCTGAACCCCGACGACCAACAGCATGTCGAAGAGTACCTGCAACTGTCCCAGAACCAAGTCGAGCGCAAGCCTTTCCGGCCCTGGCTGCTCCTTGCCGTGGTGCTGGTTGCAGTGATCGGCATGGGTTTGCTGAGCCGCCTTTTGAGTTACCTGACGCTATGAGCTGCCTTGCGCTCGCACGGGTAACCGCACCGATTTCTTTTAGCCTTGCGAGATATCCCCATGACCCATCGTATTATTATCGTCGGCGGCGGCGCCGGCGGCCTGGAGTTGGCTACCCGCCTGGGTAAGACTCTGGGCAAGCGCGGCACCGCCAGCATCACGCTGGTGGACGCCAACCTTACCCATATCTGGAAACCCTTGCTCCACGAGGTGGCGGCCGGTTCGCTGAACTCTTCGGAAGATGAACTCAATTATGTTGCCCAGGCCAAATGGAACCACTTCGAGTTCCAGCTGGGGCGTATGAGCGGGCTTGATCGCGAGCAGAAAAAAATCCAGCTGGCCGCCACCCTCGACGAAGAAGGCCGGGAACTGGTGCCTGCGCGCGTGCTGGGCTATGACAGCCTGGTGATCGCGGTCGGCAGCACCACCAATGACTTCGGCACCGAGGGCGCAGCGCAACACTGCCTGTTCCTCGACACCCGCAAACAGGCCGAGCGTTTCCACCAGCAGTTGCTCAACCACTATCTGCGGGCCCATGCCGGGCAAACGGATGTGGTGGAGCAGATCAGCGTCGCCATCGTCGGTGCCGGTGCTACCGGGGTCGAGCTGGCCGCCGAGCTGCATAACGCGGCCCATGAACTGGCGGCCTACGGCCTGGACAAGATCAAACCGGAAAACATGCACATCACCCTGATCGAAGCCGGCCCACGGGTGCTGCCTGCCCTGCCGGAGCGTATCGGCGGGCCGGTGCACAAAACCCTGGAGAAACTTGGGGTGACCGTACTGACCAACTCCGCCGTAAGTGAAGTGACTGCCGACGCCCTGATCACCAGCAGCGGCCAGGTGATTCCCGCCAGCCTCAAGGTCTGGGCTGCGGGGATTCGCGCGCCTGGGTTCCTCAAGGATATCGACGGCCTGGAAACCAACCGCATCAACCAGCTGCAAGTGCTGCCGACCCTGCAAACCACTCGCGACGAGAACATCTTCGCCTTTGGTGACTGCGCGGCCTGTCCGCAACCTGGCACCGATCGCAACGTGCCGCCACGGGCCCAGGCAGCTCACCAGCAGGCGTCCTTGCTGGCCAAGTCGCTGAAACTGCGGATCGAGGGCAAGGACCTGCCGTCGTACAAGTACACCGACTACGGTTCGCTGATCTCGCTGTCGCGTTTTTCGGCGGTGGGTAACTTGATGGGCAACCTGACGGGCAGCGTGATGCTGGAAGGCTGGCTGGCGCGGATGTTCTATGTGTCGCTGTACCGCATGCACCAGATGGCGCTGTATGGCTTCTTCCGCACGGCGATGCTGATGCTGGGGAGCAAGATTGGGCGAGGGACCGAGCCGCGCCTTAAATTGCACTGATAACACGGCCCCGGATGGGGCGCGGTTAGTGTGGGAGCGGGCTTGCTCGCTCCCACATTTTTTTGTGGTGAACCCAGGATTTTCGCGCACAAAAAAAAATCCCCGTATCTTTCGATACGAGGATTTTTAATATGGTCGGGGTAAGGGGATTCGAACTCCTGACATCCTGCTCCCAAAGCAGGCGCGCTACCGGACTGCGCTATACCCCGGTAAAAAAAAGGCGACCTTTCAGTCGCCTTCTTCGATCAGCGCTTTTGGCCTCTGATCTTAAGATTCGATTCCAGCGTTAACTGGTCTCAAAAATGGTGGGTCGTGTGGGATTCGAACCTACGACCAATTGGTTAAAAGCCAACTGCTCTACCAACTGAGCTAACGACCCAAATATGGTCGGGGTAAGGGGATTCGAACTCCTGACATCCTGCTCCCAAAGCAGGCGCGCTACCGGACTGCGCTATACCCCGGTTTGAAATTGGCTCCGTGACCAGGACTCGAACCTGGGACCCAATGATTAACAGTCATTTGCTCTACCGACTGAGCTATCACGGAACTACATATTTCAAAGTGTTACGTTGTTGCTTGTTACCTTCTCTTCGTCGCTTCCGTATCGCTACGTTAGTGCCTCTGAGGCGCGCTATTCTACAATCTTAAAAACCTCTGTCAACCCTTTAAATTGCTTTTAAGACAAGGATTTGCGCTTCTTTCTGATTTCTCCTTGGGGAGAAGAAACCGTTGGGCTGACGTTGCTGCGGGGCGCACTTTACAAGCCTTTGCCTTACAGTTCAACGCCCTATCGAAAAAAAAGGCCCCGCAATGCGGGGCCTCTTCTTATAGCACTACAGCCTGGACTCAGTGGAAGACGATTTCGTCGTTCTCCACCGTAGCCTCGACGCTGGTGCCCGGCATAAAGCTGCCCGACAGGATCAGCTGTGCCAACGGGTTCTCGATCCAGCGCTGGATAGCACGCTTCAACGGCCGTGCGCCATACACCGGGTCGTAACCAACGGCGATCAGCTTGTCCAACGCCTCGCGGCTCAGCTCCAGCGACAACTCGCGCTCCGCCAGACGGCTGCGCAGGCGGCCCAACTGGATCTCGGTGATGCCCGCGATCTGATCCCGAGCCAAAGGCTCGAAGATCACCACTTCATCGACCCGGTTGATGAACTCCGGCCGGAAGTGGCTGGTCAGCGCGTCCATCACCGCTGCACGCTGGGCTTCACGATCACCCACCAGTTCCTGGATCTGTACCGAGCCCAGGTTGGAGGTCATCACGATCACCGTATTACGGAAATCCACGGTACGCCCGTGGCTGTCCGTCAGCCGGCCATCTTCCAGCACTTGCAGCAACACGTTGAACACATCCGGGTGGGCCTTCTCGACCTCGTCCAGGAGGATCACCGAGTAAGGCTTGCGCCGCACTGCCTCGGTCAGGTAACCGCCCTCCTCGTACCCTACATAGCCTGGTGGAGCTCCGATCAGGCGAGCCACGGAATGTTTCTCCATGAACTCGGACATATCGATCCGTACCATGGCCTCTTCGGTATCAAAGAGGAACTCGGCCAAGGCCTTGCACAGTTCGGTCTTACCCACGCCGGTCGGGCCGAGGAACATGAACGAGCCGCTCGGACGGTTCGGGTCGGACAACCCGGCCCGGGAACGCCGTACCGCGTTGGACACCGCGACAACAGCCTCTTCCTGGCCGATAACGCGCTGGTGCAACAGGCTTTCCATCTTCAACAGCTTGTCGCGCTCGCCTTCGAGCATTTTCGACACAGGGATACCGGTCCACTTCGAGACGACTTCGGCGATTTCTTCCTCGGTCACCTTGCTGCGCAGCAATTGGTTCTCAGGCTTGCCGTGCTGGTCGACCATCTGCAGGCTGCGCTCCAGGTCCGGGATCACCCCGTACTGCAACTCGGCCATGCGGTTCAGGTCGCCTTTACGGCGTGCCGCTTCCAACTCCTGGCGGGACTGCTCGATCTTTTGCTGGATCTGCGCAGAACCCTGCACTTCGGCTTTTTCCGAGGTCCAGATTTCTTCGAGGTCCGAATACTCGCGCTCAAGGCGAACAATTTCTTCCTGGAGTTTTTCCAGGCGTTTCTTCGCCGGCTCGTCCTCTTCTTTCTTCAGGGCCTGGGATTCAACTTTCAGTTGAATCAGGCGCCGATCCAGACGATCCAGGACTTCGGGCTTCGAATCGATCTCCATCCGAATACGGCTGGCCGCCTCGTCGATCAGGTCGATGGCCTTGTCCGGCAACTGACGATCAGTGATGTAGCGATGGCTCAATTTCGCCGCCGCAATGATCGCGCCGTCGGTGATCGCGACTTTATGGTGAACCTCGTACCGCTCTTTCAGGCCACGCAGGATCGCGATGGTGTCTTCTTCGCTCGGCTCTTCCACCAGTACTTTCTGGAAGCGTCGCTCGAGGGCCGCATCCTTCTCGATGTACTGGCGATATTCATTCAGCGTGGTCGCACCGACGCAATGCAACTCACCACGAGCCAGTGCTGGCTTGAGCATGTTGCCCGCGTCCATCGAACCTTCGCCTTTGCCGGCGCCGACCATGGTGTGCAGTTCGTCGATAAACAGAATGATCTGCCCTTCCTGCTTCGACAGTTCATTCAGCAGGGACTTGAGGCGTTCTTCGAACTCGCCACGGAATTTGGCGCCCGCAATCAGCGACCCCATATCCAGCGACAACAGGCGCTTGCCTTTAAGGCCATCCGGCACTTCGCCATTAATGATGCGCTGGGCCAGGCCTTCGGCAATCGCGGTTTTACCCACGCCAGGCTCGCCGATCAATACCGGGTTGTTCTTGGTGCGGCGCTGCAGGACCTGAATGGTGCGACGAATTTCATCGTCACGGCCGATCACCGGATCGAGCTTGCCTTCTTCGGCGCGCTTGGTCAGGTCGACGGTGTATTTGTCCAGGGCCTGGCGCGACTCCTCGTGGTTAGGGTCATTTACCGCTTCGCCGCCACGCAAATTGTTGATGGCATTTTCCAGGGCTTTCTTGCTCACGCCCTGGCCCAGCAACAATTTGCCGAGCTTGCTGTTGTCGTCCATCGCGGCGAGCAACACTACTTCACTGGAGATGAACTGGTCACCCTTCTGCTGGGCCAGGCGGTCGGCCTGGTTCAACAGGCGCGCCAGGTCCTGGGACATGTTCACGTCGCCAGTTGGATTTTGGATTTTCGGCAGTTGGTCGAGCTCTTTGCTCAACTCCTTGCGCAGGCTGTTGACGTCAAAGCCCACCTGCATCAGCAAGGGTTTGATGGAACCGCCTTGCTGCTCCAGGAGCGCTTGCATCAAGTGCGCAGGCTCGATGGCCGGATGGTCCAGGCCAACCGCCAGAGATTGGGCGTCAGATAAAGCCAACTGCAATTTGCTGGTTAAACGATCAATACGCATTAGTCACCTTCCTTTTGAGCAGGCCGGAGCTATGAACAAACACATCCTGAATGAAGAAACCTGCCAGATACCCCTATAGATGGGGTGGATTCTGCAAGATTCAAGCAGCCTATCGCTGACTTGCGTCAGGATTGACCCAAGTCAAGAGAGTCTAGCGTTCGAGCCAGATAAGGGAGGCAAACCGACCGGTGCGCGGGCTGCGACGGTAGGAATAGAAACGGGGATCGGTCACGGTACAGAAGCCGCCACCGTACACAGCTGTGACTCCGCGGGCTGCGAGGCGTAGGCGGGCCAGCTGATAAATGTCGGCCATGAACTTGCCCGGATTCTGACTGGGGACAAACGCCGCAATCGTTTCCGGAAGTTGCTGCACAAAGGCTTCCCGCACTTCCGGGCCGACTTCAAAGGCTTGCGGACCAATGGCAGGGCCCAGCCAGACCAGCACTTCGCCAGGTTCGGTATCCAGGCTTTCAAACGCTGCTTCCAATACACCGGCAGCCAGGCCACGCCAACCGGCATGGGCTGCCGCAACGCGGGTGCCCGCGCGGTTGCAGAAGAGCGCAGGCAGGCAATCGGCAGTCATTGATGTACAGGCGATGCCAGGGGTGCTGGTCCAACTGCCATCTGCTTCGGCAGTCCGACCGGGATCGGCCTCAACCACAACGACACCGTGAACCTGACGCAGCCAGGCCGGCTGGATATTGAAGGCAGCGGTGAGGCGACGGCGATTTTCAAGAACGGCGTCGAGATTGTCCTCAACATGATCGCCAAGATTGAGGCTGTCGAACGGCGCCACACTGACGCCGCCCGCACGGGTAGTAACACAGGCTTTCACCCCGGCCGGCGCGGGCCAGTCAGGAATCAGCCAGTCACTCATCCGATAAACGCCTCGCGATCCTGCTTGAGCAGCGACAACAACCAGACAAAATCGTCTGGAAGTGGCGATTCCCAGCTCATCCGCTTACCGCTCGTCGGATGATCCAGTTCCAGGAAGCGTGCATGCAGTGCCTGGCGCGGGAAGGTTTTCAGCGAATCAACCATGGTTGCACTGGCCGCCGGCGGAATACGGAAGCGACCACCATAGGCCGGATCTCCGACCAACGGGAAGTTGATGTGCGCCATGTGTACCCGAATCTGGTGGGTACGACCGGTTTCCAGCTTCACCCGCACGTGAGTGTGGGAGCGGAAACGTTCGAGCACACGGTAATGGCTGACAGCCTGCTTGCCGCCTTCCATCACCGCCATGCGCTGGCGCTGCTGGCCGTGGCGACCGATCGGGGCATTGATTTTGCCACCGGCGGTTACCACGCCGATCACGATGCATTCGTAGATCCGGCTGACACTGCGGCTCTGCAGTTGTGTGACCAGCTGCGTCTGCGCCTGAATGGTCTTGGCCACCACCATAAGGCCGGTGGTGTCCTTGTCCAGGCGGTGCACGATGCCGCAGCGCGGGACATTGATGATGTCCGGCACGTGGTGCAGCAAGGCATTGAGCAGCGTGCCATCAGCGTGCCCGGCGGCCGGGTGAACCACCAGGCCTGCGGGTTTATTGATCACCAGGATGTCGTCGTCTTCATAGACGATGTCCAGTTCAATGTCCTGGGCGATCCATTCTCCCTGGGCTTCCTGCTCGGCAGTCAGCTCAAGAATCGCACCACCATGGACTATGTCTCGCGGGCGGATAACCGCTCCATCCACAGTCAGGCGGCCGTCTTTGATCCAGGCGGAAAGGCGCGAGCGCGAGTGCTCAGCGAATAATTGTGCGGCGACTTGATCGAGGCGTTGGCCGCCCAATTCGGACGGCACCTCTGCGCGAAGTTCAATTTTATCGGACATGCTCAGACTAGGCGTGGCACAGCCTTTGGTTTCGGCTGCGCGCTTGTGGTTAAATACGGCGTCTTTTGCCCCGAGGCTTTCCAAGGGGCGCTCATCATAACAGGACGGCCCCGCCCAAGACAGCGGCCGTCATAGGGACGCAAGCCGCCATGCAAGTGAAACACCTGCTGCTGATCGCCATCCTCGCCATGACTGCTGCTTGCTCGTCAACAAAGGAAGTCGTCGACGAAAACCTGAGCGAGGTCGAGCTGTACCAACAAGCTCAGACCGACCTGAACAACCACAGCTACACCAGCGCCACGGCAAAGCTGAAGGCACTGGAGTCGCGGTATCCGTTCGGGCGCTACGCCGACCAGGCCCAGCTCGAGCTGATCTACGCCAACTACAAGAACGCCGAGCCGGAAGCTGCCAAGTCCGCCGCCGAGCGTTTTATCCGCCTGCACCCGCAACACCCGAACGTAGACTACGCCTACTACCTCAAGGGCCTGACTTCGTTTGACCAGGACGTCGGCCTGCTGGCGCGCTTCCTGCCGCTGGACATGACCAAGCGTGACCCGGGCGCTGCCCGCGACTCCTACAACGAGTTCGCCCAACTGACCAGCCGCTACCCCAACAGCCGCTACGCGCCGGACGCCAAGCAGCGCATGATCTACCTGCGCAACCTGCTGGCTTCCTACGAGATCCACGTAGCCCACTACTACCTGACCCGTCAGGCGTATGTCGCCGCTGCGAACCGTGGCCGCTATGTCGTGGAAAACTTCCAGGAAACCCCGTCCGTGGGTGACGGCCTGGCCGTGATGACCGAGGCTTACCAGCGCCTGCACCTGGACGCCCTGGCGGCCACCAGCCTGGAAACCCTGAAGCTCAACTACCCGGACCACCCAAGCCTGAAGGACGGCCAGTTCGTACCTCAGGTAGCCGAAGCCGACAACCGTTCGTGGTTGAGCAAGTACACCCTGGGCCTGATCGAGTCCCGTCCACCGCTGCCGCCGGGTGAAACCCGCGCCAACCAGGACATCATCAAGCAATACCAGGACGCCAAGGATTCGATTCCATCGGACCTCAAGCCCCGTGACGAAAACGGCGACATCATCGAAGAGCAAGGGCCTCAAGCCCTGGGCAACAACGAAGACCGCTCGTGGTTCAGCTACATGACCTTCGGTATCTTCGACTGATCGTTCGCCGCGACGCAAAAAGGGAGCTCTTCGGAGCTCCCTTTTTTATTGCGCAGCATTATTGCGCTGTGCGCCTGCCACGTCCTTGGCTAAACTGGCGCATTCCTTGTCGAGAAGCTGCCCACCATGGTTCGTCTACTGTTCTGGATTGCCGTTATTGCTGCCGCGGTATGGTTTTGGCGCAAATTCAAAAGCCCGGCCGCCAAACAGCAGCGGCCCAGCGAACCCGGCACCATCCAGATGGTGCGTTGCGCCCACTGCGGCCTTCACCTGCCGCAGGACCGGGCCTTGAGCCAGCGCCAGGAGTGGTATTGCACCCAGGCGCACCTGGAGCAAGGGCCGAAGGCTATCCAGCGTTGATTCGGCCTGCCGGCGCGTACGGTGTCGGATCAATGATCGGCTGACGCTCCAGCAACAAATCGGCGAACAACTGGCAGGACGCCGGCGCCAGCACCAGGCCATTGCGGTAATGCCCGCAGTTGAGCCACAGCCCCTCAAACCCCGATACTTTGCCAATATAGGGAATGCCTTCCGGCGACCCTGGCCTCAAGCCGGCCCAATGCCCAACCACTTCGGCATCGGCCAGGGCCGGAATCAACTCGACGGCCGAGGCTTTCAGGCTTTCCAGCGCGGAAACGGTAGGCGTCTTGTCGAAACCCTCATGCTCCAGTGTGCTGCCGATCAGAATATGCCCATCGCGCCGGGGAATCGCATAACGGCCCTTGGCCAGGACCATGCACGACAAAAAGTCCGACGCGCACTTGTACAGGATCATCTGGCCCTTGACCGGCTCCACGGGTAACGCCAACCCCAGGCTACCGAGCAACTCACCGCTCCAGGCGCCGGCGGCGAGCACTACCTGATCACCACGGATCGGCCCAAACGCCGTGTTCACGCCAACGACCTTCCCGCCTTCCTGAATAAACCCATCAACCGCGCACTGCTCGTGAATCGTCACGCCTGGCAAGGCCAACAAGGCCGCCTTGAGGGATTTGACCAGTCGCGGATTACGCACATTGGCCACATCCGCCATATAGATCGCCTGGGAAAACCCGGCGCCCAGCACCGGCACCGCGTCATGGGCCGCTGAAACATCCACCTTGCTCAGCGGGCGCCCTTCGCGGGCGGCCCAGGCAAGCGCCTCTGCTTCATCGTCCAGATCCAACCAATACAGACCCGTGGTGTGAACTTCAGGATCAACGCCAGTCGCTGCAAACAGACGCTCTGCCAGTTGCGGGTAAAAGTCCTGGGACCAGTGCGCCAGAGCCGTCACCGCCGGGCTATAGCGCCACGGATAGAGTGGGGAAACAATGCCGCCACCTGCCCACGAAGACTCCTGCCCGACCGCCGAACGATCCAGCAGCACAACCGCCTGCCCCTGGGTCGCCAGGTTGAACGCTGTCAACAAGCCGATTACCCCACCACCCACAACCACTACTTGCTGTTGCTTAGCCATTGTTCGATCCAGCCGATAAAAAGAAAAAGGCACGCCCGGCGCCCAATCGTCCAGCTTCCTCATCATTGCCCCCAACACGCCTTGCCCGTCATATCAGGCGCGGCCCCCGGATTGCTTCGCGCACCGGTACTGCTCAGGCTGAAGGCGGCACAGGGATCGCCCGCCATCACCGAGTCAATCGCCGGCGTGGCAAGCAGAACGAAATCCTGAGGGTTCAATGCAGGGGTGATTCTATAGCGATCATTGCCGGCGATGACGCCAGTCGCATCAATAAAAGTACCGTTCCTCGCGTAATAACGCTCAAGGTACTGGGCTTGCTCAGTCAGCAACCCGGCAATTTCCGCGCGATAGACCTTTTTCATATGGCTGGCGTACCCGGGATAGGCGACGCCGGCCAGGAGACCGATGATCGCCACGGCGATCAATAATTCGATCAGGGTGAAGCCTGTGCAATCCTTGCTCATCGTGCTGCTCACCTATTGAAGTTGTCGCCACATGATTCGTCGAAAACGCTCACCGGGACCGCTGCCCACGTGCGCATACACAGATTCCAGGACGGACCGCGAGTGGCCACTGACACCCACCGACGTCACGCGATAGAGGGTGGCCTGGGTTTCTGCCGGCAGATGAGCCAGCCCCGTCCCCGAGCCCAGGTTTTGAATGCCGTAAAGGCTGTCCTTCATCCCGACCCAGGTCACGGTCGACACGGGGTTCGTCCCTGGTCCCACGACGGAAACCGACTCGGCAGGAGGCGCACAGGCAGTAGTCGAGCGACAACGGCGCAGGGCAAAACCAGGCGCCTGCACCAAAGACTCGCCAAGCCTTAGGCCGCTTTCGGCCAACTGAAACGACTGGTTGCGCTGGCGAACGCTGCCGGTCATTTTTTCCTGGGAGATTGCGCCCTGCATCGAAAACAACCCGATTAGCGCCAACAGCAGCAGGAATACCAGGGCGACCATCAACACCATGCCTGACTGCCTCGAACGTGAGAGGTAATAACCCATCATCGAGCTACTCCAGCCGATTACGCAGCGCCGCTACAACGCTGTAGGTCTGGTCTTTAACCAATCCTTTCGGGTCCTGAAGCGTCAGCAGAATCCGCACACTACGTATCAGCGACTCATCAGCGGGGTCAGGGTCGTATCGGCTGACAATCGTTGAGCCCGCCTTCCCGGCCACCCCGAAACTGATATCGAATGCACCCACGTTATCCACCAGCACGGCCTTGCTCGGGGCCGCCAGCGTGCTGAACTTCAACTGCCCGCCCTCGAAGGTGTAAGTCAGCCTGCGCAGTGGAAAGCGGGTCTGCCCGGGCGCTGGCACAGGCCCGCTCCCTGCATAGGCTTGGGCAGCGCCGGTGCAATCGGAAAGCACTGTCCAGTCAGGCTTGCTGCCACCCTCTCCGACGTCGGCGGTCACCAGCGTCAGGGACCGTGAGCTGCCAGTGATACTCCAGCCGATGGGACGATCAAACCCCGCAGGCGCATTGCCGATTGAGGCGGTGGACAGGCAGCCAAACATGCCCGCCAGGCGTATTTCCTGAATCAGCTTGCCCAGCACAAAGCGTGCATCATCCTGCAACAACGAAGCTGAATTCTGGCTGGCATGAGTGATTCGGGAGCTGAGCGCGACCTGGGTCACCCCCATGATCAGCACCAGGCCAAGCGCCAATGCCAGCAGCATCTCCACCAGACTGAAACCGCGAGCCGCGCCCCTCATGGCAGCGCCCTCGAGTCGACGGCAACCCGGCTCGTCAGGGTGAATGTTTCCCGGGCGCCTTGAGCCTTCGCTGCGCGAGAGTCGTCCCAACTGATGCTGATGGTCACCTCTCGCTGATTGACCACGACCGAGCCTTTGGCGCTCTCCCCGGCAAACCCTGCAATGTTGGCTTCGAAATCGTGCAGGTCCAGATCACGGACACTGGCGACCGCCGTACTGGCAGGCGCGCGCTCGCTCTGCCCCCATGAGTAATCGGCGCCCGAGTTGGCGCGGATTCGGTCAAGCATGTCGTACGCAATGAAACTGGCCTGGCTGGTCATCCTGGAACTGTCGGTGTACTTCAGCGCATTGAGCTGAATCACCGCCGCCCCCAGCAGGCCAACGGCGAGGATCAGCACAGACACCAGGACTTCGATCAGGGTCATCCCGGCCTGGGCCGGTTGAGGTCGAAACGTTACGGGGCAAGTGTTCATTACCATCGCCATCCATGTCGAAGGTCGTCAAAAAGCAGAAGAAAATCTGCAGTGCGACGCAAGACTAGCGTCGGTCTTGGCCCAGCGCTGCACCCCGGAACAAAGCGAAATACTTTGGACAGGATGGCCATCATTCGAGGTTCCAACCCCAGCGCTATAACTATGTCTGCCATCCGGCATCGACTGAAAAAACACACCGCGTCCACGGAGGGACGGCACATGAAACAACGAGGTTTCTCGCTGATCGAGCTGATACTGGGCCTGTTCCTGAGCGGCATCCTGGCCAACCTGGCAGTGCCGAGCCTCAAGGGGCTGCTGGAGTCGCAACGGCGCCAAAACGCCGCCGAATCCCTTGCCGGTGGTGTGCGCTACGCCCGCACGGAAGCCATCGCACGCAATCGCACGGTGGTCATCCATGCATTGGACGACGACTGGAGCCGAGGATGGAGGGTGATACTGGACCTGAACGGTCGCGGTCATCTGGACGACGACAACCCGATACTGCTGGAGCGCCAGGACAGTGGGCAGATACCGATTGTGGGGAATACGCCAGTGCGAACCCAGATACGCTTCAGCGGCTTGGGGGAGCCGCTGCTGTCAGCGGGGGCCTTCAGTGCTGGCACGGTCCACGTGTGCGCGACCGACCAGCAACTGAGCCTGTATCAGATAGTGCTGGCAGCCAGCGGGCGAATCAGCCTGCGCAGTAACAAGACCGAGCAGGCGCTGTGCCGGGGCTATGCCGGCACCCTGGGACTCAGAGCAGCGAACGAACCCGCAGCTCCTTGGGCATGGAGAAAGTGATGTTCTCTTCACGACCAGCCAGTTCATCAGCGCCCGTGGCGCCCCAGGCCTGCAATTGTTGAATCACACCACGCACCAGCACTTCCGGGGCCGAGGCACCCGCAGTGATACCAATGCGCTCGACACCGTCGAACCAGCTGCGCTGCATGTCTTCGGCACCATCGATCAGGTAGGCCGGAGTCGCCATGCGCTCGGCCAGCTCACGCAGCCGATTGGAGTTGGAGCTGTTGGGGCTGCCCACCACCAGTACCACGTCGCATTCGTCAGCCAATTGCTTGACCGCATCCTGGCGGTTTTGCGTGGCGTAGCAGATGTCATCCTTGCGTGGCCCGCCGATGGCCGGGAAACGCGAACGCAAGGCATCGATGACGCGGCTGGTGTCGTCCATCGACAAGGTGGTCTGGGTAACGAAGGCCAGCTTTTCAGGGTTGTACACCTGCAAGGCGGCGACGTCTTTTTCGTCCTCTACCAGGTAGATCGCGCCGCCATTGCTGGCGTCGTACTGGCCCATGGTGCCTTCGACTTCCGGGTGACCGGCGTGGCCGATCAGGATGCATTCACGACCGTCACGGCTGTAGCGCGCGACCTCGATGTGCACCTTGGTTACCAGCGGGCAGGTGGCGTCGAAGACTTTCAGGCCACGGCCTGCAGCTTCGGTACGCACCGCCTGGGAAACACCGTGGGCGCTGAAGATGACGATTACGTCGTCCGGCACCTGGTCCAGCTCTTCAACGAAGATGGCGCCGCGACTGCGCAGGTCTTCGACCACGAATTTGTTGTGGACGACTTCATGGCGCACGTAAATCGGCGGCCCGAAGACTTCCAGGGCGCGGTTGACGATTTCAATCGCCCGGTCCACGCCGGCGCAGAAGCCACGGGGGTTGGCGAGTTTGATTTGCATGCTGTGCCTCGTGTCTTGCCCTGTAGGAGCGGGCTTGTGTGGCGAGGGAGCTTGCTCCCGCTGGGCTGCGAAGCAGCCCCACTCTGGGCAATCAAGACACATCAGATGTATCTCGATGAACAGTTTGGGAGTGCTACGCACTCCAACGGGAGCAAGCTCCCTCGCCACAACAGCCTCGCGCCTACAGTAGGCCGGTTTCGTTAGTTACAGCGCTTTAACGTCGATGATTTCAACATCAAAGGTCAAGGTTTTCCCGGCCAACGGGTGGTTGAAGTCGATGGTCACTTGCGCGTCATCAAAGGCTTTCACCACACCTGGCAGCTCGGTATTCGCCGCATCATTGAAGATCACCAGCAAGCCTTCCGACAGCTCCATGTCCTGGAACTGCGAACGCGGGATGATCTGCACGTTTTGCGGGTTGGGCTGGCCAAAGGCGTTTTCCGGCAGGATCTGCAGGTTGCGCTTGTCGCCGGCCTTGAAACCGAACAGTGCCGCCTCGAAGCCCGGCAGCAGGTTGCCGTCACCGACCTTGAAGGTCGCCGGGGCCTTGTCGAACGTGCTGTCGACCGTGTCGCCATTCTCCAGGCGCAATGCAAAATGCAAGGTGACTTCCGTGTTCTGGCCGATGCGTTGCTCAGCCAATACCTGTTCAGTCATGAACGGTCTCTCCGGTTTTCTTACTTTTGAACATATCCAACGCCAGCATGATTGCACCGACGGTGATGGCGCTGTCGGCAAAATTGAACGCCGGGAAGTACCAGCGGTTCTGCCAATGCACCAGAATGAAGTCGATCACATGGCCCAGGGCGATACGGTCGTACAGGTTGCCCAGCGCACCGCCCAGCACCAGCGCCAACGCGACGGCCAGCCAGGTGTCATCGCGCCCCAGGCGCTTGAGCCAGACCACCAGCACCGCACTGACCACCACGGCAATCAGGGCAAACAGCCAGCGCTGCCAGCCGGAGCTGTCAGCCAGGAAGCTGAACGCAGCGCCGGTGTTGTAGGCCAGGGTCCAGCTGAAGTAGTCGGGAATCACCACGATCTGCTGGTACATCTGCAAGGCGCCTTCGAAATGAGCCTTGCTGAGCTGGTCAATGACCAGCACCAGCACGCTCAGTACGAGCAAGCCCAGGCGTCCAAAACGACTGGCTTTAGGCATAGTGACGAACCTCGCCAGCGCCAGAGATGTTGTCGACGCAACGACCGCAGATTTCCGGATGCTCCGGGTTCACGCCGACATCTTCACGGCAGTGCCAGCAACGGGCGCACTTGGGGAAGGCCGACTTGACCACTTTGAGCTTGAGGCCCGGGACTTCGGTCGCCACGGCGTCCGCCGGAGCCTGGGTAAACGGTGCCAGGCTGGCGGTGGACGTGATCAACACGAAGCGCAGTTCGTTGCTCAGCTTGGCCAGGTCAGCGGTCAGGCCTTCCTCGGCAAACAGCGTGACTTCGGCCTGCAGGTTGCCGCCAACGGCTTTCGCCGCGCGCTGCACTTCCAGCTCCTTGTTCACGGCAACCTTCACCGCCATCACGCCTTCCCAGTACTCGCGACCCAGCTCGAAGTCGGCCGGCAATTCGGTCAGGCCTTCGTACCATGTGTTGAGCATCACGGATTCGTTACGCTCGCCCGGCAGGTATTCCCACAGTTCGTCGGCGGTGAAGGCCAGGATCGGTGCGATCCAGCGCACAAGCGCTTCGGAGATGTGGTACAGCGCGGTCTGCGCCGAACGGCGGGCCTTGCTGTTGGCGCCGGTGGTGTACTGGCGGTCCTTGATGATGTCGAGGTAGAAGCCACCCAACTCCTGCACGCAGAAGTTGTGGATCTTCGAGTAGACGTTCCAGAAACGGTATTCGCCGTAGTGCTCCTGCAACTCGCGTTGCAGCAACAGGGTACGGTCCACGGCCCAACGGTCCAGGGCGAGCATTTCCTCGGCCGGCAGGATGTCGGTGGCCGGGTTGAAACCGGTCAGGTTCGACAGCATGAAGCGTGCGGTATTACGGATCCGGCGGTAGGCATCGGCGCTGCGCTGCAGGATCTGCTCGGACACGGCCATCTCGCCCGAGTAATCGGTAGAGGCAACCCACAGGCGCATGATGTCGGCGCCCAGGGTGTCGTTGACCTTTTGCGGCGCGATCACGTTGCCCAGGGACTTGGACATCTTGCGACCGTTCTCGTCGACGGTGAAACCGTGGGTCAGCAACTCGCGGTACGGGGCGTGATCGTCGATCGCGCAGCCGGTGAGCAGCGAGGAGTGGAACCAGCCACGGTGTTGGTCGGAACCTTCCAGGTACAGATCGGCACGCGGGCCGGTCTCGTGACCCATCGGGTGCGAGCCGCGCAGGACGTGCCAGTGGGTGGTGCCCGAGTCGAACCAGACGTCGAGGGTGTCGCTGATCTTGTCGTACAGCGGCGCTTCGTCGCCCAGCAGCTCGGCGGCGTCCAGTTTGAACCAGGCTTCGATGCCCTCTTGCTCAACGCGCTGGGCAACCACTTCCATCAGCTCGACAGTCCGTGGGTGCAGCTCGCCGCTTTCCTTGTTCAGGAAGAACGGGATCGGCACGCCCCAGTTGCGCTGACGGGAGATGCACCAGTCCGGACGGTTGGCGATCATCGAGTGCAGGCGCGCCTGGCCCCAGGCCGGAACGAACTTGGTGTCTTCGATCGCTTTGATCGCGCGCTTGCGCAGGGTTTCGCCGCTGTTCGGCTCTTTGTCCATGCCGATGAACCACTGCGCGGTGGCGCGGTAGATCAGCGGAGTCTTGTGGCGCCAGCAGTGCATGTAGCTGTGGGTGATGGTTTCGGTGTGCAGCAGCGCACCGACTTCCGACAGCTTGTCGATGATCGGCTGGTTGGCCTTGAAGATGAACTGGCCGCCGAAGAATTCCAGGGACGGCGCGTATACGCCGTTGCTTTGCACTGGATTGATGATGTCGTCGTTGACCAGCCCGTACTGCTTGCAGATCACGAAGTCGTCCACGCCATAGGCAGGCGAGCAGTGAACCACGCCGGTGCCGGCGCCCAGTTCAACGTACTCGGCCAGGTAGATTGGCGACAGGCGGTCGTAGAACGGGTGACGGAAGTTGATCAGCTCCAGCGCGGAGCCGGTCGTGGTCGCGATCACCGAGCCTTGCAGGTTGTAGCGGGCCAGGCACGACTCGACCAGCTCTTCAGCCAGCACCAGCAGGCGATCACCGACGTCCACCAGGGCATAGGTGAATTCCGGGTGCACGTTCAGCGCCTGGTTGGCCGGGATGGTCCACGGGGTGGTGGTCCAGATCACGATGGAGGCTGGCTTGGCCAGGCTCGCCAGGCCGAAAGCCTCGGCCAGCTTGGCTTCGTCGGCGATCGGGAAGGCCACGTCGATGGTCGAGGACTTTTTGTCTTCGTATTCCACTTCTGCTTCAGCCAGGGCCGAACCACAGTCGAAGCACCAGTTCACGGGCTTGAGGCCCTTGAACACGAAACCGCCCTTGACGATTTCGGCCAAGGCACGGATTTCACCGGCCTCGTTCTTGAAGTCCATGGTTTTGTAAGGGTTGGCCCAGTCGCCCAACACACCCAGGCGGATGAATTCGGACTTCTGCCCTTCGATCTGCTCGGTGGCGTAGGCACGGCACAGTTCGCGGGTTTTATCCGCGCCCAGGTTCTTGCCGTAGGTCACTTCGACTTTGTGCTCGATCGGCAGGCCGTGGCAGTCCCAACCCGGAACATAAGGCGCGTCGAAACCCGACAGGGTTTTCGAACGCACGATCATGTCCTTGAGAATCTTGTTCAGCGCATGACCGATGTGAATCGTGCCGTTGGCATAAGGAGGGCCGTCGTGCAGGACGAATTTCGGACGATCCTTGCCAATCTCGCGCAACTTTCCGTACAGGCCAATACTGTCCCAGCGCTGCAGGATCTGCGGTTCGCGCTGTGGCAGGCCGGCCTTCATTGGGAAGGCGGTGTCCGGAAGGTTTAGCGTGGCTTTATAGTCGGTCATTTAAGGCTCTTCATTAGCGATGGGCGCTAGGTGCGGCTAGTGCACGGGCGGCGGCGACATCCGCATTGATCGCCGTTTTCAACGCCTCCAGGGAGGCGAAACGCTGCTCTTCACGCAGCTTTTGGTGGAAAGCCACCGTCAAACGCCGGTCATACAGATCACCGGCAAAATCCAAAAGGTGAACTTCCAGGTGGGCTTTGCCATCACCTGCAACCGTGGGCCTGACGCCTATGTTGGCGACTCCGGGCCACGATTGGCCGTCGATGTCGACACTCACCAGGTAAACCCCGGTCAGCGGCACACGACGGCGCTTGAGTTGCACGTTGGCGGTCGGCGTGCCCAGTTGGCGCGCCAGCTTCTGGCCGTGCAAAACCCGCCCGGCAATCCGGAACGGGCGACCGAGCAAGCGCTCGGCCAAGGCGAAGTCGGCAGCGGCCAGGGCGTTACGCACCTGGGTACTGCTCACGCGCAGGCCGTCCAGTTCGACGGTTTGCGCGGCTTCGACGGTAAAACCCTGGGTGACGCCGGCTTGTTGCAGGAAATCGAAGTCCCCTACCCGGTCGCAACCGAAACGGAAGTCGTCGCCGACTTCCAGGTGCTGCACGCCCAGGCCATCCACCAGGATGCGGTCGACGAACTCGGCGGCACTGAGGCTGCGCAAACGCTGGTTGAAAGCCAGGCAAAGGACACGGTCCACGCCCTCTTCCGCCAGCAGCTGCAGCTTGTCCCGCAGGCGGGCCAGACGTGCCGGCGCCGTCTCAGGAGTAAAAAATTCGCGGGGTTGTGGTTCAAAAATCACCACACAGCTGGGCACGCCCAACTCAACCGCACGCTCACGCAGGCGGGCCAGGATAGCCTGGTGGCCACGGTGAACACCGTCAAAGTTGCCAATAGTGGCGACGCAGCCCCGATGCTGGGGGCGCAGGTTGTGGAGACCTCGAACCAGCTGCATAACGCGCTTCTTGCTCATAAAGTGGTCGATTATAACCACACCCGGCCCTGGACGACAGGCAACAGCGCAGGCCATTTGCGCGAATCGATAAAACAACCGCTTTATCGACGAAAAGTCTCTAGCTCAGCGACTTGCGATTGAAATCCCGCAAGCGGAAGCCCATCAGCAGCAACATGCCGAAGTACACCACAACGCCAGCGACCACCAACGCACCGAGGCGCATGAAGCGCTCCAGCATCTGGCCCTGATCCCAGGCTGGCATGAAGTGCATCAGGCCCAGCAGCACCGCGGCCATTGCCCCCACGGCCACCACCAGCTTGATCGCGAACAGACTCCAGCCCGCCTGAGGCTGGAACATTTTCTGTTTACGCAGTTGATAAAACAGCAGGCCGGCATTGATGCAGGCCCCGACACTGATTGCCAGTGCAAGCCCGGCATGCTTCAGCGGGCCAATGAACGCCAGGTTGAGCAGTTGCGTCACCACAAGGGTGAAGATCGCGATTTTTACCGGGGTACGGATGTTCTGTTGAGCATAAAAGCCGGGAGCCAGCACCTTGATCACGATAATGCCCAGCAGGCCGACGGAATAGGCGATCAACGCACGCTGGGTCATCGAGGCGTCAAACGCGGTGAACTGGCCGTACTGGAACAGCGCAACCGTCAGTGGCTCGGCGAGCAACCCTAGCGCCACGGCGCACGGCAGCACCAGCACGAAGCACAGGCGCAGGCCCCAGTCGAGGATCCGCGAATACTCGTGGCGGTCCTTGCTGGCATAGGTGCGCGACAGCGTAGGCAGCAGGATGGTACCGAGCGCAACGCCCAGCACGCCGGATGGCAACTCCATCAGGCGATCGGCGTAGTACATCCACGACACCGAGCCCGAGACCAGCAGCGAGGCAAAGGCCGTGTTGATGATCAGCGAGATCTGGCTGACGGAAACCCCAAGGATCGCCGGCAGCATGTTGCGCATCACCCGCCAGACGCCCGTGTCCTTGAGGTTCAGGCGCGGCAGCACCAGCATGCCGATTTTCTTCAGGTGCGGCAGTTGGTACAGCAGTTGCGCGAGGCCGCCGGCCAATACCGCCCAGCCCAGGGCCATCACGGGCGGATCGAAGTACGGCGTCAGGAACAGCGCAAAAATAATCATGCTGACGTTAAGCAGGGTCGGCACGAACGCCGGCACCGAGAAACGGTTCCAGGTATTGAGGATCGCCCCGGCCAGGGACGACAGGGAAATCAGCAATATATAAGGAAAGGTCACCCGCAACAGATCAGTGGTCAGGGCGAATTTTTCCGGCGTATTGGCAAAGCCGGGGGCTGTGGCCCAGATCACCCAGGGCGCAGCGAGCATCCCGGCAATCGTCACCAGCGTCAGCACCAGCGTCAGCAAACCCGACACATAAGCAATAAAGGTACGGGTCGCCTCCTCGCCTTGCTGGGCCTTGTATTCGGCCAGAATCGGCACGAATGCCTGGGAAAAAGCCCCCTCGGCGAAGATCCGCCGCAGCAGGTTGGGCAGTTTAAAGGCAATAAAGAAGGCATCCGTGGCCATGCTGGCGCCAAAAATACGCGCCAGCAGCGTGTCACGCACAAACCCAAGAACCCGGGAAATCATCGTGATAGAGCTGACGGCGGCCAACGACTTGAGCAGATTCATTGAAAGAGTTTTTGCCTATAGATAAAGAGCAGGCGAACAAACGGCCCACATATGCGATACTCCGCGCCTGCAACAAGCACAGAGCCAAAGCTCGCGAGTTTACAGGTCAAGCGCCGGAAATAAATCACCCGCCTCTTAAGATCGACCACTCAGCAGTTCGCATCACCCGCCCTTGACAAGACTTCAACTCATCGGCATGATTCGCGGCCTATTTTGTTTGCTATTTCCTAAAAAGTCTTTCGAGGAGCTCGACGGTGGCCAACACACCTTCCGCCAAAAAACGTGCAAAACAGGCTGAGAAGCGTCGCAGCCACAACGCCAGCCTGCGTTCCATGGTTCGTACCTACATCAAGAATGTAGTTAAAGCCATTGACGCAAAAGACGCTGAAAAAGCTCAAGCTGCTTACGTTCTGGCCGTGCCAGTTATCGACCGTATGGCCGATAAAGGCATCATCCACAAGAACAAAGCTGCTCGCCATAAAGGTCGTCTGAATGGCCACATCAAGGCTCTGAACCTTGCTGCTGCAGCCTAAGCGATAAGCTTGTTAAAAAACCGACCCCAGGGTCGGTTTTTTATTGCCTACGTTTTTACAGGCACTGCAAAACAAATGTGGGAGCTGGCTTGCCCGCAATAGCATCACCTCGGTATCACTGATACACCGAAGTGCCTGTATCGCAGGCAAGCCAGCTCCCACATAGAGCAGGGTTATTGCCCAGCAGGCCACGGCAGGATCGGAATCGCCGTCACCGCATTCTGCGGGCTGCCTTCGATCAAGCGGTCGCTGTAGACCAGATACACCAGGGTATTGCGCTTCTTGTCGAGGAAACGCACCACCTGCACGGTCTTGAACACCAGGGACGTGCGCTCCTTGAACACCTCATCCCCATCCTTCAGCTCGCCCTTGAAGCGAATCGCCCCTACCTGACGACAGGCAATCGACGCCTCGGCGCGATCCTCAGCCAGACCCAAGCCGCCCTTCACCCCGCCCGTCTTGGCGCGAGACAGGTAGCAGGTCACACCATCCACCTTCGGATCATCAAAGGCCTCGACCACGATCCGATCATTGGGGCCGACAAACTTGAACACCGTCGACACCTGGCCAATCTCTTCGGCCGACGCCAGCAACGGCATCGCCAGCAGCAAACCGAGCAATCCCTTCATTACGCGCATCGAGACATCCCTATTACTTAAACCAGAATCAGGTTATCCCGGTGAACCAGCTCCGGCTCAGCCATGTAACCCAACAGACCGACAATCGCCTCAGACGACTGCCCAATGATTTTCTGCGCCTCAAGGGCGCTGTAGTTAGCCAGGCCACGGGCAATCTCACGCCCGTCAGGCGCCACACACACCACCATCTCGCCACGGCGGAAGCTGCCCTGGACCAGTTTTACACCCACCGGCAGCAGGCTTTTGTTGCCCTGAGCCAACGCAGACACCGCCCCCGCATCCAGCACCAGGGTACCGCGCGTCTGAAGATGCCCCGCCAGCCACTGCTTGCGCGCCGCCAGCATGCCGCGCTCGGGCGACAGCAGCGTACCGATGCGCTCGCCCGCCTTGAGACGGTCCAGCACCCGCTCGATCCGACCACCGACGATGATCGTGTGCGCACCGGAACGCGCCGCCAGCCGCGCCGCACGCAGCTTGGTCTGCATGCCGCCGCGCCCCAGGGCACCACCGACACTGCCGGCTACCGCATCCAGCGCCGGGTCATCGGCACGCGCTTCGTAAATCAGCTGGGCATCCGGGTTATTGCGCGGATCAGCGTCGAACATGCCGTCGCGATCGGTGAGGATCACCAGCAAGTCAGCCTCGACCAGATTAGCCACCAAGGCTGCCAAGGTGTCGTTATCGCCGAAACGGATTTCGTCAGTCACCACGGTGTCATTCTCGTTGATCACCGGGATCACCTTGAGTTCAACCAGAGCGCGCAGGGTGCTGCGGGCATTCAGGTAACGCTTGCGGTCGGACAAGTCATCATGGGTCAGCAGAATCTGCGCCGTGTGGCGACCGTACTCGGCAAAGCTGGATTCCCAGGCCTGCACCAGGCCCATCTGACCAATGGCGGCAGCGGCTTGCAGCTCGTGCATCGCGCTGGGTCGCGCGGTCCAGCCAAGACGGCTCATGCCCGCGGCAACCGCCCCGGACGACACCAGCACCAACTCGACGCCAGCCTCATGCAAGGCCACCATCTGGTCCACCCAGACGCTCATGGCCGCACGATCCAGCCCTTTGCCATCCGCCGTCAGCAGCGCGCTACCGATCTTAACGACCCAACGCTGCGCACCTGTCACCTTGCTCCGCATCATCTTCAACCTTAGATAGAGGGCCGCGCGACCCAGCGCCGCCCATAACGTTATTCGTGACTACCGATTTCCAGATACCAAAACGCCGCTCGATTGAGCGGCGCTTAAGTTTACTGCAACGAATCAGTCGCGCACGTAAATGATTTCCGGGCCATCTTCATCATCCACGTCTTCTTCGTCCCAGTCGTCGTCACCGATATCATGGACCGACTTGACGCCACTGCGACGCAGCGCACGCTGGTCATCCAGCGCCTGCAGCTGGGCACGGGCTTCGTCTTCGATGCGCTGATCCAGCTCGGCCAGCTCTGCCTTGTAGACAGGGTCGGCCGCGAGGCGATCGGCACGATCTTCGAGGTAACGCATGATGTCACGCGTCAGGCGCTCAGTGCCTTCTTTGGCAATGGCCGAGATCACGTAGACCGGACCGGTCCATTCCAGGCGATCAACGATCTCCTTGACGCGCTCTTCGTGCTCTTCCTCGAGGATCTGGTCGCACTTGTTCAGCACCAACCAACGATCACGCTCCGCCAGGGACGGGCTGAACTTGGTCAGCTCGCTGACGATCACTTCAGCGGCGTCCGGCGCACTGGTGTCGTCCAGCGGCGCCATGTCGACGAGGTGCAGCAGCAAACGGGTACGGGACAAGTGCTTGAGGAAACGAATCCCCAGGCCCGCGCCATCGGAAGCACCTTCGATCAGGCCCGGAATGTCCGCAACCACGAAGCTTTTCCAGCGATCGACGCTGACCACGCCCAGGTTCGGCACCAGAGTGGTGAACGGGTAATCGGCGACTTTCGGCTTGGCAGCCGACACCGAGCGGATGAACGTACTCTTGCCGGCGTTCGGCAGACCCAGCAGGCCTACGTCAGCCAGCACCTTCATTTCCAGCTTGAGGTCACGCTGCTCGCCAGGCTTGCCCGGCGTGGTCTGGCGTGGCGCACGGTTGGTACTGGATTTGAAACGGGTGTTACCCAGACCGTGCCAGCCGCCATGAGCCACCAGCAGGCGCTGACCGGCCTTGGTCAGGTCACCGATGATTTCCTGGGTAGCGGAGTCGATTACGGTGGTGCCGACCGGAACCCGCAGCACCAGCTCTTCGCCTTTCTTGCCGGTGCAGTCGGTGCTGCCGCCGTTGGAGCCACGCTCGGCATCAAAGTGCCGGGTGTAACGGTAGTCCACCAGGGTGTTGAGGTTTTCGTCGGCGATCATGTAGACCGAGCCGCCATCACCACCATCACCGCCGTTAGGACCACCGTTTTCGATGAATTTTTCCCGACGGAAACTCATGCAACCGTTACCGCCGTCGCCAGCTTTTACTCGGATCGAAACTTCATCAACAAACTTCATAACAAAACGCCTCTCGTCGCACGGACGAGCTTAAGAAACCAAGACATAAGACTCTTGCAAAAATGAGCGCAGCGACCTCAAGCAACGACCGCAAATCCACTGCTTTCGCCCATCACAAACAGCTTTGCAAGAGACTCACCCCACAAACGAAAAAGCCCCGTCGCGAGACAGGGCTTTTCCAGCAACTACGTAATTATGCCGCGACGACTTCAGTCTTCGGGACAATGCTCACGTAACGGCGGTTGAAAGCGCCTTTTACTTCAAACTTGATCACGCCGTCGATTTTAGCGAACAGAGTGTGATCTTTACCCATGCCAACACCGTAACCGGCGTGGAATTGGGTGCCGCGCTGACGCACGATGATGTTGCCCGGAATGATAACCTGGCCGCCATACATCTTCACGCCAAGGCGTTTGGCTTCTGAGTCGCGACCGTTACGGGTACTACCACCAGCTTTTTTGTGTGCCATGAGTCAATTCTCCTAGTGAGGAATTAGGCTGAAATTAAGCCTGAATACCGGTGATTTTGATCTCGGTGTACCACTGGCGGTGGCCCATACGCTTCATGTGGTGCTTACGACGACGGAACTTGATGATGCGGACTTTATCGTGACGACCTTGGGAGATCACTTCAGCCACAACGGTAGCGCCTGCAACAACTGGAGCGCCGATGTTCACGTCATCGCCATTGGCGACCAACAGAACGCGATCAAAAGTAACGGATTCGCCAGTAGCGATTTCCAGCTTCTCGATCTTCAGGTATTCACCTGGGGCGACCTTGTATTGCTTGCCACCAGTAACAATTACTGCGTACGACATGGTATTTCTCCGATAATCCTGCTCACCCAGCGCTTTATAAGAAGAGGTATTGGCTGGCATGGCTGCATGGGATGGACGTCCCGAATGCAATTGCGTAAGGCAGGTGCTGCCCAGGAAGTTCAGGGTGCGCGATTGTACGCAAGCTATGGAGGTGTTGCAAGTAGCCGTCTATCGCGCCTTGACACTACGGGACGTGGGTCCTAGCATGCCGCGCAACCCTTCTGGAGCGACTGTCGCTGATGCAACCCCAAGCTTTCTACCGCGCGGTGGCGGACGATTTTAGCGCCGTCGACGGCATCATCAAGAAGCAGCTGACTTCTAAAGTGCCGCTGGTCTCCAAAATTGGCGACTACATTACGTCGGCCGGCGGTAAACGCCTGCGTCCTTTATTAGTGTTGCTGTGTGGCAAGGCCCTCGGCCGCGAAGGCGATGACCTGCGCCTGCTGGCCGCGACCATCGAGTTCCTGCACACCGCCACCTTGCTGCACGACGACGTGGTCGACATGTCCGGCATGCGCCGCGGTCGCGAGACGGCCAACGCGATGTGGGGCAACGCGCCGAGCGTGCTGGTGGGCGACTTCCTGTACTCGCGCTCGTTCGAAATGATGGTCGAGCTGGGCTCGATGCCGGTGATGAAGATTCTTTCACAGGCCACGCGCATCATCGCCGAAGGCGAAGTGTTGCAGCTGTCGAAGGTTCGCGACGCCAGCACCACCGAAGAAACCTACATGGAAGTGATTCGCGGCAAGACCGCGATGCTCTTCGAAGCCTCGACCCACAGTGCCGCAGCCCTGTGCGAAGCGACACCCGAGCAGCGCGAAGCCCTGCGCACCTTCGGCGATCACCTGGGCGTGGCCTTCCAACTGGTGGACGACCTGCTGGATTATCGCGGCGACGCCGAAACCCTGGGCAAGAACGTCGGTGACGACCTGGCCGAGGGCAAGCCAACCTTGCCGCTGATCTACACCATGCGCGAAGGCACGCCGGAACAGGCGGCCCTGGTGCGCAAGGCGATCCAGAAAGGCGGGATCGAAGACCTGGAAAGCATCCGCGAAGCCGTGGAAGCCTCGGGCTCCCTCGAATACACCGCACAACTGGCCCGTGACTACGTCGCTCGTGCCATCCAGTGCCTGGAAGCCCTTCCAGCCAGCGAATACCGGGACGCCCTGGTTGAGCTGAGTGAATTTGCGGTCGCCCGTACTCACTGATTCTGCTCTGCTTCATGTGGGAGCTGGCTTGCCTGCGATGCAGGCACCTCGGTTTGTCTGTCACACCGCGGTGATGCAATCGCAGGCAAGCCAGCTCCCACAGCGTTCTCTGGCGTTGCTGCACCCTGCCCGGCTAAAACCCTATACAATGTGCGCTTTTTAGCCATCCTGAAACTAAAGGAGCTTTAGTGAGCACGTTGCCACCCTGCCCAAAATGCAATTCCGAATACACCTACGAAGACGGCGCCCAGCTGATTTGCCCGGAATGCGCCCATGAGTGGGCCGTCGGTGGCGAAGCCGAGGCTGCCAGCGATGAATCCGTGAAGAAAGACTCTGTGGGCAACGTCCTGCAGGACGGCGACACCATCACCGTGATCAAGGACCTCAAGGTCAAGGGCACGTCCCTGGTGGTCAAGGTCGGCACCAAGGTCAAGAACATCCGCCTGTGTGACGGCGACCACGATATCGACTGCAAGATCGACGGTATCGGCCCGATGAAACTCAAGTCCGAGTTCGTCCGCAAGGTCTGAACCTGCTGCCTCCATCCCGTGCCCTGCACGGGATGGCGCTTCACCCTCCCCGCGTCACTTCCGCACTGGCGGCAAAAGGCCAGGCCTTTTGATCAGAAACAATATCCACACAGAAAAGTCCGGAAATCGCCAATAGGCACTTGCTATTCCTTGAATAAGAATTATTCTCATTGAAACCCATCAAGGAGATGCTTCCCATGACTTATTTGATCGATGCCTGGCTGGACCGTCCACACCCTTACCTGCGAATCCTCCATCGGGAAACCGGGGAAGTCTGCGCAGTGCTGGAAGAAGAAGCGCTAAGCGAACTGCAGGACCAGGGCGACCTGGACGTCAATGGCCTGAGCTCCAGTGAACCTGGGGTATTGAAGGAGGTGGTGAGAAATCTGTTTCTGTTCTGCTATGCCCGGGCGTTGCGCCCAGTGACGGATCTCAATGGCAAGTTTCATCCATGAGCAACCTGCAAACCCTGAATAACACTGGCTCTATGTGGGAGCCGGGTTGCCCGCGATGCAAACGACTCGGTTTAACTTGAAACCGAGGTGATGCTATCGCAGGCAAGCCAGCTCCCCCCTAGAGCCAGGAGCAACTGTCAGCAGGTATTACAGAACGTCGAGCAGCTCGACGTCGAACACCAGAACGCTGTGCGGCGGGATGCTGCCAACGCCTTGAGCGCCGTAAGCCAGTTCGCTCGGCACGTACAGACGCCATTTGCTGCCGGCATTCATCAGTTGCAGGGCTTCGGTCCAGCCAGGAATCACGCCGCCAACCGGGAATTCAGCAGGCTGGCCACGCTCGTAGGAGCTGTCGAACACAGTGCCGTCGATCAGGGTGCCATGGTAGTGAGTACGTACCTGGTCTTCACGGGTCGGCTTGGCGCCGCTACCTGCAGTCAGCACTTCAAATTGCAGGCCGGAAGCCAGGGTGGTGATGCCGTCACGCTTGGCGTTTTCAGCCAGGAAAGCCAGGCCTTCGCCAGCAGCGGCTTCAGCTTTTGCAGCAGCTTCGGCTTGCATGATCTCGCGGATGACCTTGAAGCTGGCGGCCATTTGCTCCTGGTCCACACGGGAAGGCTTGCCGGCGAAAGCGTCGGTCAGGCCAGCCAGGATCGCATCCAGGCTCACGCCCGGTGGCGGGTTGTCGCGCAGTTGGTCGCCCAACTGACGGCCAATGCCGTAGCTCACGCGGGTTTCGTCGGTGGACAAGTTGACTTCGGACATGGAACTGCTCCGCTGTAGGACGACAACACACGCCGTCCAAACTAAAAGGGCGAGCAGCCTAGCACACAAGCCACGCCCTTGATGAGCCCCGCGCAGGAGAGCGCCAGGGGGTAATTAATGCTTGGTGACCTTATCCAGGTAACCCATGGCAAACGCCGACACTACAAACGTCATGTGAATGATCACGTACCACTTCAGGTGCTCGGGGTCGACGTTCTTGGCGTCCATGAAGACCCGCAGCAAATGGATCGACGAAATCGCCACGATGGACGCCGCGACCTTCATCTTCAGCGACGAGGAGTCCATGGTCCCCAGCCAGTTGAGCTTTTCCTTGCTTTCGTCGATGTCCAGCTGGGAGACGAAGTTCTCGTAGCCGCTGATCATCACCATCACCAGCAGGCCGCCCACCAGCGCCATGTCGATCAACGACAGCAGTACCAGGATCACATCCGACTCGCTCATGGAGAACACCATGGGAATCACATGGAAGACTTCCTGGAAGAACTTCAACCCCAGCGCCAGCAGCCCCAGGGACAAACCGAAGTAGATCGGCGCCAACAGCCAGCGTGAGGCATACATTGCATTTTCGATAAAGCGTTCCATTGAATCTCACACAGCGTGGCTAAAAATGGCGCCGAGTATACCAGCCGCATCCAAACCCCAGAAACCGTCGAGAAAACTGATCTGTACGGCATCTGTAAAAGAATTTTTCTGCTAGTGTCGAGCTCATCAACTCGGCTCGATGATGTCGGACAGGAAAACTCAGATAATGGATGTGCGATCCCCTTTGGCCAGCATTGGCCTGTGTGCGGCGTTGCTGATGGGCAGCGGTTGTTCCCCCAGCGATGAACACAAGCAAGCCAGCCTCGAAGAGAAAACCGCCAAGTTCGAACAGTCCCTGGACGCCATCCAGGACCCCAAGCTCAAGGACGCCGTGTCCGAGCTCGGTGGCTCGTTGCTGTTGCTGGAACGGGCGCGGGCCAAGCTCGGCACCAAGCCCATCGAGGCCGAGTACAGCGAAGACAGCCTGGCGCTGCTCAAGCATTACCCGACGCCCCAGGCCCTGGTTGATACCTACATCAATGGCCTGTTTGTGCTGCGCAAGGCGTCCCATTCGGACTACCTGACGGACCTGCAGCCGATCTTCCCCTTCAACTTCAACATGCCCGATCAGTTCCCATTCCCCCACGGCCTGGAATGGCAGTCGGTGACCCTGAGCAACAACAAGGTCATCCCGTTCCAGCCGGAATGGTCGGAAACCGACCCGGGCATCCAGTTGAGCCCCACCAGTTCCAACCTGACCAACCCCGATGACCTGACGGTGACCTACCCGTTCGTCGAAGGCATCGAGACTGACAACAAGAGCCAGCCGCAGCCCGTCACCCTCAAGGGCAAGGTAGAAGTGATCGCGCCGCGTAAAGTCTTCACCTTCGACTTGTCGAAAAAGGACGTGGGCCGCAAACGCACCGAAGAAAACGTCACGGTCACCCTGCTGACCCTGGAAAAGAACTACGCCGAGATCGAACTGACCAACAGCGCTCCACTCGCGCCGGAAGTCGCCGACGAATCGCCTAACCCGCTGCTGGTGCAGGCGCGCGACACCACCGGGCAATTTCTCTCGCGCTCGGGCTCGATCAACGAGAACGCCGCACAACTGGCGTTCTACGAGAAACAACTGGCGGAGATGCAAAAGCAGAAAGCCTGGTCCGACACCTTCGAGAAGCAGCTGGAAGACGAGCAGAAAGCCTTCGAACACAAGCAGGACAGCCACTACACCAAGGTGTACTTCAACGGCCTGATCGACAACGTGCAAGTCAGCGTCCTCGACTTCTCCCAAGCCACGATTACCCGCAAGGACCTGGACTTGCCCGTACGGCGCTTCGACAAGAACAGCCTGGAGAAAACCGTACAGCCCCTGCCGATGCCGGTCACCGTGTATGACGACCAGGCCTCCGACTGGCTGAAGGATGCCACGCTGTCCGAAGACCAACTGAAGAAAAGCGTCATCATCAACCAATCGGTGGATGACGCCAGCGCGGCGCACATCGAGTTTGATCACCCGTACACCTTCAACGACGACCTGCTGGGCGACGACCGCGGCGGCGGCGATGCCCCCGTGACCTTCCTCACTGCCAACGACGAAGGCAAGCTCGGCGAGCCGATCGAACTGCCCGCCGAAGCCTACGAGGTCGACCCGGGCCGCGCCACCATCACCTATGACCTGAACCTGTTCCCCGAGAACCCGGGATTTGCCGTCGGATCAATGCCACTGTTCCTGGCCACCATCGAAAAAGGCACGCTCACCGCAGGGCAACTGCCCAAGGGCCTGGAGCTGAAAGACAACGCACTGATTGTCGACCAGAAGCAGTTCCCCGCCGACAGCTGGCGGTTCTATGCCAAGGACGCAAGCGGCAACTACCTGAAGGAAATCCTCGGCGTCAGCCACCGGGCCGAGGAATACGGCACTGCGTTGTTCGACGTGCATTACTTCTACGGCCAGCCGACCACATTTGAAACCTATCAGCGCACCGGACTGAATACGGTGGAGTATGGATTTGAGGTCAAGCTGGACAAGCCCGAGGCAGCGCCTGCCCCCAAACCGTAAGCGCCACCCGTACTGAAGCTCCAAGCCGGCTTGTGTGGGAGCCGGGCTTGCCCGCGATAGCATCACCTCGGTCTGGCTGAAAGACCGAGTTGCCTGCATCGCAGGCAAGCCAGCTCCCACACAAACCCACACATTCGGTTTTCGATGTTTAGCGGATATCACTCAACGCCGTTTGCCGCCCGCCATTGAGCTGTCGCAAGTGCGCCTGCAGGTGCAGGCACCATATCTGCGGGTCATCAGCCAGCTCGTACCCGTGCAGGGTCAGGCTTTCGACAATCGAATCGAGGATGGTTTGTGCCACGAAAGGTCCGTGAAACGGGCCTTGGGACTTGATGGTGGAAGGCTGCTCGCCAGTCATTCCGGCGGCAAACAACAAAGTCCACATCCCGGTATCCCCCGCGAGAGGGCGAATCGAACATTCGATACGGGTGACCAGGCCCAGGCACTGGCGGGTAAGGCAGAGGTTGCGCGACATGGCGGCGACCCTCGGTAGATCCGGTATTCAGCCTTGCAGGGCAAGACTGTTTCTATCCAGCGACTCCTTTGGATATCCCTTGAGCTGAGAATAGAAGAAACCCGCTACAAACCAAGGCTGGGGGACCAACGGACGACTGCCGTCATGGCGGCGTCAAAAATATGCCGAAGGGGCCGGACAGCCGGCCCCTTCGGCATTGATTACACCGGCTTGGCCTCGGCCAACGCCTCCTGCGCCAGCTCCTTCTCGGCTTCCTTCAGGTCATCTTCGCTGATCATCTCGGCAATCGCCCGCAGACGCTCCACCACTCGCGCATTGACGCTGCCTTCAGGGAATTGCCCCTCCTCGTCCGGTGAACCGGCCGGCTCGCCCACCAGCAGGCTCAAGGCTTCGTCAGCCTGACGCACGGCGTAGACATGGAATTGCCCGTCCCGCACGGCCTGCAACACCTTCTCATCAAGCATCAGCGTCGCGACGTTGGCCTGGGGAATGATCGCCCCCTGCTCGCCGGTCAGCCCGCGGGCTTCACAGAGGCGGAAGAAGCCTTCGATCTTCTCGTTGACCCCGCCCACCGCCTGCACTTCACCAAACTGGTTGATGGAGCCGGTAATGGCGAAGCATTGCTTGAGCGGCGTCTTCGACAGGGCCGAGATCAAGGTACAGGCCTCGCCCAGGGACGCACTGTCACCGTCGACGTAACCGTAGGACTGCTCCAGGGCGATACTCGCCGAGATCGCCAGCGGGAATTCCTGGGCATAACGGCTGCCCAGGTAACCGGTGAGGATCATCACGCCTTTGGAGTGAATCGGCTGGCCGAGGTTGACCTCACGCTCGATATCCACGATGCCACTGCCGCCCGGGTACACCGAGGCGGAAATCCGTGCCGGCACACCGAACGCCGAGTCACCCACCTCCAGCACGGTCAGCCCGTTGCACTTGCCCACCGCCGCACCGGCGGTGTCGATCAGGATCACCCCGGCGAGCATGTCATCGAGAATCCGTGCGGAAACCCGTCCAGTGCGCGTGGCCTTGGCCTTGAGCGCGCGCTCGATGTGCCCGGCGTCGGTACGTTCATCACCCGCCAGGTGGCGAATGAAGTCCGCCTCGCTGACCAACTGGAACAAATCACCGATACGCGCCGACAAGCGCCCCTGGTTCTCCGCCAGGCGCGCGCTGTAGGTCGCCAGCCGCGCCACGGCATCCGAGGTCAACGGCGCCATGCCTTCTTCCGAAGTGCGGGTTTTCAGCAACTGGGCGAACTGCTCCAGGCTTTCATCCACCATCGGGATGTCTTCGTCAAAGTCCACCAGCACCCGGAACATCTCCTGGAAGTCCGGATCCGCGTCCTGCAACGCGTAGTACAGCTGACGGGAACCAATGATGATGACCTTGAGTTGCAGCGGAATCACTTGCGGGTTGAGGGTCACGGTGGCCAGGCGGCCCAGTTCGCCCAACGGTGACTCCATCTTCAGCTTGCGCGATTGCAGGGCGCGCTTGAGGGCGTCCCACACAAACGGCTCGCTGAGCATCTTCTCGGCTTCAAGGATCAGGAAACCGCCGTTGGCCCGGTGCAACGCACCCGGCCGCAACTGACGGTAAGTGGTGTAGAGCGCGCCCTGGTCGGTGCTGTATTCAATACGGCCGAAGAGGTTGTCGTAGGTCGGGTGCGGCTCGAAGACCACCGGCGCGCCACCGTTGACCGGATGGCCCACCACCAGGCTCGGGCAGTACTGCTCTTCCAGCAACTTGCGGGCCTGGGCGTCGGTTTTCGCGTCGTCCACCAACTGCTCGACCACGGTTTTCAGCAGGTAGACCTGCATCGCCTGCAAGTAGCCGCAGACCGCCGCGTTCTCCGCATACTTCTCGGAAAGCGGCGCCAGCAGTGGCTGCAAGGCCAGCGTGATGGTTTCTTCGTTGAACTGGCGCATCTGGTTGTTGGACTCGCGCTTCCACTGGGGCAGGCTGGCGAGTTCTTCGTTGAGGCGTTCTTCCAGTTCGGAAATGTCGGTGTGGAAACGCTCGCGGTCGGCTTCCGGCAACTGCGAGAACTCGGCCTCGTCCAGGGCCTTGCCGTCGAGCATCGGGGTAAACGCGATGTTGCTGCTGTCACGGTACAGCGCCACATCCTTTTCAAGGGCCAGGCGCTCGATCACATCCAGGGCGCGGTCGTAACGCTGGTTGAAGGCACGGTCGATGGCGCTTTTACGCTGTTGGTAAGTCGGGTGTTCAAAGACCGCCGGGAAAGTCGCGACCAGGTTATCGATCAGGCCGTTGATGTCGCTGATGAACGCAGCTGCACCGCCCGCCGGCAACTCCAGGGCGCGGGGTTCGCGAGGCTCATCGAAGTTATTGACGTAGACCCAGTCGGCCGGGGTCTGCAGGCGCTTGCCCTCGGCCTTGAGGTAGCGTTTGACGAACGAAAAGCGGCCCGTACCGGGCTCGCCCATGACAAATACGTTGTAACCGGGGCGTGGCATGGCCACACCAAACTGCAAGGCTTCGACCGCACGTTCCTGGCCAAGCACACCGCGAAAGGGCTCCAAATCATTGGTGGTCGAGAAGCTGAACTGTTCAGCGGAAAAAGGACGAGTCAGCGCTTCGGGCGCTAGACGCAAGCTGGCAGCAACAGGATCAGGCATCGGGCTTCCTTACATCAGGCGGGGCAGATGACGGCATTCTGGCGCCGGGTTGGGCCGGCTGGCAAGGCACGGCTTAGGGAAAGCATAGACCCGGGTTCGGGGCTGTAAAAAAACCGAGTGTTTCCGGCTTGTTTCATAAAAAGTCACGGAACCCTTGGATCATGCCTAAACTCCAAACTGCGCGGGTTGGACTAATAACCGGCCCCTAGGGCGCTTTGAGGCGCCTGAACCCTTGTCCATTGGTTTGCACACAAAGAGAACAAAGCTATGAAACGGATCCTTCTCGGTACTCTCTTCACCGTCGTCTCCCTCAATGCAATGGCTGAAGCGCCAGGTGGCCCGAACTGCGGTTGGGGCAACATGTTGTTCGAAGGCCAACGCGGCACTCCCGCTCACTTCCTCGCCTCCACCACCAACGGTACCTCGGGCAACGCCACCTTCGGCATGACCTCGGGCACCAACGGCTGCAGCACCAACAGCGCACTGACCTACGGTGGCAAATCGTGGATTGCCATGAATGGCATGATGAACGAGCTGTCCGAAGACATGGCCAAGGGTAACGGCGAGGCGCTGACTACCTACGCCGTGGTACTGGGCGTTGCTCCTGAAGATCGCGAGCACTTTGCCGCTGTGACTCACGAGCACTTCCAGCAAATCTTCAGCAAGGCTGACGTCACTGCTGATGACGTGCACAACAACACCCTGGCGGTACTGAAAGGCGACACCCGTCTGGCGAAATACGCTACCCAGGCTTAAGCTCGACCTGCCCGTGCCTCTTGAGGCACGGGTTTTATTATTTTTTGGACCTGCCTCCCCTTTGGGTCTTTTTATCTCGACTTAAGTTGCCCACATGCTCAAACGCCTTGCCTGGTTGGCACTCTTCGCCTGCGCCCCGCTGTATGCGGCCCCGCACCTTGATGATCAACGTTTGCAGCAACTGGCCAACGATCCGTTCTGGCTCTCGCTGGGGCATTACGAATCCGGCAAGTTCAAGGGCTGGCGCAGTTATGTCAGCGACAAGAAATTCTTCCTCGCTCCCGATGGCGCCCACCATCCGGACCAGGAACTGAAGGCTACTGTAGAGGCGCTGTATGCCCCGGCCAGCCTCGGTGAAAAACACGCCCAATGCGTGTATCCGGCACGTACCCGTTGGCTCAAGGACCAGTTGCACCTGACTGACCTGCCGGCGCTGGACTGCAAGGAATTCAAGCAATGGTTCAAGGACGTCGCCCCCCACAGCGCGGTGATGATCTTCCCGGCGGCCTACCTCAACAGCCCCTCGTCAATGTTCGGTCACACCCTGCTGCGCATCGACCAGGCTGACGTACAGAGCAACAACACCGCCCTGCTCAGCTATGCGATCAACTTCGGCGCCTATATCGAAGGCTCGGACAACAGCATCCTCTACGCATGGAAAGGCCTGATGGGCGGCTATCCGGGCCTGTTCGCACTGGTGCCCTACCAGGAAAAACTCTCGGAATACCGTAGCCTGGAGAACCGCGACCTGTGGGAATACCGCCTGAACCTGACCCAGGTCGAGACCGAGCGCATGGTCGAGCACGTGTGGGAGCTCAAGCAGATCCAGTTCGACTACTTCTTCTTCGACGAAAACTGCTCCTATCGCCTGCTGGAACTGCTGCAAGTGGCCCGCCCGAGCCTGCGCCTGACCGAACAATTCCCGCTGACCGCCATCCCCACCGACACGGTCAAAGCCGTGAAAGAAGCCGGCCTGGTGGAGAAAATCGACTACCGCCCCTCCCGTGAACGGGAACTGCTGGAACGCGCCAAGCCGCTGGACAGTGACGAGCAGCAATGGGTGCTGAAGATCAGTGACGACCAGAAACAACTGCAAGAGCCGGCCTTCAAGGCCATCGCCAAAGACCGCCAGGCCCTGATCATCGACGCCGCCTACCGCCTTGGCCGCTACCGCGCCAACGGCCTGGAGCGCGACACCGAACGTTCCCAGCGCAGCTTTGAACTGCTGCGGGCGATCAATCAGAACCCGGCGCCGGACCTGAAGATCGAACGCCCCGGCCTGCCCGAAGACGGCCACGAATCCCGCACCTGGCAAGCGGGCATCGGCACCCGGGGCGACAAAGCGTTCGGCGAATACGGCCTGCGCATGGCCTACCACGACCTGAACGACAACGCCGAAGGCTTCCCATTGGGCGCGCAGATCGAAATCCTGCAAATGAAACTGCGCCAGTACGAAGGCAACCACTGGCAATTGCAGCAACTGGATCTGGCGACCATCCGCTCACTGACCCCGCGCAACGAACTGCTGCAACCCTGGTCGTGGCAAGTGACGGGCGGCCTTGAGCGCGTACCGGGCAAGCATGACGACGAAACCCTGGTCAGCCACGTCAACGGCGGCGCTGGCGGCACCTGGCAACTGCGCGACGACATGCTCGGCTTTGCACTGGGCACCGTGCGTGTGGAACACAACAGCGACTTCGGCGAAGCCATCTCCCCGGCGGCCGGGTTCAATACCGGCGTGCTGTGGCGCAACCCGCTGGGCAACCTCAGCCTGGAAGCCAAGGGTGATTTCTTCACCAATGGCGAAGTGCGGCGCAGTATCAGCCTGAATCAACAGTGGGAACTGTCGCGCAACCTGGGGTTGAGACTGAGTGCGCAGCGGGAATACAGCCACTTGGCGACACCGGTCAATGAAGTGATGCTGGAAGTGAAGTGGTATCACTACTGACCCCACTCTCCAGGAAAACACCTATCAAATGTGGGAGCTGGCTTGCCTGCGATGCAGACGACGCGGTCTGCCAGTTGCACCGCAACGATGCCATCGCAGGCAAGCCAGCTCCCACACTTCAGACGCAGCAGTGCCAACAGATTAATCACAGCCCTTTCACATCCCCCCAACGAATCGCCTTCTAAACTCCCCTCATCAGCCGTTCAACGGCCAGGGAGCAAGCGATGTGGCGGTACGCAGTAATGCTGGGCGTGTTGGCCTTGCTGTCGGGTTGCCAATCGACCCACGAAGATTTGCTGGCCAAGGGTTACCCACCCGCCTTCGCCGACGGCTATGACGACGGTTGCAGCAGCGGCCGCCAGGCCGCCGGGGTGATCACCGGGGAGTTTCGCAAGAACGTCCCCCGCTATCTGAAGGACCGCACCTACGCCGAAGGCTGGGATGACGGCTTTCGCCAGTGCAAGGCCATGCGCGAGAACGAAGACCTCAACGACTACAAGAACCGCCACTGGGACGACCGCGAACGCGCCTGGCAACAGGAAAAGGATCGCGACGCCGCCCGGGCCTTTCGCTCGCCATAGGTCGCTTTCAGACATCCGGCGAAACTTAACCCCTGCGACCATGGCCCAAACTCCATAGCAGGAGAATCCCATGAGTCGAGCGTTCGTCAACGAAGACAGCGCCGCTGCCCAGGCCAGCCAGCCGGTGGAACGCCAGGTCAGCGCGCAACCCAATCACCTCACCGCCCGTGGGCTTGCGCAATTGCAGGCCAAGGTGGCGCAGTTGCAAAGCGAGCACAGCGAAGAGTCCGCCAAGGGCGAGCAGGCCGATAAACAGCGTCAGGCCGACCTTGAGCGGGACTTGCGTTACTTCAACCAGCGCCTGCAAAACGCGCAGGTGGTGGCGCCGGCGACCTCCACCGACAAGGTGCAGATCGGCAGTTGGGTGACGTTTGCCAATGAACAGGACGAAGAGCAGCGCATTCAGTTGGTCGGCGAAGACCAGGCCGATGCCACGGTGGGCCTGATCAACTGGGGCTCGCCGCTGGGCCGGGCGCTGCTGGGTGCGCAGGTAGGCGACGAGGTGCTGTGGAAGCGCCCCGTCGGTGATCAGTTGATCGAAATCCTGCGCATCGAGCCCGAGGCTTAAACGATGCCTTGGGCCAGCATCGCGTCCGCGACTTTCACAAAGCCGGCGATGTTGGCGCCCTTCACGTAGTTGACCCGGCCGTTTTCTTCGCCGTAGTGCACGCACGCATGGTGGATCGACTGCATGATGTTGTGCAGCTTGCTGTCCACTTCGCCAGCGGTCCACAGCAGGCGCATGGCGTTCTGCGACATTTCCAGCCCGCTCACCGCCACGCCGCCCGCATTGGATGCCTTGCCCGGCGCGAACAGGATGCCGGCCTCGATAAAGATATCCACCGCTTCAAGGGTGGTGGGCATGTTGGCGCCTTCGGCCACGCACACGCAGCCATTGCGCAACAAGGTGCGCGCCGCTTCGGCGTCCAGTTCGTTCTGGGTCGCGCAGGGCAGTGCGATGTCGCAGGCCAGTTCCCACGGTGCCTTGCCGGCACGGAATTCCAGGCTGAAACGCGAAGCCAGATCGCTGATGCGCCCGCGCTGGACGTTTTTCAGCTCCAGCAGTGCCGACCATTGTTCTTCGGTCAAACCGCTTTCGCAGTACAGGGTGCCTTCGGAGTCGGACAGGGAAATCACCTTGCCGCCCAGGTCCATGACTTTGCGCGCCGCGTACTGGGCGACGTTACCGGAACCGGAGATGGCCACGCGCTTGCCTTCGACACGCTCGCCATTGCGCTTGAGCATTTCCTCGGCGAAGTACACACAACCAAAACCGGTGGCTTCCGGGCGAATCAGGCTGCCGCCGTAGCTCATGCCCTTGCCGGTCAGCACCGAGGTGAACTGGTTGCTCAGGCGTTTGTATTGCCCGAACAGGAAACCGATCTCACGCGCGCCCACGCCGATATCACCGGCCGGCACATCCACGTCCGAACCGATATGGCGGTACAGCTCGCTCATAAATGCCTGGCAGAAGCGCATCACCTCGGCATCGCTCTTGCCCTTGGGATCGAAGTCCGAGCCGCCCTTGCCGCCGCCCATGGGCAGGGAGGTCAGGGAGTTCTTGAAGGTTTGTTCGAAAGCGAGGAATTTCAGCACCCCAAGGTTGACCGACGGGTGGAAACGCAGGCCGCCTTTATACGGACCGATGGCGCTGTTCATCTGAATCCGGAACCCGCGGTTGACCCGTACCTTGCCCTGGTCATCTTCCCATGACACCCGGAACACAATCGCACGCTCCGGCTCGCAGATGCGCTCCAGGATGCCCGAGTTCAGGTAGTGGGGATTGGCTTCAAGAAACGGCCACAAACTGCGCAGGACTTCTTCCACGGCCTGGTGGAATTCCGGCTGGTCGGGGTCGCGCTTCTTGAGGCGGGCAAGGAAGGATTCAACGGATTCGATCATGAAAAGTCTCGGCAAATTTATTGTCGTTAAAGGAGATTTGTCCCGGACTTTATCAATTCATGTCGCACCGCGACAGGGCAAAATGTCGCTTTTGTGAATTTAAATGGTGCATTTAATATAAATTAAGGCAGTTTTTGCACCTTAATGAGGATTTCAATCCGGATTTTGCACCAATAGGTAAACCGCTATCGCAGGCAAGCCAGCTCCCACATCTGGAATGCATTCCAAGTGTGGGAGCTGGCTTGCCTGCGATGAATCCACCTCGGTCCGGCTGAAAAAATGCAAAAAAAAAGCGGAGCCACAAAGGGCTCCGCTTTTTCATACCACCAACCCGAATCAGGCCAGTTTCTTGTGCCGTACACGATGCGGCTGGGCAGCGGCTTCGCCGAGGCGTTTCTTGCGATCGGCTTCGTATTCGGTGTAGTTGCCTTCGAAGAACACGGCTTGGGAGTCGTCTTCGTACGCCAGGATGTGAGTGGCCACGCGGTCAAGGAACCACCGATCGTGAGAGATCACAATGGCGGCGCCCGGGAAGTCCAGCAGGGCTTCTTCCAGGGAACGCAGGGTTTCAACGTCGAGGTCGTTTGACGGTTCGTCGAGCAGCAAGACGTTGCCGCCCTCTTTCAAGGTCAGGGCCAGGTGCAAGCGACCGCGCTCACCACCGGACAGGTCCTTGACGAACTTCTGCTGGTCGCCGCCCTTGAAGTTGAAGCGACCCACGTAGGTGCGCGACGGGATTTCATAGTTGCCGATGCGGATCTGGTCGGAACCGTCGGAAATCTGCTGGAACACGGTCTTGCTGCCGTCGAGGTCGTCGCGGCTCTGGTCCACGCACGCCAGTTGCACGGTTTCGCCGACTTCGATAGTGCCCGAGTCCGGTTGTTCCTTGCCCATCAGCATGCGGAACAGGGTGGATTTACCCGCACCGTTACCGCCGATCACGCCAACGATGGCGCCTTTTGGCATGGAGAACGACAGGTTGTCGATCAACACGCGGTCGCCGTAGCCTTTGCAGACGTTCTTGAACTCGATGACCTTGTCACCCAGGCGCGGACCGGCCGGGATGTAGATTTCGTTGGTCTCGGAACGCTTCTGGAATTCCTGGGACTGCATCTCTTCGAAACGCGCCAGACGGGCCTTGGATTTCGACTGACGCGCCTTGGCGCCTTTACGCACCCACTCCAGCTCGTCTTTCATGGCCTTTTCATGGGCCGACTGCTGCTTGGATTCGGCCGCCAGACGGTTGGACTTGGCTTCCAGCCAACCGGAGTAGTTGCCCTCGTAAGGGATACCGGCGCCACGGTCGAGTTCCAGAATCCAGCCGGCAACGTTGTCCAGGAAGTACCGGTCGTGCGTGATCGCAACTACGGTGCCCGGGAAGTCGTGGAGGAAATGCTCCAGCCAGGCGACGGAATCGGCGTCCAGGTGGTTGGTGGGTTCGTCGAGCAGCAGCATGTCGGGAGCCGACAGCAGCAGGCGGCACAGGGCCACACGACGCTTTTCACCACCGGACAGGTGCTCAACCTTGGCGTCCCACGCCGGCAGGCGCAGCGCATCGGCGGCGACTTCCAGCTGGCGGTCCAGGTTGTGACCGTCAGCGGCTTGCAGGATGGCTTCGAGCTTGGCCTGTTCTGCCGCCAGCTTGTCGAAGTCGGCATCTTCTTCCGCGTAGGCCGCGTAAACCTCGTCCAGGCGCGCCTGAGCGTTTTTGATCACGCTGACCGCTTCCTCGACCACTTCACGCACGGTCTTGGTCGGGTCCAGGATTGGTTCCTGTGGCAGGTAGCCGATGTTCAGGTCGGGCATCGGGCGGGCTTCGCCGTCGAACTCGGTGTCGACGCCTGCCATGATTTTCAACAGGGTGGATTTACCCGAACCGTTGAGGCCGAGCACGCCGATCTTGGCGCCCGGGAAGAAGGACAGAGAAATGTTTTTCAGGATTTCCCGCTTCGGCGGAACAACTTTTCCCAGCCGATGCATGGTGAAGACGTATTGAGCCATGGTGAACCTAGCGTCAGTGACTGATGAATTAAGCGGGCGAAGCCCGTGCCAGGCCATGCGCCGCGCGGGCCGTTGATGACGATCAATGCCTGCGTACGGTAGATGCCTGATTGTCTGGGGCTGGAACGCCCTCGCGTAACCGGCAAAGCTACCTGAATGCGGGTGGGCAGTCCAGCCAGGCGGGGCTGGCACTTTGCCACAACACAAGGCATGCTAGCCGCCCTCCGGGCGTCCGGCTTATAGTGCACGTCGCGCGCCAGTCCAGCCAAACCGCAGGATCACAGTTTGTCCAACGTAACAAAGCCAACTCCCCTGCGCGCCGCTCATATAGCGCCGGGAGCGCCCCTGCACGGAACCCTCAAGGGCGCATTGGCGACGCTGGTCCTGCTGCTGCTCGCCTTATTGTTCTGGCAACTGCTGGACCAACTGCAGCAAAACCAGAAGAACCAGCAGCAATACACCATCGACTACAGCGCCGACCTGGCCGAGCAGATCAGCCTGAACATGGCCCTCAGCGCGCAGATCGCCCTGAACCTGCTACCGATCGTCGAGCCGCCGCGGGATACCGAACAGCAGCAAATCCTGATGCGCACCCTGCAACGCTCCCTGCCGGAGCTGCGCAGCGTGGCCCTGCTCGCCCCCAGCGGCGCGATGATCAGCGACAGTGCCAACGACAGCCAGGACAGCGCCTGGCTCGAAGAGCTGGTCAAGCGCAGCCACGCCCAGTCCTATTACCTGAGCAACAACAACGACGGCACGGTCATCTACCTGCTGCTGCACCAGCCCAGCGGCGGCACCAAGATGTACTGGGCCCTGCGCCTGGCGCCCAATTACCTGGCCAACCTGACCCGCCAGGACGGCCAGGGCCAGCGACCGATGTGGGTCATCGAAAACCGCCTCAACCACCGCGTGGTCAGCCGTGACAGCGGCATGCCGGCCCAGTGGGCCTCGGCGTTGACCCCGGACGAACTGAACAAAAGTGTGCTGGTCACGCCCCTGAGCAAGAGCGACTGGCAACTGCGCGGCCTGTTCGACCGCGCCGCCGTGCTGGAGCAACTGCTGCCGGCGTTTATCGGCAAATGCCTGCTGGGCCTGGCCTTCTCGCTGATCCCGGTGATCGTGCTGCTGAACATGCGCCGCCGCCAGCGCCAGGTGCACGAGGGCCGCCGCCGCTACCAGGACATTTTCGAAGGCACCGGCGTGGCCCTGTGCGTGCTCGACCTGTCGGGTTTACGCGCGTTCTTCGACAAGGCCCAATTGCAAACCCGCGAGCAACTGCAACAGTTGCTGCAAGACAACCCGGAGCAACGCCAGCAACTGCTCAAGGAGCTGCGCATCACCGAGGTCAACCAGGTCGCGGTGCGCCTGCTGAATGTGGCCTCTTGCGAACAAGCCTGGGAACGCCTGATCGACGCCTGCCCGTCGAGCCCGACCGCCATCGGCAACCAGGTGATCGACGCGGTACTGACCCAGCAAAAGCAGCTCGAACTGGAAATCCAGCTCAGCGATGTCGAAGGCAACGACCAATACCTGTGGCTGGTGATGCGCCTGCCGGAACAACAGGACGACTTCAAGGCCGTGATCCTGAGCATCAGTGACATCACCAGCCGCAAGCTGATCGAGCTGTCGCTGGTGGAGCGCGAAGGGTTCTGGTCGGACGTGGTGCGCACCGTGCCCGATCACCTGTATGTGCAGGACGTGATCAGCCAGCGCATGATCTTCAGCAACCACCACCTCGGCCACACCCTCGGCTACAACAAGCCCGAGTTGCAGCAGATGGGCGAGTACTTCTGGGAAATCCTGCTGCACCCCGAAGACGCCGAGCGCTACCACGACCTGCGCCTGCAACAGCGTCAGGCCGGCTACCTCAGCCAGTTGCAGTGCCAATTGCGCTTTCGCCACCGCAACAACCAATGGCGGCGCTTCGATATCCGCGAACAGGCCCTGGCCCGGGACAAATCCGACCAGGTCACGCGCATCATCGGCGTGGCCAAGGACATCACCGACCAGATCGAGGCCAGCGAGTCCCTGCGCGACAGCGAGCAGCGCTACCGCATGCTGGCCGAAAGCATCAGCGACGTGATCTTTTCCACCGACAGCAAGCTGGCCCTCAACTACGTCAGCCCGTCGGTGAATGCGGTGCTGGGCTATGACGTGGACTGGATCTTCGAAAACGGCTGGCAGTCGACCATCGCCAACCCGCAGCAACTGACCGGCATCTATTCGCTTGTGGAGCAAGTCAGCCGCGCCCTGGACCAACCCGAATCCCTCGCCGCGTTGCGCAACGATGTACAGACCCAGTTGTTCCTGTTCGATTGCCTGCGGGCTGACGGGCGCAAGGTCCCGATCGAACTGCGCCTGGTGCTGGTGTGGGACGAACACGGCGCGTTCGAAGGCATTCTCGGCGTGGGTCGTGATATCAGCCAGCAACGCCGTGCGGAAAAAGACCTGCGCATGGCGGCCACGGTATTCGAACACTCCACCTCGGCGATCCTGATCACCGACCCGGCCGGTTATATCGTGCAGGCCAACGAGGCGTTCAGCCGGGTCAGCGGTTATGCAGTGGCGGACGTGCTCGACCAGTTGCCGAACATGCTCACTGTCGACGAACAGCAGGAAGCCCACCTGCGCTACGTGCTCAAGCAATTGCACCAGCACAGCACCTGGGAAGGCGAAGTGTGGCTCAAGCGCCGCAACGGCGAGCATTACCCGGCGTGGGTCGGGATTACCGCCGTGTTCGATGACGAAGGCGACCTGGCCAGCTACGTGTGTTTCTTCAGCGACATCAGCGAGCGCAAGGCCAGCGAACAGCGGATCCACCGCCTGGCCTACTACGACGCCCTGACCCACCTGCCCAACCGCACGTTGTTCCAGGACCGCCTGCACACCGCGTTGCAGTCGGCGGAACGGCAGAAGTCGTGGGTGGTGCTGATGTTCCTCGACCTTGACCGTTTCAAGCCGATCAACGACTCCCTGGGCCACGCCGCCGGCGACCGCATGCTCAAGGAAATGGCCACCCGCCTGCTGGGCTGCGTGGCCGAAGACGACACCGTGGCGCGCATGGGCGGCGACGAGTTCACCTTGCTCCTGCAACCCCGGGTCAACCGCGAGATGGCGCTGAACCGCGCGATTCACGTGGCCGAGCAGATTCTGGCGAGCCTGGTGAAGCCGTTTGTGCTGGAGGGTCGCGAGTTCTTCGTCACCGCCAGTATCGGCATCGCGTTGAGCCCGCAGGACGGCAACGAGCTCAGCCAATTGATGAAGAACGCCGACACGGCGATGTACCACGCCAAGGAGCGCGGCAAGAACAACTTCCAGTTCTACCAGGCCGACATGAACGCCAGCGCCCTGGAACGCCTGGAGCTGGAAAGCGACCTGCGTCACGCCCTGGAACAGAACGAATTCGTGCTGTATTACCAACCGCAGTTCAGCGGCGACGGCAAACGCCTGACCGGTGCCGAAGCCCTGCTGCGCTGGCGTCATCCGCGCCGCGGGCTGGTGCCGCCGGGAGACTTCATCCCGGTGCTGGAGGAGTTGGGGCTGGTGGTGGACGTGGGCGACTGGGTGATCAGCGAAGCCTGTCGCCAACTCAAGACCTGGCACCAGAACAAGGTGCGGGTGCCCAAGGTCTCGGTGAACATTTCGGCCCGGCAGTTCTCCGACGGGCAACTGGGCGAGCGCATCGCCACCATCCTCAAGGACACCGGCCTGCCGCCGGCGTGCCTGGAGCTGGAGCTGACCGAAAGCATCCTGATGCGCGAGGTCAACGAAGCGATGCAGATCCTCGCCAGCCTGAAAAACCTCGGCCTGAGCATTGCGGTAGACGACTTCGGCACCGGTTATTCATCGCTGAACTACCTCAAGCAATTCCCCATCGACGTGCTGAAGATCGACCGCACCTTTGTCGACGGCCTGCCGTCGGGCGAGCAGGACGCGCAGATTGCCCGGGCGATTATCGCCATGGCCCACAGCCTGAACCTGGCGGTGATTGCCGAGGGCGTGGAAACCCATGAGCAGCTGGACTTCCTGCGGGAGCACGGTTGCGATGAGGTGCAGGGCTACCTGTTCGGGCGCCCGATGCCGGCGAACCGGTTTGAGGCGCAGTTCAGCAATGATGCCCTCTTCATGTTCGATTAACCCCCCGTAGCAGCTGTCGAGCGCCAGCGAGGCTGCGTAAGCCGCACCGCCGAGCCATCGCCCGGCACTGGACCGAGTCGCTGCCGACGCAGCCTCGCTGGCGCTCGACAGCTGCTACGGGGCTACGGGGCTACGTGAGCCCCGCTTGTCCGCGACATGATGTCCTTTCATATGCCATCTAAAACCCATTGGGTTAGAATGCGCTTCTTTTCTGCCCCCGATCCTTGAGGACCGCCATGTTCAGCCGTGATTTGACTATTGCCAAGTACGACGCCGATCTCTTTGCCGCCATGGAGCAAGAAGCCGTGCGCCAGGAAGAGCACATTGAGCTGATCGCTTCGGAAAACTACACCAGCCCTGCGGTTATGGAGGCTCAAGGTTCGGTTCTGACCAACAAGTACGCCGAAGGCTACCCGGGCAAGCGTTACTACGGTGGTTGCGAGTACGTCGACATCGTTGAGCAACTGGCCATCGACCGCGCCAAGGAACTGTTCGGCGCCGATTACGCCAACGTCCAGCCACACGCCGGCTCCCAGGCCAACAGCGCCGTTTACCTGGCCCTGCTGCAAGCGGGCGACACCATCCTGGGCATGAGCCTGGCCCACGGCGGTCACCTGACCCACGGCGCCAGCGTTTCCTCCTCCGGCAAGCTGTACAACGCCGTTCAGTACGGCATCGACGGCAACGGCCTGATCGACTACGACGAAGTCGAGCGCCTGGCGGTTGAGCACAAGCCAAAAATGATCGTGGCCGGTTTCTCTGCCTACTCGCAGATCCTGGATTTCCCACGCTTCCGCGAAATCGCTGACAAGGTGGGCGCCTACCTGTTCGTCGACATGGCTCACGTGGCCGGTCTGGTCGCCGCTGGCGTCTACCCGAACCCGGTTCCATTCGCTGACGTAGTGACCACCACGACCCACAAGACCCTGCGCGGTCCACGTGGCGGCCTGATCCTGGCGCGTGCCAACGCCGAGATCGAGAAGAAGCTGAACTCCGCTGTGTTCCCAGGTGGCCAGGGTGGCCCGCTGGAGCACGTGATCGCTGCCAAGGCGATCTGCTTCAAGGAAGCGCTGCAGCCAGAGTTCAAGACCTACCAGCAGCAAGTGGTGAAAAACGCCAAGGCCATGGCCGGTGTGTTCATCGAGCGCGGTTTTGACGTGGTGTCCGGCGGTACCGAGAACCACCTGTTCCTGTTGTCCCTGATCAAGCAGGACATCTCCGGTAAAGACGCTGACGCCGCTCTGGGCAAAGCCTTCATCACCGTGAACAAGAACTCCGTACCGAACGACCCACGTTCGCCGTTCGTCACCTCCGGCCTGCGCTTCGGCACTCCGGCTGTGACCACTCGTGGCTTCAAGGAAGCAGAGTGCAAGGAACTGGCTGGCTGGATCTGCGACATCCTGGCGGACCTGAACAACGACGCAGTGATTGATGCTGTTCGTGAGAAGGTCAAGGCCATCTGCAAGAAGCTGCCGGTATACGGCGCTTGATTGCAGTAGCTTGAATAAAAAGCCCGGCTCAAGAGCCGGGCTTTTTTATGACGGTTTTCAAATTGAAATACGGTTAAGTGTGGGAGCTGGCTTGCCTGCGATAGCGGTGTGCCAGTTAATACACCGGTGACTGACACACTGCTATCGCAGGCAAGCCAGCTCCCACATTGACCGCATTTCAAGTCAGGGTTGATAGACCCGTGCAAAGCCTTCGCGAATCTTCTCTTCCGGCAACTCATCGGCAATAAACACAATCACACTTTCCCGCAGCTCGCCTTCGGCCCATTCGGTGTCCCAATCGAACCCGTAGAGCTTCAGCACGCCCTGGAACACCATGCGCCGGTCTTCCCCGGCAATGTTCAGCACGCCTTTGTAGCGCAGCAGTTGCTTGCCGTGGTCTTCCAGCAATTCGTTCATGAACTCGCTGAGTTTGTCGATATCCAGCGGCTGGTCAGTGCGCAGCACCAGGCTGGATATGCGGTCGATGGACGGCGCCTGGCTCACCGGGCGCAGGCTCATGCCGGCATTCAGGTTGAAGCCGCGCACGTCCAGCAGTTCGCCGAGGTCGATCTTGCCGTGTTCCACCACACGAATCGGTGCGCGGCGGTTGATGCGGGTCAGGCGCTCGCTGAGGGCGTCGAACGTGGCGTCGTCCACCAGGTCGCGCTTGCTCACCAGCAGGCGGTCGGCGAAACCGATCTGCGCCTGGGCGATGGTCTGGGTCAGGTGGTGCTCGGCATGGGCCGCGTCCACCAGGGTAATGATGCCGTCGAGGATGTAGCGCTCGCGCAGTTCTTCATCGATGAAAAAGGTTTGCGCCACTGGCGCTGGGTCGGCCAGGCCGGTGCACTCGATCACCAGGCGGTCGAAGGCGATCTCGCCGCTGTCCAGGCGCTCCAGCAGCAGGTACAGGGCCTTGGTCAGGTCGGTGTGGATGGTGCAGCAGACGCAGCCATTGGACAGGGTCATGACTTGCACCGGCTCGGTGCCCAACAGTTGGGTGTCGATGCCGGCGTCGCTGAATTCGTTTTCGATCACGGCGATTTTCAAGCCGTGCTCGGCCTTGAGCAGGTGGCGCAACAAGGTGGTCTTGCCAGCGCCGAGAAAGCCGCTGAGGACGGTGACGGGGATGGGGGTTAACAAAACAACGATCTCCCATTCGCTAAAAGAAATGTAGGAGCCCGGCTTGCCGGCGATGGCGGTCTGAAGATCGCTATCGCCGGCAAGCCGGGCTCCTACAGTAGTGGTGTTGGGTTCAAGTGCGGTGCTTCAACAGCACTTGGGCCCACCCTTGCCGCCGTAACGGGCTTCCTGGCGTTCCCTGAAGAACGCCTTGTAGTCCATCATCGGCTTGTCCGGGTGTTTGGTTTGCATATGCTCGACGTAGGTGTCGTAGTCGGGCATGCCGACCATCAGGCGCGCGGCCTGACCGAGGTATTTACCGAGGCGACTGATGTCATTGAACATGATTGCAATCCTCTATCAAGCGTCCGGGATGGCCTGGTATGGCGCTTCTTTATCCGTACGTTCCTTTTTGCCCCAGGCGGCAATGCCGACCTTGAGCGCATAGAACAGGATGCTGAAGACCACGAACAGGAACAGCGCCGTCAGCGTTGCGTTGGTGTAGGCGTTCCAGATCACGTGTTGCATCTGGTCGATGCTCTTGGCCGGTGCGAGGATCTGGCCGGCGGCCAGGGCATCGCTGTATTTCTTGGCCAGCGACAGGAAGCCGATCGCCGGGTTGGCGTCGAACAGCTTGATGAAGCCTGCGGTCACGGTGCAGATCAGCAGCCAGACAGCCGGCAGCATGGTCACCCAGATGTAGCGCTGGCGTTTCATTTTGATCAGCACAACAGTGGCGAGCATCAGCGCGATACCGGCCAGCATCTGGTTGGAGATACCGAACAGCGGCCACAAGGTGTTGATGCCGCCCAGTGGGTCGATCACGCCTTGGTACAGCAGGTAACCCCACATCGCCACGCAACCTGCGGTAGCAATCAGGTTGGCCGTCCAGGACTCGGTACGCTTGAGCGCCGGTACGAAGGAGCCGAGCAGGTCCTGGAGCATGAAGCGACCGGCACGGGTACCGGCGTCGACTGCGGTCAGGATGAACAGCGCTTCGAACAGGATCGCAAAGTGGTACCAGAACGCCATGGTGTTTTCACCCGGCAGCACACTGTGCAGGATCTGCGCGATACCGACCGCCAGGGTCGGCGCACCGCCGGCACGGGCCAGGATGGTGGACTCGCCAATGTCATGGGCCACTGCCTGCAACGCTTCCGGGGTAATCGCAAAACCCCAGCTGCTGACGGTTTGCGCAACGGTAACCACATCAGCGCCGACAATCGCGGCCGGGCTGTTCATGGCGAAGTACACGCCTGGCTCGATCACCGAAGCGGCAACCATTGCCATGATGGCCACGAATGACTCCATCAGCATGCCGCCGTAGCCGATGTAACGGGCGTGCCCTTCACTGGCCAGCAACTTGGGCGTGGTGCCCGAGGAGATCAGTGCGTGGAAACCCGAGACCGCGCCGCAGGCGATGGTGATGAACAGGAACGGGAACAGGCCGCCCTTCCACACCGGGCCGGTGCCATCGATAAACTGGGTCAGCGCCGGCATTTTCAGGTCGGGCATGGTCACCAGGATGCCAATCGCCAGGGCGATGATGGTGCCGATTTTCAGGAAGGTAGACAGGTAGTCACGTGGCGCGAGGATCAGCCACACCGGCAGCACCGCAGCCACAAAGCCGTAACCCACCAGCATCCAGGTGATCTGGATCCCGGTGAAGCTGAAGGCCTTGGCCCACACCGGGTCAGCGGCAATCTGCCCGCCCAGCCAGATCGAGCCCAGCAGCAACAGCACGCCGGCAATCGAGATTTCGCCGATGCGGCCCGGGCGGATGTAGCGCATGTAGATGCCCATGAACATCGCGATCGGGATGGTCGCCATCACCGTGAAGATGCCCCACGGGCTTTCGGCCAGGGCCTTGACCACGATCAGCGCCAGCACCGCGAGGATGATGATCATGATCAGGAAGCAGCCAAACAGCGCGATGGTGCCGGGCACGCGGCCCATTTCTTCGCGGACCATGTCCCCCAGGGAACGGCCGTTGCGACGGGTGGACAGGAACAGGACCATGAAGTCCTGCACCGCGCCCGCCAGCACCACGCCGGCGATCAGCCACAAGGTGCCGGGCAGATAACCCATCTGCGCCGCCAATACCGGGCCGACCAACGGCCCTGCGCCGGCGATTGCCGCGAAGTGGTGGCCGAAAAGGATGTGTTTGTTGGTCGGCACATAGTCCAGACCGTCGTTGTTGAGCACAGCGGGGGTAGCCCGCAGTGGATCGAGCTGCATCACATGGTTAGCGATGAACAGACTGTAGTAACGGTAAGCAACCAGATAAATGGCCACTGCTGCGACCACAATCCACAAGGCGTTGATCGCCTCGCCGCGGCGCAAGGCCACTACGCCCAGGGCGCACGCTCCTACGATTGCCAGCAGCAGCCAGGGTAGATGGCGTAGCAGGCTATTATTATTTTTCATTTTTATATTCCAGCCAGGGTGGACAGAAAGACAGCCATCCCGAGTTTAGCGCTACTGGCCTTAAAGGCCACCCCCCTACGTTGGTCTAGAGCCTTGCGGGGGCGAAAAAAGCAGAAATAATCGCCCCATGATGGCGCAGGGCTACAATTCTCTTATCCACAGAGGGTTTTACCATGAGCGAACAGCCTTCAGACCGACGCCGTTTCCGACGGATTGCCTTCGATGCCAAGACCGAGCTTACGCAAGACGGCCATGTCTGGCCGGTGCAACTGGTGGATTTGTCCCTCAAGGGACTGCTGGTGCAACGGCCCGAAGGCTGGCAGGGCCATCGCTACGAATCGTTCGACGTGGACATTCACCTGGACGCCGAGACCGATGTGAAGATGCAAGTGCGGCTGACCCATGACGATCATGGGCAACTGGGCTTTGTGTGCGAGCACATCGACCTCGACTCGATCAGCCACCTGCGGCGGATAATCGAGCTGAACCTCGGCGATCAGGCAGAACTTGAGCGGGAATTCGCCGCCTTGCTGGAGATATAAGCCTCAACCTGAATCAGTGTGGGAGCTGGCTTGCCTGCGATAGCGGTGTATCAACTAATGGATATGCAACCTGACCCACCGCTATCGCAGGCAAGCCAGCTCCTACAGGGGACCGGGGTGTAGCCGACTATTCGAAGAGGGCATCCAGCGCCTGCTCCAGGCGCGTCACCCCAATCACCTGCAAGCCCGGCGGCATTTCCTTCGGTGCATTGCCCTTGGGCACGATGGCGCGCTTGAAGCCGTGCTTGGCCGCTTCCTTCAGGCGCTCCTGGCCGCTGGGCACCGGGCGCACTTCACCCGACAGCCCCACTTCACCGAACACCAGCAGGTCATGGGGCAACGGCCGGTTGCGCAGGCTGGACATCACCGCCGCCATCAAGGCCAGGTCGGACGCGGTCTCCAGCACCTTGACCCCGCCCACCACGTTGAGGAACACGTCCTGATCGTGGGTGGGAATCCCGCCGTGGCGGTGCAGTACCGCCAGCAACATCGCCAGGCGGTTCTGATCCAGGCCCAAGGTGACACGACGCGGGTTGGCCAGGTGACTGTCATCCACCAGCGCCTGGACTTCCACCAGCATCGGACGGGTACCCTCCCACGTTGCCATCACCACACTGCCCGGAACTTCTTCCTGGGCGCGGGTGAGAAAAATCGCTGACGGGTTGGAGACTTCTTTCAAACCCCGGTCGGTCATGGCGAACACGCCCAGTTCATTGACCGCGCCAAAACGGTTCTTCACCGCCCGCAGCAAACGCAAGCGGCCGTCGGACTCACCTTCGAAATACAGCACGGTGTCGACCATATGCTCCAACACCCGTGGCCCGGCCAGCGCGCCTTCTTTAGTCACATGGCCCACCAGGAAAATCGCCGTACCACTCTGTTTCGCATAACGCACCAGTAACGCGGCACTTTCCCGCACCTGGGACACGCCACCCGGCGCCGATTGCAATTGTTCGGTGAAAATCGTCTGGATCGAGTCGATCACCATCACCTTGGGCTTTTCCAGGCGCGCGGTGGCGATGATGCTTTCGATGCAGGTTTCGGTCATCACCCGCAACTGGTCCTGGGGCAAGCCCAGGCGACGGGCGCGCATGGCCACCTGCTGCTGGGACTCTTCACCGGTGACGTACAGCGCCGGCATGCGGCTGGCGATGCTGCACAGGGTTTGCAGCAGGATCGTGGATTTACCGATGCCCGGGTCACCGCCGATCAGCACCACCGAGCCGTCCACCAGGCCGCCGCCCAGCACTCGGTCGAGCTCACCGGAGGCCGTGGAGAAACGCGGAATTTCTTCGACGCTGACTTCGGCCAGGGTCTTGATCTGGGTTTGTTGCCCGGTCCAGCCGGAGCGCCCGCTGGGGGCCACGGCGCCGCCACTTTCAATCATGGTTTCGGTCAGGGTGTTCCACGCACCGCATTCAGTGCACTGGCCGGCCCACTTGGGAAAGGTCGCGCCGCACTCCGTGCAGCCATACATGCGCTTGGCCTTTGCCATTTGAGAACCTCCAACCGAAAAACCGCGATGATAGCTCAGCGCGGCGCCGGGGTACGGATTTCACCACTGGCCAAACGTGAAGCACTGTTACCGATCGGGTCTTCGGCATTCAGATCGGCGCCCTTGGCTTTCAGCTCATCCAGCAGTTCCACGCGTTTGAACAGCCCGGCGTACATGGCTGCCGTTTGTCCGGCGCCGTTGCGCTGGTCAGGGTTGCAGTCGGTGGCGAGCAGGCGTTGGGCGATTTTCAGCTCTCCCTTGAAGATCGCGCCCATCAACGCGGTGTTGCCGCGCTTGTCTTGCACGCAGGCGTCGGCGCCGGCGGCGAGCAATCGGTCCACGTAGGCACCTTCGCCGTGGTAGGCGGCGAGAATCAGCGCGGTGTAGCCTTTTTCGTCCTGGGTGTTCAGCGAATAACCGGATTCGATAAAGGTGTTGAGCATGTCCACGTCGCCACGGCGGGCGGCGTCGAAGTAGTAATCCTGCAGTTGTGCCTTAAGCGCGGCCGGATCAGCTTGTTCGGCCAATACGCTGAACGACAAACACGCAAGGACAGCGCCTATAAAGATTCGCATGGCAAATTCTCAGTGATGTGCCCCTGTAGGAGCCGGCTTGCCGGCGATGGCGTACTTGTGGGCGCTATCGCCGGCAAGCCGGCTCCTGCAGGGAGCGTGGGCGGTTAGTCGGTCAGCTTTTCGGCCAGTGCTTTAACGCGGGCCAGGTCGCCCTTGGCCACTTTGGTCACGCCGGTGCCGTACTCCGGATCAGCCTTATAAAGGAACGACAGGATGATGTGCTTGCTCTCGTCATCGGTGGTGGCCAATGAGCCGCCGAAGTTCTCGATCAAGTCCTCACGCTCTTTCTTGTTGAACGAGCGATACAAATCACCGGCCTGCTTGAAGTTCTGTTCACGCTGGATCTTCGCCTGCTGGGTGCTGCCCGACAGCACCGACTGGCTGTAACGGGCAGTTTGCGGCTCTTCCCGTGGCATCAGGCGGCTTGGCTGGTAGTTCACGCCGGTGGTGGTTTTACCGAAGTTCATCGCGCCGTCCTGGTTACCGTTGTTGACGGTCACCCGTGGGGCGTTGATCGGCAGTTGCAGGGCATTTGGCCCCAGGCGGTACATTTGCGTATCGGCGTAGGAGAACACCCGGCCTTGCAGCAGGCGGTCTTCCGACGGCTCGATGCCCGGCACCAGGTTGGCCGGGGCCATGGCCACTTGTTCGGTTTCCTGGAAGACGTTGGCCGGGTTGCGGTTCAGCACCATTTGCCCAACTTTGCGTTCCGGCACATTTGGCCAGATCTTGGTGGCGTCCAGCGGGTCGAAATCAAACTTGACCAAGTCCTCAGGTTTCAACACTTGCACATACAAGTCCCACTTCGGGAAGTCGCCCTTGTTAATGTGCGTGACCAAATCATTAGTCATGTGGCTGTAATCACGCCCCTGAACTTCAACCACTTGTTTGGGATCGAGATTCTTGATGCCTTGCAAACTTTTCCAGTGAAACTTGACGTAGTGCACTTCGCCTTTGGCGTTAATCAACTTATAGGCATGTACGCCGTTGCCGTCCATCTCGCGATAACTGGCGGGAGTGCCGGAGTCGGAATATAGCTCCGTCAGCGTGCGGGTGGACTCCGGAACATGGGAGAAGAAGTCAAAACGACGGGAGTCGTCATCCAGGTTAGTGCGCGGGTCCGGTTTAAAGGCGTGAACCATGTCCGGGAACTTGATGGCGTCGCGAATAAAGAACGTCGGAAAGTTATTGCCAACCAGGTCCCAGTTGCCTTCGGCGGTGTAGAACTTGGTGGCGAAGCCGCGCGGGTCGCGCAGGGTTTCCGGGGAATGGTTGCCGTGAACGACCGCAGAGAAGCGCACAAATACCGGCGTGGCTTCGCCGGCGGCAAACACCTTGGCCTTGGTCAGGTCGCTGAGGTTGTCGGTGACGGTAAACGTACCGTGGGCACCGGTGCCACGGGCATGCACCACGCGCTCCGGAATACGCTCGCGGTCAAAGCGCTGCAACTTCTGGATCAGTTGCACATCCTGCAACAGCACCGGGCCATTGGCACCAGCGGTTTGCGAGTTCTGATTGTCACCCACCGCCGCGCCATTATCGCGGGTGAGGTTGGCGGCGTGTACGGACAGCGAAAGAAGACTGGCGCCCATTACGAACAGCACCTGTCGCGCAGAAATAGGCCCGCGGCTAATAGGGTTTTTCATCGAGGTATCCTCTGGTTTTTTTAGTGCACATTGAGTTGTGCTTGCCAGAGGCTAGTGACCCGCGAGTCAGAAGATAAATAGAAAAGCCGTACCACCCCGATAAAGAAAATAGTGTGGTAACCCCCTGAAATAGCGGGTATTCCGCGCGCGATTGGTGGCACTTTGCAAACTATTTGCAATTTAGTGTGTCGATAAAAACTGACACTGTTAGCAGTTGTGTCGAGCAGGCCTCGCCACACTGTCTTACACTGGCTTCTACCCTCCTCATCTGTAACAAGGAATAACCTATGGGCGTGTTAAGTGAGTTCAAGGCCTTCGCGGTCAAAGGTAATGTGGTCGACATGGCCGTCGGTATTATCATCGGCGCCGCCTTCGGAAAGATTGTTTCCTCGTTTGTAGGCGACGTGGTGATGCCCCCTATCGGCCTGTTGATCGGTGGCGTGGACTTTGGAGACCTGGCTGTAACACTCAAGGCCGCTCAGGGCGATGCGCCAGCGGTGGTGCTGGCGTACGGCAAGTTCATCCAGAGCGTGATCGACTTTGTGATCGTCGCGTTTGCGATCTTCATGGGCGTGAAGGCCATCAACCGCCTCAAGCGTGAAGAGGCCGTAGCGCCTAGCCTGCCGCCGGTCCCGACCAAGGAAGAAGAGCTGCTGGGAGAGATCCGCGATCTGCTCAAGGCACAGAACAGCAAGCCCGAGTAAGCTCGGCAAATAAAGCAAAGGCGCCTGCAGGGCGCCTTTGTTTTACCAGTAGTTTTCTACCGCCACCTGGCCGGGGCGGCGGGCCAGGCTCAGTTGCATGTCGCGCTGTTTGAGCAACTGGCGTGTGTCATCGATCATCTGCGGGTTGCCGCAAATCATCACCCTGGAATGCTCGGGCGTCAGCTCGACGCCGGCAGCGCGCTCCAGCTCGCCATTCTCGATCAGCGTGGTGATCCGCCCATTCAATGCCCCCGGATGTTGCTCACGGGTGACGATGGGAACGTAGGTGAGCTTGTGGGCGTACTCCGCCAGGTACTCGCGCTCACCCAACTCGTGAATCAGTGACTGGTACGCCAATTCCCTGGCCTCCCGCGCGCTGTAGACCAGTATGATCCGCTCGAATTTTTCCCACACCTCGAAGTCCTGCAGGATCGACAGGAACGGCGCAATGCCGGTCCCGGTGCCCAACAGCCAGAGATCGCGACCGTCCACAAACCGGTCAAGGGTCAGGAAGCCTGTGGCCTGGCGCTCCACCAGCAAGGTATCGCCTTCGCGCAGGCGGCTCAGTTCACTGGTGAACTCGCCGCCTGGCACCACGATGGAGAAGAAGTCCAGGTACTCATCAAAAGGCGAGGAGACCACCGAATAGGCACGCCACACAATACTGCCGTCGGCCTTGGTGACGCCCAGGCGCACGAATTGCCCGGCGCGAAAACGAAAGCCCGGGTCCCGGGACGTACGCAGGGTAAACAGGCTGGGGGTCAGGGATTGCACGTCAAGCAACGTCTGGCGGGTGAATTTTTCAGCGCTGGCCGTCATGGGGAACTCCGTTTTGCACAGGCCCCTAGTGTCCCTCAAAGCGGCGCCGGGAAACACCGCCGGTTTGTACTGGCATTGCTTCTGCGAAGACCTTGGGCCGCAGTTGTGTCTGAAAACACATAAATAGCAAGCTTATAATTCTGACTAATCATTTAGCTATTAGAACGTTTCACATCAGCTATCAGATGAGGGGGCGCATATAAACAACATCAAAATAACACTATCACTAAGCTGTTAAAAATATTAGAAAAAACTCGCTGAATAAACACAACTTGTACAAGCAGTCAGGTTTGTAGAATTGCCCCCCTACTGAACGCCTGTCCAAATTTTCATTTTGAGCTGTGGTCCATGTCCTACAATTGGTTTCCTGCCGAACTTAGGGACCGAGCAGTACCCATTCAACGGTAAAGGTGTAAACCCATGGAGAGTTACCAATGGTCAACTGGCGCAATACTCGGCTACCCAAACTGGAAGGCGAGAGCGAAATCACCAGCATGTATGAAGCAGCCCTGAACCTTACCTACGAGCTCGACTTTCAATACTGCGCATTCACACTTAGTGCTCATCTTCCAACCAATCAGACGAAGACAGTTCGAATAAACAACTACTCAAATGAGTGGAACACCCTCTACAAACAAGAAAACTACTTTGACCTGGACCCCATCGTGGCCCATTGCAAGCGCTCAGTGCTGCCGATCGTATGGGACGAGAAGACCTTTTCCACCGTGCCGGACCTATGGGTTCATTCCCAGTCTTATGGCTTGAAGTTCGGATGGACCCAATCGGTGCATGACTTTCAAGGTGTGTTCAGCATGCTGAGCCTGGGACGTGACACCCGCCCCGTAAGCCCTGAAGAGCTGTATGAGAAAGCCGGGCAGGCGTTTTGGCTGTGTCACGCCCTGCACGCGGTGGTGGCGCAGAAGTATGCCGACAAGCCCAGCCTGCAAGCTCCCAGCAAGCTGACCCCGCGCGAGACCGAAATCCTGCAATGGTCGGCCATGGGCAAAACCGCCTCGGACATCGCCACAATCCTTTGCCTTTCGGAACGCACCGTGGGGTTTCACATCAGCAGCGCCATGAAGAAGCTTGGGGTCAACAACAAGATTGCCGCCGTGATCACCGCCGTGAAAGCCGGCCTGTTTTGAAACACCGAATGTAATCCCCTCGAAAAAAACGTAACATTTGCAGCCAGTTCCGGGTGATGACGCCAGCTCAATGGGCCCCGCGTCGCCGTTCACCCAGATGGTTCGCTTACCCAGAGTCTCCCGCGCCATGCCCCTGCTCGACAGCCCCTTCGCCCAACTCGACCTGATCCGCCAGCCCGAACAGCACAACGACCCGCTGCAAGCCTTTGATGCGGCCGATGAGTACTTGCTCAGCTACCTGGCGGAACAACAACCGGCGCCTGCGACCCGCGTGCTGGTGCTCAACGACAGTTTCGGCGCCCTGGCGGCCAGCCTCGAAGGGCATGTGCAGGTCACCTCCAGCGGCGACTCGTTCCTGGGGGCCCTGGGCCTTGAAAAAAACCTGGCGCGCAACGGCAAGGCCTTCGACGCGGTAACCTTCCTGCCCGCCAGCCAGACGCCGACCGGGCCGTTCGACCGCGTGCTGATCCGCGTGCCCAAGACCCTGGCCCTGCTCGAAGAACAACTGATTCGCCTGCAAGGCCAACTGGCCCCTGGTGCCGAGGTGATCGCCGGGGCGATGGTCAAGCACCTGCCGCGCGCCGCCGGTGAATTGCTGGAGCGCTATATCGGGCCGATGCACGCTTCGCTGGCGGTCAAAAAAGCCCGTCTGCTGATCGCCACCCTGGCCGAACGGCCACACGCCGTGTCGCCCTACCCTACGCGCTACAGCCTGGAAACCCCAGCCATCGAACTGCTCAACCACGCCAACGTGTTCTGCCGCGAAGGGCTGGACATCGGTACCCGTGCGTTCCTGCCGCACTTGCCACAGAACCTGGGCGGCGCCCGCGTGGCGGACCTGGGCTGTGGCAACGGTGTATTGGCGATTGCCAGCGCGCTGCAGAACCCCGAGGCGCACTACACGCTGGTGGATGAGTCCTACATGGCCGTGCAATCGGCTACCGAGAACTGGCGCGCGGCGCTGGGCGAGCGCGAGGTGCTGATTCACGCCGGCGACGGCCTTGCCGATCAAGCGCCGCAATCCCTGGATGTGGTGCTGTGCAACCCGCCCTTCCACCAGCAACAAGTGGTGGGCGACTTCCTCGCCTGGCGCATGTTCCAGCAGGCGCGGGAAGCCCTGGTGGTGGGCGGCGCGCTCTATATAGTCGGCAACCGTCACCTGGGTTATCACACCAAGCTGGCGCGCCTGTTCCGCGGCGTCGAGCAAGTGGCGACCACGCCCAAGTTCGTGATTCTCAAGGCGCGCAAATAAAAAAGCCCTCCATAAGGAGGGCAATAGGTACTACGGGATGTCAGTGGGTGGTCAGGCCTGCGGCATTCATGAACATGCGCATCAGGCTGGCCACCACGAACAGGGCCAGGACGCTCCCGGTCCAGATCATCGCCAGCCAGCCCAGGCGCTGCCAGAGCGGCTTTTTCTCGGCCTGTTCGATGTCGTGCAACGAAGGTTTGCCGGACATGAGTCAATCCTCCTAGTGATAACCGTCTTCGTGGGTGACCTTGCCGCGGAACACGTAGTAGCTCCAGAAGGTGTAGCCCAGGATGAACGGGATGATGAACAGCGTGCCCACCAGCATGAAGCCCTGGCTTTGCGGCGGCGCGGCGGCGTCCCAGATCGATACCGACGGCGGGATGATGTTCGGCCACAGGCTGATCCCCAGGCCGCTGTAGCCGAGGAAGATAAGCACCAGGGTCAGCAGGAACGGCGTGTAGTGCGCGTTGCGGGCCACGGCGCGAATCAGTCCGTACATGGTCACCAGCACCAGGATCGGCACCGGCAGGAACCAGAACAGATTCGGCAGGGTGAACCAGCGCGAAGCGATTTCCGGGTGGGCCAGCGGCGTCCAGAGGCTGACGATACCGATCACCGCCAGCACCACGAATGCCAGGGGCCGTGCCAGGTTGTGCATCTTCTCCTGCAAACTGCCTTCGGTCTTCATGATCAGCCAGGTGCAACCCAGCAGCGCATACGCCACGATCAGGGCCACGCCGCAGAACATGGTGAACGGCGTCAGCCAGTCCAGTGAGCCGCCGGCAAACTGGCGGTCGACCACCGGGATGCCATCAATGAACGCCCCCAGCGCCACGCCCTGGAAGAACGTCGCAGCCAGCGAACCACCGATGAAGGCCTTGTCCCACAGGTGACGCTTGTCGTCCTTGGCCTTGAAGCGGAACTCAAAGGCCACACCGCGAAAGATCAGCCCGATCAGCATCAGCATCAGCGGCAGGTACAGCGCCGAAAGCACCACCGAGTAAGCCAGCGGGAACGCGCCAAACAGCGCCGCGCCCCCCAGTACCAGCCAGGTTTCGTTGCCGTCCCACACGGGGGCGACGGTGTTCATCATCACGTCACGGTCGGTCTTGCCCGGGATGAACGGGAAGAGAATGCCGATCCCCAGGTCAAAGCCGTCCATGACCACGTACATCATGATGCCGAAGATGATGATCACGGCCCAGATCAGCGGAAGATCAATACCCATGGCTCAGTTCCCCTTGTTCAAGGTGTCGCCGTGATCGGCGTCGCCGCTGTCATCGGCCGCCGACAACGGACGGGCCGGTGTGCGTTTCTGCCCGGGGCCACCGTGGGTGGGCTCGGTGCTTTCGTGGGTCACAGGCCCTTTGCGCACCAGGCGCATCATGTAGCCCAGGCCCGCACCGAACAGCGCGAAATACACCACCACAAACAACACCAACGTAATGCTCATCTGCGCAAAGCTGTGGTTGGACGAGGCGTCCGCCGTGCGCATCAGCCCGTAGACCACCCACGGCTGACGACCGATTTCGGTGGTGAACCAACCGGCGAGAATCGCGATCAGGCCGGAAGGGCCCATCCACAACGCCAGGTACAGGAACGGCTTGGACGTGTACATCTTGTCGCCCTTGCGCAGCCAGAGGCTGAACAGGCCGGTGAAGATCATCAGGAAGCCCAGGCCCACCATGACCCGGAACGACCAGAACACGATGGTCGAGTTGGGACGGTCCTCAGGCGGAAACTCCTTGAGGGCCGGCACCTGTTTGTCCAGGGAGTGGGTCAGGATCAGGCTGCCCAGGTACGGGATTTCCACGGCAAATCGGGTTTTCTCGGCCTTCATGTCCGGCCAGCCGAACAGGATCAGCGGCGTGGGTTCGTTGCCGATATTTTCCCAGTGGCCTTCAATCGCGGCGATCTTCGCCGGCTGATGCTTCAGGGTATTGAGGCCGTGGAAGTCGCCGATAACGGCCTGGATCGGCGCGACAATCAGCGCCATCCACATCGCCATCGAGAGCATGGTGCGGATCGCCGGGTTGTCCTTGCCGCGCAGCAAGTGCCAGGCTGCCGATGAGCCGACGAAGAACGCGGTCGCGACAAATGCTGCCGTGGCCATGTGCATCAGGCGGTAGGGGAACGACGGGTTGAAGATCACGGCCAGCCAGTCGGTAGGAATCACCCGGCCATCAATGATTTCAAAGCCCTGTGGCGTCTGCATCCAGCTGTTGGAGGCGAGAATCCAGAAGGTCGAGATCAGCGTCCCGACGGCCACCATCACCGTGGCAAAGAAGTGCAATTTGCGCCCGACCTTGTTCCAGCCGAACAGCATGACCCCCAGGAAACCGGCCTCGAGGAAGAAGGCTGTGAGCACCTCGTACGTCAGCAGCGGCCCGGTGACGGCGCCGGCGAAGTCCGAGAAGCGGCTCCAGTTGGTGCCGAACTGATAGGCCATGACCAGACCGGAGACCACGCCCATGCCGAAGTTGACGGCAAAGATCTTCGACCAGAAATGGTAGAGGTCACGGTAGGTGTCGTTGTGGGTCTTGAGCCACAGGCCTTCCAGTACCGCGAGGTAACTGGCCAGGCCGATGGTGATGGCCGGGAACAGGATATGGAATGAAATGGTGAACGCGAATTGAATTCGGGCGAGATCTAGCGCCTCCAAACCGAACATAAGTCTTCCTCTGTCAGGTAATACCGAATGCTGGCTGGAGGCCTGCACCCACTGCCCCCACGGATATGGAGTGTGGCGAATTTAAATTCGTTTCTTTTTTTAACCAGCCACGCAGGGATTCTGGCCTTGCGGCCGCCAGAGCAATCCCGGGGGAGGGTTTTGATCTGGATCAAGCATTGCTGAAAGAGTAGTCCCATTTTCGCGTGAGCAAGGCGTGGTCTTTTGCCGCGTGACAGGTTGCCTCAGTGGTGAGTGGGATTGTCTGTGGTGGGGGTGGGCGGGCCCCTGGGTGTATATCCGTTATTTGGGTAACGGCCGCCTATGGTTCCGCTCTTACAGCGGCTCACTTTTGAAAAGCGCAAAAGTAAGCAAAACGCTCTTGCCCCACCACTCGGCACCTCGCCTAGGCTCGGTGTGC
>NZ_JANUEW010000006.1:0-217713 GCF_024807515.1 Pseudomonas sp. BIGb0558
CGTAACCGGCGCCTGACAACATTGTGGCGAGGGAGCTTGCTCCCGTTGGGCTGCGCAGCAGCCCCAATAAGAACGCCGCATTTTTTCAGGTAGAACTCTGTGGCAGGTTTTGGGGCCGCTTCGCGCCCCAGCGGGAGCAAGCTCCCTCGCCACAGGGTTAATGTCCATGCCGGGGCCGCCTGTTCAGGCACCTTCCATAAATTCAGCGTTGGCCTGCAGGAATCCGGGGCGCCCGAGGGGGCGCTATCGCAGGCAAGCCAGCTCCCACATTTGATCGCCACCAGACATGGCAACTCGGTCAAATGTGGGGCCCGGGTTTGGCCGCGAAGCCGTAACCGGCGCCTGACAACATTGTGGCGAGGGAGCTTGCTCCCGTTGGGCTGCGCAGCAGCCCCAATAAGAACGCCGCATTTTTTCAGGTAGAAGTCTGTGGCAGGTTTTGGGGCCGCTTCGCGCCCCAGCGGGAGCAAGCTCCCTCGCCACAGGGTTACGGCCTTTAGCAAAGAAATATGTCCATGCCGGGGCCGCCTGTTCAGGCACCTTACATAAATTCAGCGTTGGCCTGCAGGAACCCGAGTCGCCCGAGGGGCGTTATCGCAGACATGGCAACGCAGTCAAATGTGGGAGCCGGGCTTGCCCGCGATGAGGCCCTCACAGCCAACAAAAAACCCGCTGACCAAACTGGCCCAGCGGGTTTCTCGTTTTACAGCCGGCGAATCAAAAATCCGCCAACTGCCACACCTCATAAGCCGGTGTCTCATATGGATGGCTAAGCTTCAACGCAGCCACCACAGCCACAATCAACTCATCCGCCACCACCAACTCAACCTTCCATTCCTCAACCACTTCAACCTGCCCCACCTGCCCGATAAACGGCTGGCTGCCGTCCATCGCGCGGAATTGGCCCTGGCCCAGTACCTGCCAGGCGCAGCTGTCGTAGTGGCCGATGCGCCCGCCGCCCGCTGCAAAGACGGCGGTTTTCACCGTCTCCACATGGCTGTCGGGCACAAAGAAGGCGAGCTTGTACACCGTCTTAGTTCACCCACACACGAGCGTTACGGAACATGCGCATCCACGCGCCGTCTTCGTTCCACTCTTCCGGGCGCCACGAGTTCTGCACGGCGCGGAATACGCGCTCCGGGTGCGGCATCATGATGGTGACGCGACCGTCGCGGCTGGTGAGGCCGGTGATCCCGCGCGGCGAGCCGTTCGGGTTGGCCGGGTAGCCTTCGGTGACCTTGCCGTGGTTGTCGACAAAACGCAGGGCCACGGTACCGGACAGGTCGGCTTCCAGCAGTGCTTCTTCGCTGGAGAACTCGGCATGGCCTTCACCGTGGGCGATGGCGATCGGCATGCGCGAACCGGCCATGCCCTGCAGGAAGATCGAGTTGGATTCCTGCACCTGCACCATCGCAACACGGGCTTCGAACTGCTCGGAACGGTTACGCACGAAATGCGGCCAGAACTCGCTGCCCGGGATCAGTTCGCTGAGGTTGGACATCATCTGGCAACCGTTGCACACACCCAGGGTGAAGCTGTCGTTGCGCTCGAAGAAGCCCTGGAACGCGTCGCGGGCACGGCTGTTGAACAGGGCCGATTTGGCCCAGCCTTCACCGGCGCCCAACACGTCGCCGTAGGAGAAACCGCCGCAGGCTACGAGGCCCTTGAACTCGTTGAGGTCAACACGACCGGCGAGGATGTCGCTCATGTGTACGTCGATCGCATTGAAGCCGGCACGATCGAACGCTGCCGCCATTTCCACCTGACCGTTGACGCCCTGCTCACGCAGTACCGCCACTTGTGGGCGGACGCCTTTCTTGATGTAAGGCGCGGCGATGTCCTGGTTGACGTCGAAGCTGAGCTTGGTGCTCAGGCCCGGGTTGTCTTCTTCCAGGATCACGTCGAATTCCTGCTCGGCGCATTCGGCGTTGTCCCGCAGGCGCTGGATCTGGTAGCTGGTCTCGGCCCACTGGCGTTGCAGCAGGCGGCGCTGGCCTTCAAACACGGTTTCGCCGTTGAAGACGATGTTGATTTCACCGTTGTTGATCGGCTGGCCAACCACGGCCACGCAGTCGCCCAGGCCAGCAGCGCTGAATTGTGCGAGTACGTCTGGCGTTGCGTCCTGGCGAACCTGGATCACGGCGCCCAGTTCTTCGTTGAACAGGATCGCGGCGATGTCGGCAGAGGTTTCCGCCAGGCCGTCGAGATTCAGGCTCAGGCCGCAGTGACCGGCGAAGGCCATTTCCACGGCGCTGGTCAGCAAACCACCGTCGGAACGGTCGTGGTAAGCCAGCAGGTGACCGTCGGCGTTCAGGCCCTGGATCACCGCGAAGAAGGCTTTCAGATCTTCGGCGTCGTCGACGTCCGGAGCCTGCTTGCCGAGCTTGCCATGCACCTGGGCGAGGATCGAGGCACCCATGCGGTTCTGGCCGCGACCGAGGTCGATCAGGATCAGGTCGGTGGTGCCCTTGTCCATGCGCAGTTGCGGGGTCAGGGTCTGGCGAATGTCGGTCACTGGCGCGAAACCGGTGACGATCAGCGACAGCGGCGAAGTAACGCTCTTGTCCACGCCTTCATCGTTCCAGCGGGTGGCCATGGACATGGAGTCCTTGCCCACCGGAATGGTGATGCCCAGCTCAGGGCACAGCTCCATGCCGACCGCTTTCACGGTGTCGTACAGGCGCGCATCTTCACCCGGGTGACCGGCAGCAGACATCCAGTTGGCCGACAGCTTGATGTCGGAGATCTTGGCGATGCGCGATGCGGCGATGTTGGTCAGGGTTTCGCCGATGGCCATGCGGCCCGACGCCGGAGCGTCCAGCAGCGCCAGCGGAGTACGCTCGCCCATGGCCATGGCTTCACCGGTGTACACGTCGAAGCTGGTGGCGGTGACGGCAACGTCGGCCACCGGGACCTGCCACGGGCCGACCATTTGATCACGGGCAACCAGGCCGGTGATGGTACGGTCGCCGATGGTGATCAGGAAGCTTTTGCTGGCAACGGCCGGGTGGTGCAGAACGCGCTCCACGCAGTCGGCAATGGCCAGGGTGGACGGATCGAAATCGTCGCCCAGTTCGTTTTCGCGCACGGCCGAACGGTGCATGCGCGGGGCTTTGCCCAGCAGCACTTCCAGCGGCATGTCCACCGGGCTGTTGCCGAAGTGGCTGTCGGTGACCGTCAGTTGCGGCTCGGCAGTGGCTTCGCCGACTACGGCAAACGGGCAACGCTCGCGCTCGCAGATCGCCTGGAAGCGTTCGAAGTCCGCAGGACCTACCGCCAGAACGTAACGCTCCTGGGATTCGTTGCTCCAGATTTCGTGCGGGGCCATGCCCGGCTCGTCGTTTGGAATGTTGCGCAGTTCGAAGCGGCCGCCACGGTCGCCATCGTTGACCAGCTCAGGGAAGGCGTTGGACAAACCGCCCGCGCCCACGTCGTGGATGAAGCTGATCGGGTTCTTGTCACCCAGCTGCCAGCAACGGTCGATGACTTCCTGGCAACGGCGTTCCATCTCAGGGTTTTCACGCTGTACGGACGCGAAGTCCAGGTCTGCCGAGCTGGTGCCGGTGGCCATGGAGGAAGCGGCGCCGCCGCCCAGGCCGATCAACATGGCCGGGCCGCCGAGGACGATCAGCTTGGAGCCGACCAGAATCTCGCCTTTCTGTACGTGTTCGGCGCGGATGTTGCCCATGCCGCCGGCCAACATGATCGGCTTGTGGTAACCGCGCACTTCATCGCCACGGGGGGTGGTGATGGACTGTTCGAAGGTACGGAAGTAGCCGGTCAGGGCCGGACGCCCGAATTCGTTGTTGAATGCAGCGCCGCCCAGCGGGCCTTCGATCATGATGTCCAGCGCGGTGACGATGCGCTCAGGCTTGCCGTACGGCACTTCCCACGGCTGTTCGAAGCCCGGGATCTGCAGGTTGGATACGGTGAAGCCAGTGAGGCCGGCCTTTGGCTTGGCGCCACGACCGGTTGCACCTTCGTCGCGAATCTCGCCGCCGGAACCGGTGGCTGCACCCGGGAACGGGGCAATCGCGGTCGGGTGGTTGTGGGTCTCGACTTTCATCAGGATGTGCACCGGCTCCTGCACCGCGCCGTACTGGCGGGTTTCAGGGTCCGGGAAGAAGCGGCCGGCGACGCTGCCGACGATCACCGAGGCGTTGTCTTTATAAGCCGACAGAACGCCTTCGCTGTGCATCACGTAGGTGTTCTTGATCATGCCGAACAGGCTTTTTTCCTGGCTCTGGCCGTCGATGTCCCAACTGGCGTTGAAGATCTTGTGACGGCAGTGCTCGGAGTTCGCCTGGGCGAACATCATCAGTTCGATGTCGTGGGGGTTGCGCTTCAGACCGATGAAGGCGTTGACCAGGTAGTCAATTTCGTCTTCGGCGAGGGCCAGGCCCAGCTCGGTGTTGGCTTTTTCCAGGGCGGCGCGACCGCCACCGAGCACGTCAATCGCGGTCAGCGGCTTGGGCTCGGCGTGGCTGAACAGACCGGCGGCCTGTTCCAGCTGGCTGACGATGATCTGGGTCATGCGGTCGTGCAGGCTGCTGGCGATCAGCTCGGCCTCGGCGTCGCTGAACTGGCCTGCTACATAGAAGGCAATCCCGCGTTCCAGGCGCTGGATTTTTTCCAGGCCGCAGTTGCGGGCGATGTCGCTGGCCTTGCTCGACCAGGGCGAGATGGTGCCGAACCGTGGCAAAACCAGGAACAAGCGGCCGTGAGGCTCTTGAACTGGAACGCTGGGACCGTACTTCAGAAGGCGCGCCAGCACTTGCTGTTCGTCGGCGGTCAAAACGCCGTTAACGTCGGCGAAGTGAGCAAATTCAGCATACAAGCCACTGACAGAAGGTACCTTCTGGCTCAGTTGCTCAAGGAGTTTGCTGTGGCGAAAGGCAGAAAGGGCAGGAGCGCCGCGCAGGATCAACATCTTCGGGACAGCCTCGGGAAGGGGGTGTGCTTTGAGGCCGTGCATTCTAGCGTAAACCGTCGCCAACGGCACCCGAAACGGCACCAGTGGCCGCAGCCGGACGTCAGTTGGCATAAATCGCACGATATCAGATGGCCATACCCGCTGTTTTGGGCAGTTATTTTAACCGTCACAATCGGCTGCCAAGCCCCGTTTCTGCGGGCTGCAGCCAAGGTTTACGGGCGCTAGCAGACAAGTGCCCCGCTGTCGAGATATGGCGCCGAGGGTCCTTTGCGTATACTGCGCAGATGTTCTCCCCTACTGCTTTACGCCCGCGAGGCGCCAAATGGCTCTTCGTCACCGGACTCTTCCTGCTGCTCAGCGCCTGTGTGGATAAACCCAACACGCTCGAGCGAATCAAGGAGGATGGCGTATTGCGGGTGGTTACCCGAAACAGCCCGGCCACTTATTTCCAGGACCGAAACGGTCAAACCGGTTTCGAATACGAACTGGTCAAGCGCTTCGCCGACGACCTGGGTGTAAAGCTGGAGATCCAGACCGCCGACAATCTGGATGACCTGTTCTCCCAGATCGGCAAGCCCAACGGCCCGGTGCTGGCCGCCGCCGGTCTGGTGAGCAGCGAGCAGCGCCGCCAAGAGGTGCGCTTCTCCCATCCGTACCTGGAAGTCACCCCGCAGATCATCTACCGCAACGGCCAGTCCCGCCCGACCACCGCGGCAGATTTGGTGGGCAAGAAGATCATGGTGCTCAAGGGCAGCACCCACGCCGAGCAACTCGCAGCGCTGAAAAAGCAGTTTCCCGGGATTGAATACGAAGAGTCCGACGCCGTTGAGGTGGTCGACCTGCTGCGCATGGTGGACGAAGGCCAGATCGACCTGACCCTCGTCGACTCCAACGAAGTGGCGATGAACCAGGTGTACTTCCCCAACGTGCGGGTGGCCTTCGACCTGGGCGACGCCAGCAATCAGGCCTGGGCCGTGGCGGCGGGCGATGACAACAGCCTGCTCAACGAGGTCAACAACTACCTCGACAAGGTTGAAAAGAACGGCACCCTGCAACGTTTGAAAGACCGTTATTACGGGCACGTCGATGTACTCGGTTATGTCGGCGCCTACACCTTCGCCCAGCATTTGCAGCAGCGCCTGCCCAAATATGAGAAACACTTCCGGGCCTACGCCAAGGAAGAAAAGGTCGACTGGCGCCTGTTGGCCGCTATCGGTTATCAGGAATCACTCTGGCAGCCGGCAGTCACCTCCAAGACCGGCGTGCGCGGCCTGATGATGCTGACCCAGAACACCGCGCAAGCCATGGGCGTGTCCAACCGCCTGGACGCCAAGCAAAGCATCATGGGCGGCGCCAAGTACCTGGCCAAGATCAAGGATGAGCTGGACGACAAGATTGCCGAGCCGGACCGCACCTGGTTTGCCCTGGCGGCGTACAACGTCGGCACCGGCCATTTGGATGACGCGCGCATTCTGGCGAAGAAAGAAGGCCTGAACCCGAACAAGTGGCTGGATGTGAAGAAGATGCTACCGCGCCTGGCGCAGAAGCAGTGGTACAGCAAGACGCGTTATGGGTATGCGCGAGGCGGTGAGCCGGTGCATTTTGTGGCGAACATCCGACGCTACTACGACATCCTGACGTGGGTGACGCAGCCGCAGCTGGAAGGCAACCAGGTGGTGGAAGGCAACCTGCATGTGCCGGGTGTGGACAAGACCAAGCCGACTGAAGAAACCCCGCAGCTGTAATCCACGATTATCCAAACACCACAAAATACTGTGGGAGCCGGGCTTGCCCGCGATGGCGGAGTGTCAGCCAGCCTATGTATCGCTGACACTCCGCCATCGCGGGCAAGCCCGGCTCCCACATTTGATCTTCATTGATTTATAGAGCTGTGTTCAGAGCGGTGATCAGGTGCACCACCCCGCCCGCCAACACCATCACCCCCGGCACACCCGCCGCCTTCAACGCCTGCGCATCCAGCCGCCCCGCATCCTTCAACTGCACCCGCACCCGAGTCAGTGCCACCCGCTGCTGCGACTTGAGGTTTTGCGCGCCGCCCAGCGCATCCAACACCGCCGGTGCCAATAGTGATTCGCTCACCGGAGCCGCCTGCGGCGTCTCAAGAATCAAATCCGGCGTCAGGGCCTTCCAGAACGCCCGCTGAAATTTTTCGAACATGTCAGTTCTCCACAACCAATGAGGTTTCAACGGTAGCCGCGTGATACAGGCGCAAGGCCTCGCGCACCTGCGACGCTTCTTCCAGGCCCAGCACCTGGCGGGCGATGGATTGGCAGTCCGCCAGGTCCAGCTCGCGCACGGTGGCCTTGATAGTCGGGATCAACGGCACGCTGACCGACAACTCATCCACCCCCAACCCGATCAGCACCGGCACCGCCAGCGCTTCAGACGCCAACGCCCCGCACACACCCACCCACTTGCCATGGGCATGGGCCGCCTTGACGGTGGTGGCGATCAGGCGCAGTACCGCCGGGTGGAAGCTGTCGGCCTGGCTGGCGAGGCGCGGGTGATCACGGTCCATGGCCAGGGTGTATTGGGTCAGGTCGTTGGTGCCGATGGAGAAAAAATCCACCTCCGGCGCAAACACATCCGCCATCAGCGCCGCCGACGGCACTTCGATCATGATTCCCAGTTTCGGCAATTCCGTCAGCCCCAGGGCCAGCGCTTCCTCTTCAAGAATCTGCCGCGCGAGGCGCAGCTCGGAGAGCAGGCTGACCATCGGCAACATGATATGCAGACGGGCGAAACCGGCACTGGCGAGAATCGCGCGGAATTGTTCACGCAGCAGTTCCGGGCGTTCCAGGCACAGGCGAATCCCGCGCAGGCCGAGGAACGGATTGCTCTCCGGGTCCATCGGCACATAGGCCAACGGCTTGTCGCCACCGACGTCCAGGGTGCGCACCACCAGATTGCGCTCGGGGCCCAACGCACGGGCAATCGCGCTGTAGGTGCCCGCCTGTTCTTCAGGGCTCGGCGCACGGTTGCGATCCAGGTAGAGGAATTCGGAGCGCAGCAAACCGACGCCTTCGCCGCCCAGTGACAACGCTTGTTCCACCTCTTGCAGGGACGCGACGTTAGCCGTCACCTCGACGTGATGACCGTCGCGGGTAGTGGCGGGCAATGACGCCTGTTCCACTTCACGCTGGCGGCGCAGCACTTGCTGTTGGCGGGTGGCTTGCAGTTGCTCGATCTCGTCCAGGTTCGGCTCCAGGTGCAGCTCGCCCTTGTCGGCATCCAGCAGCACTTGTTTGCCGTTCACCAATTCCAGCACCTGCACCGGCACGCCGCAGATCGCCGGCAGGCCCAGGGCACGGGCGAGGATCGCGACGTGGCTGGTAGCCCCGCCGCCCACGGTGACGAAGCCCAATACCTTGCGCGTATCGAGGCTGGCGGTTTGCGAGGGCGTGAGTTGTTCGGCAATCAGGATCGCCTGCTCCGGCAAGTCCCAGGCGCTGTCCTTGATGCCAAGGATCAGCTTCAGCACCCGTTGGCCGACGTCGGCCAGGTCCGCGGCGCGCTCGGCGAGCAAGGTGTTGCCCAAGCCCTGGAATAGCGTGGCGGTGGCGACTGTCGCACTGTTCCAGGCAAACGCTGCGCTCTTGCCTTGGGCCAGTGATTCATGGGCCTGTTCCAGCAGCGTCGGGTCTTCCAGCAGCTCTTGATGAGCGCGGAAAATTTCCGCCTGGGCACTGCCAACCGCCTTGGCCTGCAAAGCTTGCAGTGCCTCGGTCGCTTCACGCAGGCCACGTTCCAACGTAGCGCGCTCGACCGCTTCATCGGCACCGGCTTCAGTGATATTCAAATCAGGCTCGGCCACCTGAACCACCTGGCCAAACGCCGAACCCGGCGAAGCACACACACCCCGCAGCAAGGTCGCCGATGACTCAGGCAACACTGGTTCTACGACTTCGACCTGCGCCGCCACCGTCTCCCCGCAACCGTCTGCCAGCAAGGCAACCAGGGCCGTGATCGCCGCATCGGCATCGTCGCCGGCCGCACTCACCTGCAAGGTATCGCCCTGCACCGTCTGCAACGCCATGATCGCCACCAGGGACTTGGCATTGGCGCTCTGGGTTTGCTTGTGCAGGTAAATGCTCGCCTTGAAACCCTTGGCTGCCTGGGCAAACACCGCCGCCGGGCGGGCATGCAGGCCGTTGGCATTGGGCAACGTCAGCGGCTTGGAGAACAGGGCGTCGCCCAGCTCTTCATCGACCTCTGCCGCGCTCGCCTGCGGCGTTACTCGCAGCAGCGGTTGCCCCACGTCCACCAGTCCTTGTTCCGGCGTCAACAGCTTGAACGGCTCGCCACTGACCACCAGCATCAGGGTCAGCAAACTGCGGGCGTTGAGCGCCACGTAGTCGGCATCGAATTCAATCAGCGGTTGCCCGGCGTCCACCCGCTGGCCTTCCTCGACCAACCGGGTGAAGCCCTTGCCCGCCAGATTCACGGTGTCCAGGCCGATGTGCATCAGCACCTGGACGCCGTTGTCGTCGGTGACGCTCACCGCATGACCACTGTCCTGGATATTGCTGATCACCCCGGCCAGCGGCGCACAGAGGGTCTGCGAGGTCGGATCGATGCACAGGCCATCGCCGATCAGGCGACTGGAGAACACCGGGTCAGGCACCTGGTCCAGAGCGAGCAGCACCCCGGACAATGGCGCCAGCAATTCCAGGGAATGGGTTGTGGTCATGACTTCACCTGCTGTTTTGTTCTGTAAAAAACACCTGTAGGAACCGGCTTGCCGGCGATGAGGTCGGTCGATAGTGCGATGATTTCAAGGACGCCATCGCCGGCAAGCCGGGCTCCTACAGGGATTGTGTTATTTCCACCAATATTCGACTTGCACACCAAAGTTGGAACCATGCAACGCACTGCCGTAGCTGCCGGTGTCGGACAACGCCGAACCTGCCGCCAGTTCATTGGCCGCACGCTTGGCCGCTTCGTTCCAGGTCGCGTAGGTGTAATACAAGCGCACCTCCGGCCGCGCCCAGAAATCCGGGCCTTTGGGCGACCAGGTCGGGGCGAAGGTAAATTTGCTCAGCTTGCGCGTTCCACCGGTCGCCTCGACCTGATCGTGACCGAGTTCAGTGACCAGTTTGAACTGTTCGGAGATCGCATAGGCCGGGCGTACACCCACCGACATCCAGGTTTGATCCTGGCTGCCCGGGCGAATGTCTTTCTGGTACACGGCCTCGATCTGCCCGCCAAACCGTGGGGTCACTTGCCAGTCGAAGAACTCCACCGCGCGGTAGCTCTTGCTGCTTTTGTCGAGGAACGTATCGCCGGTGTAGCCGAGGCCGGTGCCGGGGCCTTCACCGTACTGCAAGGCGAACTTGTTGCGCCCGCCGAGGAAGGGTTTCTGCACGTGCTGGGCGGTAATGGCCCAGCCGCTGTTGGTGTCGCGGCCACCGGCTTTTTCGATGTAGCTCAAGCCCAGCTCCAGCTCGCCGCCGGGATTGGTCTTGAAGCCCGCCACGTTGAAGTCGTGACGGGTGGCGTATTCCTTCTGGTACAGGTTGTCCTTGCGGGAAAGCGCGTAGCTGTATTTCAGATCGCCGATTTTCACGTCCTCGATACCGCCGCCCGTGGCGCTCTGGTTCCAGTAGTAGAAGTCGGAGATATGGATGTCGTTTCGTTTGTAGTAACGCCGGCCGGCCCACAGCGAACCGCCGTTGAGGCTGGGCAGGTTCGACCACTGCGCATACATCTGCGGCATGCGCGCCGAGCCGTTGTCTTCGCCCTGGAACTTCAGCGCTCGGTCGTACTTGTTGTACAGCGAGGCCATGGCATCGACGCTGAATACCGAACCGTCGTCGAGGGTCAGCAGGTCCTGGCGCAATTCGAGTTCGGCGTACTGCTCGCATTCGTTGCCCAGGCGGTACTTCGATTGTGCCCCCGGCAACTGGAAGCACTGCTGCTTGCCGCTGCCGGTTGAAGTGCCCGCGCCGCTGCGCAAATAGCCGGCGAATTCCAAGGCCTGGGCGGCCATCGGCAAGGTCAGGCAGGATGCAACGAGGCCCAGCTTTATTGTTGTTTTCATGAAGCACTCCGATATTTTTATTATGTTTTTCAAAGCGCCCTGCGCTCCCACGCAGGGTTTAACTCGTCGTATCCCGTAGCAGCTGTCGAGCACCAGCGAGGCTGCGTTGGCTGCAGCGCCTCAATCACGTCAGGCGCAGGCATCGAGTCGCGCCTGACGCAGCCTCGCTGGTGCTCGACAGCTGCTACGGCAGTTCCGGGTCTCAGTCCTTGAGGTGCAGCACAAACGATTCATACGGGCGCAGCGAGACCTGGCTCGAACGCTGTGGGCAGTCGTGGTAGTTGCTGATCAGCAGGCGTTGCTCGCTGGCCGCCGTCAGCAGGCCATCGGGCAATTCGATGTCGCATGGCGTGCCGTAAAAGTTGTTCAGCACCAGCAGCCGCTCGCCCTGCCCTTCCCGCAGGTACGCCCACACCTGGGTGTGCTGTGGCAGCAGTTGGCGATAAACACCTTCCTGGATCAGCGGCTCGTGCCGACGCAATTCGATCAGGGCGCGGTAGTGATGCAGCACCGATTGCGGGTCATCCAACTGGCTTTGCACGTTGATCTGCGCCGCGTTGGCCGGGATGCCGATCCACGGTTCACCGCTGCTGAAGCCGGCGTTTTGCTCGGCATTCCATTGCATCGGCGTGCGGCCGTTGTCGCGGGACTTCTGCATGATCGCGGCCATGCTCGACGCCTCGGATTCACCGGCCTCGCGCTTGAGCCGATAGATGTTCAGGGTCTCGACATCCCGGTACTGGTCGATCGTGTCGAAGCCCGGATTGGTCATGCCCAGCTCTTCGCCCTGGTACACAAACGGCGTGCCCTGGAGGAAGTGCAACGCGGTGGCGAGCATCTTCGCCGAGACCACGCGGTGCTCGCCGTCATCCCCAAAACGCGAGACCACCCGCGGCTGGTCGTGGTTACACCAGAACAACGCATTCCAGCCGCCACCGGCCTGCATGCCGAGTTGCCAATCCGACAGAATCTGCTTGAGCTGCAGGAAATCGAAGTCGGCCGCGACCCACTTTTGCAGGTTCGGGTAATCGACTTTCAGGTGGTGAAAGTTGAAGGTCATCGACAGCTCTTTCGACGCCGGATTCGAATAGCGAATGCAGTGCTCAAGGCTGGTGGACGACATCTCGCCGACGTTGATCAGGTCATGCCCCTCGAACACTTCGCGGTGCATTTCCTGCAGGTACTCATGCACGTTCGGGCCGTCGGTGTAGAAGCGCCGACCGTCGGTGTTGTCTTCGGGGAAATCCGCCGGCTTGGAGATCAGGTTGATCACGTCCAGGCGGAAACCGCCCACGCCCTTGTCGCGCCAGAAGCGCATCAGCTTGAACACTTCGGCGCGCACCTTGGGATTGTCCCAATTCAAGTCAGCCTGGGTGTGGTCGAACAGGTGCAGGAAGTACTGGCCGGTTTGCGCCTCGTATTCCCAGGCCGAACCGCCGAACTTGGATTCCCAGTTGTTCGGCTGGTCGCGCCAGATGTAGAAGTCGCGGTACGGGTTGTCGAGGCTGCTGCGGGCCTGCTGGAACCACTCGTGCTCGATGGAGGTGTGGTTGACTACGATGTCGAGCATCAGCGTGATGCCGCGCTTGGCCGCTTCGCTGATCAGCAGGTCGCAATCGGCCATGGTCCCGTAGCTGGGGTCGATGGCGTAGTAGTCGCTGATGTCGTAGCCGTTGTCGCGCTGGGGCGAACGCAGGAACGGAGTGATCCACAGGCAGTCGACGCCCAGCCACTTCAGGTAGTCGAGCTTGTCCACGATGCCCAGCAGGTCACCGGTGGCGTTACCCGCGTGGCTGTGGAAGCTTTTGGGGTAGATCTGGTAGATCACCGAGTGTTGCCAGTCTTGCATGGTGGGTTCCTTCAAATAAGGTGTGTGTTGGCCTTGAGGGCCCCATCGCGGGCAAGCCCGGCTCCTACAGGGGAACGCATTTCAACTGTGGGAGCTGGCTTGCCTGCGATGGCGATAGATCAGGCGACCCGGTATCCAGGCCGCACGATCTTCATGCTCAGTGCACAGGTCAAAACAAACGGCACGACAATCGCGATCACCATGCCGATGACAAAGCTTGGGATGTACTGCGGGATGATCGAGATGAACCCGGGCAAGCCACCGACACCGATGGCCGAGGCCTGGACCTTGTTCAGCGACAGGAAAATGCTGCCCAGGGCCGAGCCGGTCAGGGCCGCATAGAACGGAAACTTGAAGCGCAGGTTGACGCCGAACATCGCCGGTTCAGTGATGCCGAAGTAAGCGGAAATCGCCGAAGTCGAGGCCATGCTTTTATCCCGCGCGTTGCGGCTCATGTAGAACACCCCGAGCGCTGCGCTGCCCTGGGCCAGGTTGGACATGACGATCATCGGCCAGATAAAGGTGCCGCCCTGGGTGGAGATCAGTTGCAGGTCCACCGCGAGGAACATGTGGTGCATGCCGGTGATCACCAGCGGTGCGTACAGCAGGCCGAAAATCGCGCCGCCGACCATGGGCGCCAGGTCGAACAGGGTGACCACGCCTTCGGTGATCAGGATGCCGAGGTGCCGAGTCACCGGGCCGATGATCGCCAGCGCCAGCACACCGGTGACGACGATGGTGGTGATCGGCACCACCAGCAATTGAATGGCATTCGGCACCCGTGCCCGCAGCCATTTTTCAATCACGCTCATCACGTAGGCCGCCAGCAGGATCGGCAGGATCTGGCCCTGGTAGCCGACCTTCTCGATCTTGAACCAGCCGAAAATATCGAAGTACGGCAGGCTCTGGCCATCGAGGCCGGCGACGGCCTTGCCGTAGTTCCAGGCGTTGAGCAAATCGGGGTGCACCAGCATCAGGCCGAGGACGATGCCGAGGATCTCACTGCCGCCAAAACGTTTGGCGGCCGACCAACCCACCAATGCCGGCAGGAACACGAACGAGGTGTTGGCCATCAGGTTGATCAGGCTCCACAACCCATCCAGGTTCGGATAGGCGTCGAGCAGGGTCTTGCCCTCGATGAACATGCCCTTGGCGCCCATCAGGTTGTTCACCCCCATGAGCAAGCCGGCAATGATCAGCGCCGGCAGGATCGGCATGAACACGTCGGAGAACACCCGCACCAGGCGCTGCATGGGATTTATTTTGTCGGCGCTTTTTTGCTTCACGTCCGCGATGGTAGACGCGGCGAGGCCCGTTTGCTCACGCAGGGCGGCGTAGACCTTTTCCACTTCGCCGGGGCCGATCACGATCTGGAACAGGCCGCCGGTGAAGAACGAGCCCTTGACCAGATCGACCTGATTCAACGCGCCGCTGTTGGCCAGGCTCGGGTCCTTGAGGGCCAGGCGCAGGCGGGTCACGCAGTGGGCAGCTTGCTCAAGGTTGTCGCTGCCACCGAGGTTCTCGAGAATCTCGCGGGCAATATTCGGATAGTCGTGGCTCATGCTTGGTATCCACTTGGTTTTTTTTATTGGGGGCGGTCGTTGGCAGCACGCCGAGGGCAAAAGTACTCGTCTGTACGAGTTAAAGCAACAACTCGTCTGTACGAGTTTAAAATTGTTTGCTCCCTGTAGGAGCAAGCTTGCTCGCGAAGACCGTAAGGGCACTGCCGGGCATCAGGTTTTCCGCATCATCGTTAACGACCTTCGCGAGCAAGCTCGCTCCTACAGAAGGCACGAATATCCAAGGGTCGAATGGACAAACCTTACCTCTGCCACTAAGGTTCGTGCCTTGAATGCAATCGCGGCACAGAGCCCTCCTCCATGAGCAAATACAACCAGATCTATACCGATCTGCTTGCCAGCATCACCACCGAACGCCTGCAACGCGGCACGCGCCTGCCCTCCGAAACCGAACTGATGGACGCCTACCAGGCCAGCCGTGGCACGGTGCGCCGGGCGATCGAGCAATTGCAGGAGCGCGGCTTCGCGCAAAAGATTCATGGCAAGGGCACCTTCGTGCTATCGCCCAACCCCATCGAATTCCAGCTGGGCGGGATTGTCAGCTTTCGCGAAACCCATGCCGACCTCGGCGATGACGTCAGTACCGAAGTGGTGGAGTTCAGCCAATTCCCGCTGGAAGGCCCACTGCTGCAACATATCGAGGCCGAAGCCGGCAGCCTGATCACCCGGGTGAAACGGGTGCGGCGCATCGATGGCAAGCGGGTGATCCTCGACATCAACCACTTCGTCGCCGACCTGATTCCGGGGCTGGATCGCTCGATTGCCGAGCAGTCGATCTATGCGTTTATCGAGCAGACGCTGCAGCTGCAGATCAGCTATGCCCAGCGCACCATCGAGGCGTTGCCGCGAGGCAAGGATGATCAACTGCACCTCGACCTGGATGGGCAAAGCCATGTGATCGTGGTGAGCAACCAGACGTTTTTGCAGGATGGACGGCAGTTCGAGTACACCGAGTCGCGGCATACGCTGGATAAGTTTTACTTTTCGGACATTGCGCGGCGGTAAACAAACGCCGGAAACACAAAACCCCGGCACCAGGCCGGGGTTTTGTTATTCAGCGTTCACCTGCTACCGCAGGATCACTCCCACTCTATTATATTTAGATACCTAAACCACTGATTTATATAGTTTTATTTATCACCTAGCTCATAATGCCATGCTAAATACCACAGTTTTCATATTTTCAACTGCGATTCAGGGCTACGTCTGAGTTGGAATGGGCTGGCGAAGCCTGAGGGCCGGTAACCCCGGGTCATGATGAACGAATCTACGGTATCAACCTAGAAAAGAGCGCTCCCAATGCCCCCTAACCCGCCTTCAGGCAAAGGAACAATGGCGGTTTCGTGAATCGGAAGGGAGCTCCCGGCTTACGGAGAATCGCCCTCCTGAGTGCGAGAGCGGGATTTTGACACTTGGCCACTATCTGGCGCTGAGCAAGCATGAGCATTATGCGAAGTGCTGCATGTTGGCGTATCCTTACACGTAGGTATGTGCTGGCCATTTTGCACAGGCCAAATGCCCTGTATTTTCCTTACGGGGGTGCTGTATGCAGCGCATTTTGGCTGCGTGGCAATGACAATAGCACCGTCTGTCGGCAAGATGCTGACCTAAATTTTTTGACGATCGCTGACGTGATGGTGCAAGAGGTCCAAAAGTGTTTACTACTAGAGATGCAGCGAGACTGTTCTCCAGCAAACGGCTCACGGAAGTAGCCTGCGGAAATTTCGACTTCCTTTTGAAGGTGGCGACCCATTATAGAGGCGAGCTTCAAGAAAAATTTACTGCAGCAGAAGTTTTTGATCGCTCATATTCAGCTCTGTCTAAAGATTACAGGAGCGAATATTTTTTTAAAAACATAGTCGCTGAACGCTTGCTTTTAGGGAAACATTCTCTTAACACAGCAACCGTACTGCCGGAATTCAGGGTAGGTCGAAACAAAGCTGACTGCGTTATTCTAAACGGCAGCTCTACATGCTACGAAATAAAATCAGATTACGACAATCTAGATCGTCTTCCGGAGCAGCTCGCCTCCTACAAAAAACTATTCGACAAAGTTTATGTAGTCGTAGGGCAATCACACTTATCCAAAGTTTTGAGCTCTTGCGAAAGCGATGTGGGAATTCTCGAATTAACCCCCAGAAGAAACCTCCGGACAATACGAGAAGCAACTGTATCAGAAGATCCAGTTGACATTTCAGTTCTAATGCGATCACTTCGCGTGCATGAATATCGAGACATTGTATCGGGACTTTCGGGTCAAAGCATCGACTATCCAAATACAGAAATATTTTCTGTTTGCGAAAGAATTTTACAAGAACTTCCCTCTCCTGATGTTAGAAGAGCATTTTGCGCAACTCTAAAAAAAAGCAGAAAGATCGAAAAAGATTTTATTCTATCGCTCCCGCGGTCATTATTGATGGCTGGAATTGGATTTAAACTTCGTACTGATCACAGGCGAAGCCTAACCGAAAATCTAAACAAAATTTTTAGTAAGGATACTACATGTATTACCCGATATTACGGGGCAAACAATTTGAACTGATTGCACTGAGAGAACTTGCAGAAACAATCTCTCCCGAGCTAATCCGTCCTGTCATCGAGCCTGTACGGGGAAACTTAGCACCCCTACATAAAACAATTGAAGCACTACATAGATCCGGTATCAAGCCACTAGTAATCATCAACCCCAGCATTGGCGATTTTTCGAAGAGTGAAAAAATATTACTCGAAATCGCCGGAGATAGAGACTCGTTTATTCCATGTATAAAAGCGAAAAGTATCGCAGATCTCTCTCTACTTTCAGATTTGGGCTTCTCCTTATGTGACAGCGCTATCTTTATAGATAGCGGTATCGACAAAGAATTTGTGGAAAGCCTTAGTTCTGCCTCTTGCGTGCTTGTTAACAAGGAAAAAATCCATCCTGGCGCGTTATCGTTGTTAAAAAACGTCGTACTGTTTGGTGATTTTTTTGATAAAAAAATTCGAAATGCTGACTACGAGGAAAAGTCCTTCTATTCATCATTACACACCGAATGGAAATCCTATTCAAACGCTATAGGATTTGGTGATTTCACAATTCTAAGCGAGGAATATAGTGAAGCAGGTGGACCTGCGTACGTTGTAACTATCCACCTAAGCTATATCAATCCAGCTGAATTTGACGCCATGTACGTTCGTCATTTTTCGTCTTTCAATGATGACTCTCCAGCCAACCCAGGCGGTAAGTTTAAATCAGCGCTAGAAAAATTGTGGGATTTTTCCGTCTCGAATCCTGAGATATTCAATCAAACTCAAGGCTTTCAAGAGCTAGTATCTTTAAGAGGTAATCCATTTCCGGGACTAGGCCAAGTCAAGAAATACTCAATAAAGCATCATATTGAAACCACTTGCAATTTCGTCAGGGGCGCATGATGCCTAGGTGCTGCGTTCAGTGTTTTCATGACTCCGTGATAGTTGCCAAAATAAACGCAGAGGGGCAAATAAGCCGGTGTAGTTACTGTGGTACCAGTCAGGTATCCTGCATCGATCCCGCCGGTCTAGCTGATAAACTTGAACTATTCACTTACGGTTTGCGCGAGGACGAAAATGGATATCCCTTTGCTGAAATCTTGAGGTCGTATGGCGTTTTGAGCAACAGCGTTCGGGAGACAGAAATACTCGTTAATGATATCTTCGGAAACGACACAGCAAATAAGCGATTCTTGTTCGATTTTGATGTAGCTAGCTATACTGATCAATGGGAAGACTTCAAAATTGAGTTGAAGCACAAGAATCGCTTTTTCCCTAAGGCCACCATACATTCTTCTCTCTTTAGCAGGTTAAAACCTGGCAGCAACGAGGGAGTATTGTTCCAACTTTTAGAACAACTAAAAATACCGGTTGATGTGAGAGAAAGTTTTTTTAGAGCTCGGATATCAGAAAAGCCCTTGAACGCAATCCAGATGGGTTGCCCGCCACGCGAAATAGTGACCGGGGGGCGGGCGAACCCCTTGGGAATTCCATATCTATATGTTGCGGACAGTTTAATTACTTGTATAAGTGAGGTCAGACCGAGCAATTCAAGCGGCGTATACGTCGCACAAATGACTCCTGTGCGCGAACTATCAGTGCTGGACTTAACAACGCCTAGAAAACACTGCTCTGCCTCAGCCTTCGGGGAGGAACAGCTATCAGCTGTATTGGGATTTCTTGGGTTGCTTGAGCTTTTCTCTGAAGAGCTTTCTAAGCCCATCAGGCCTGAAAATAGTAACCTCGACTACATTCCCACCCAGTTTTTATGTGAGTTCATCAAAGCGAGGCGAAATTTGATGGGATTGTTTTTAACAGTTCCTTTGGCCAAGGAAAAAACTATGTTTTCTTCGATGGAGACTTGTTGACTCCAGCCGCTCCAATAAAATATATAGTGAACAAGACAGTTCACGAGTACGAGCGGGTTCAGCCGTGAATTGCCTGACGTATCAAAAACAAAGCCCGCTATAACGCGGGCTTAGAATCATGTACTTTTCTTGGCTAAGCTATTTGACCGCCTATTTTTCTTAACTACCTTCGGGGCCTCCCCAACCTCACTGCCTTGAACCTCATGAATGGGAACTTTTTCAAAGCCAACTCCTAATCGCTCTTTCGCACGATCAGACAGGCTAATAAATTCGGCCAAAGCACTTTCAAGCTCTTTTAGTTTCGCCGCCTGCACACTTGTACGTACGGTTTCCTGCGAAGGAGGTGTAAACGAGCTTCCCTTCAATCGAAATTGGCATACGGCACCAGGGATAATCTCTAAGGATAAAACTTTGGGCAAAAGCTTAGGTATATCTGCAAAAGGATCGCTACTCTTCGACACTTTATTTAACCAAGAATACTCAACCCAAGAAAGATCAGCTTGCGATGGATCAACCCAATCAAACCTCGAATGAAATCCTTTTTCTATTCCCTTAACAGCTCTAGACCAATTAACATCCCAGAACGTGGGGCCCATCAGTGCTGCGACCAATCCAAACCATACAAAAACCGTTGGGAAGTCTTTGCTGATTTCTTTTAATAAAAACACATGAGATGTGCTTCGTCCCACGAAGAATGCAGATATTGCAAGGCTAGCCGGCACCAACGGATTAAATCTGTCTACTGCTGAATCAGCAGAAACTTCTCTTATAAATTTACGAAACGCCAAAACCCTTTTTTCGGCTGAGTCGCTCAATAAATCCGGATACTGTCTCAAGTCCATCCCAGAAGAAAACAGGTCGGTCTTGGAGTCCGGAAGTGGCAGTAAATCCATCAGTTTTTTTATCGGATAGGTCTCATCCCAGACAATCCCTATTTTCTTCCAAATAGGGAGTAGCTCGTCAATAGAAACAGAACGCTCTACGAAGTCCCTATCTTTTTCCAAAAGCCGTAATCTATCGATACATAGTTCAACAACATCGTCGTTACCATGGAGAATGGCTGATTTCGCGATAGGGGTAGTGAACACGGCTTGCGCTCTAGATAAAGGTAAACCACCTATTGAAATATCAGAATCCCCCTGCGCGAGAATCTCTCCTAAAACTACAGAAGCCCACCTATCTTTTCTAGGCCAAAAGGTTTTAGCCTCGACGTTCTTATTTTTTAGCAATTGATAGTCGGAGTATTTTACAAGCCTCGAGAATTGACTGAGAGGAAATGACTCTGGAGAATAGGTGCTTACCCATGCCAAAACTTCAGCGCCTTTGCTGTCGCTTATAACTAGCAGGGCGGGATTATTACACTCAAATTTAGAAGGAGCATCAACGTAGCCAATGGTTAATTCCTCCTCCGGTTTTAACTCATCCTGCCGCCCTCCAAATAGCGACGTCAATTCTCCAACAGCAAACAGCGCCTCAGGCAGATTTGTTCTATCAAAGCAGTACCAGATAAAATTACTCATATTTTTAATCATCCGGAAAAATATCTTCTAAGCCAAATGGGCGCTTCTTAGCAAAAGCGTTTTGCAGCTTCCTGCTAGTCGCCCCGGTCCTATAAATATTAAGGGCAGTTTTGGCTCGAGTAACGCCGGTATAGCTGAGAGTGGTTCGCCGCAAGCCGTCTTCTGCCAGTTCCTCAGCGCCGAATATATGTACACACCGAAATTCCGTTCCCTTAGAACTATGCAGCGTCACAACATGCATTAAACAGCTCGAGTGAAAATTTGCTCCGGGATCAACTTTATGCACAAAAACCTTACCCGCTAGATCCGTCTCGTCAAACCTTTCGCGCAGCTCAGCCAGAGTTTCTTTGTGCCCGCAGAAGATGCCAATCGTATCTTCGGCGAACGCATCCAATTGCACTTCAATTAATTCCAACATTTTCTCAAACTGAGAGTCACGATCAGCGCAAACCCACTCCTTAGCTGAAGACTCACCCTGCTCTATTGGGTTGTAATTACATGTTGACTCAAGGGTGGGGTGTCCCTTCATAGGAGGCATCAGTTTATCTGCCACGATCGCAATTTCTTGCCCCATCCGGAAGTGCTTCTCTAAAGCATGAACATCAAGATCGACATGATTTACTATAGTCATTCCATCCTGCTGATAAATCCCTTGCCTATTATCTCCGCAAATACATATATTATCAGATAACTCAATCAGCGCTTGTAGCTCACCAACGGTAAGATCTTGCGCCTCATCAATAAATATTGCGCTGTACAACTTTTCAGATGGACGTTGCTGGTTTGCCTGATGAAGCAAGTCCAGTACTTGCGTTCTGTCAAACCTAGCATCTCTAGGATAAGCTCCATTCCCAAGATGCGTACGAATGTGCTCCATTGCCCATGAGTGAAAGGTTTTTATTTGCTCAGCGTCCAGCATCTTCCTTTCAACCGATCCACCTCGAATAAAATCGGCAAGAGCTTTAGTGTATGTAATAAAGAGAACATCCTCTTCACCAGCACCGATCATCACCTCTGCGCGAAGAAGCAATAAATTCGTCTTTCCACAACCTGGAGGGCCTGATAATAGATAACGCCCCTTTGTGGGCAAAGCGATGAATGCCTTCTGAAGGTCATCCATCTGATTTCTTTTCCGCCACCAGCTGGTATTCATATTCAATCCTAGGAATTTTTCAAATCCAGCATTTTAAAGGTAGATAACTGCTCTGGATCACCAAGAGTATCCATGACGTCTAAGGCTTGACTAAGAGCGCTAGCTAACATCTCACTTACGGTCTGAACAGCTACATTTTCTTCATTTTCAATGGAGGCTTCACAAATAGCAGTTTCCGTTAATTGTGCTAAATCGATCTGAGACTCAGAGGCACAAAGCCCCGCACGCATGCTCAAACTTGCGGTTCGTTCATACATCCCAGACAGCCAGTTAAAAACGACGCAGATTGAAGTGACGAAATTACCGCCCATCGAAAAAATGAAGCTAGCACCTAAGCGTTCACCTATGCAACACGAAACCATCTTCAAAGGAACTGCTGTTCGAGTAACCGGAGTAAGCTGCTCTCTTACCTTCCGAAGTATACGTTCCCTGAACTGCTCCCGATCAAACTCCAAAATGCGTTGCGCCTGCTGCGCACTACTTTGACTTTTTCTAGCTATTCTAACTTGAAGCGATAGCATAGAATCGCTTTCTGGCGAAAAACTGAAATCAGCCCAGGAAACTATTCGAAGCCTTAATTCCATATCTTTGGACAAACAACGGCTAGCCAAGGACTTCAATGAAGAGAGCCTGCCCAAATCGGCATCAAAAAATGATGGCGGTTTAACTAGAACGGCTTTGGCTAACAGCCAGCGATTTCCAGCCTCCATTTCTGCATTAAATATTGGCTCTTTCATAATCAGATCATGCAATACAGCACCTGCCTGATAGAAATTCAAAGCCTGCCAAAGCTTTTCTGATGGTGCATCTAGTCTAAATAAATATTCAGGAGAGCTATACTGAGCGGTAGCTAAGAACGGTCTTAGAGTACCTTGATCTGTCTCACCTGCATCTGGACCTGGATCAAGCTCACGAACAACTCCAAGGTCTAGCAATTTTAGCCGAGACCAGTCAGGTGAGACATGGATATTCTCTGGCTTGATATCGCGATGAACTACACCTAGAGAATTCAGATATAGGATCGCGGATACCAACTGCTGAATCAGGGAAGCCACCGTGTTGTCTGGCACATCTTTAAGAACTTCTTTCAACTGAGGCCAATGCACGAACTCCATTTCGACAAAGGCCGTATCTTCAGCTGTTTCAATGAAAAAGGTTTGGACCAAGTACTCACAATTATGATTTATGAGCCGCCTCTGAAGTTCTAAACGCTGCTGCTCCTTCGACCCTTCTTCAGAGCTGATAAATTTTGGATCAAAAACCTTTATCGCTCTGAGACCATCAGGGCAGCGAACTTTAAAAATAGCGGCGGATCCGCCGGAAGTTACATATCCTAAAAGCTCATAACCTCTTTTGCTTGTAAGATATTTTTTAATCCGCTCCGTTAAGCCAGCGACAACCTCGTCTGATAAATTTGGCACTCCCAACTCCTTTTGTATATTAATTACGCCAATAGCATTAATCGAGAGCTGCGCGACGGCATTCCACCTTCTCTAACCCAGCAAAGAATTTAGGTAGCCCCGTGACATCATCATACCGAGTTTTTTTGAACTTCACCCCATACCACCACACGAAAGGTTCTTACTTATGGGTTCTGACAATCAATCCCATTTTCTGTCGAACACTCACCTGCAATTCCCGGAACTCTACCATCACCGCCTCCACGTCGACGACACTCGCCCCCTCTCCACGCCCCTCCGAGAGCCAGAGTTTCAACAGACCAGCCACCCGTCCTAGATCGCCATTGACCTTAGCCAAGTCGGCCACGGCGGCCAGGTCTACGACCGACCGAATCGGATAGTTCAAGCCGACAGCCCGCAGGTATCCAGACCGGGACAACCCGGCTTCAGACGCACGCGCCGTTATCAGTTCTTTTTCCTCATCGTTCACCCAAACCTCTATCGGCTTGCCGCGTCTCCGGGCTTTGGGCTCGGTTGGCTGTTCGCTGGTCACGCTTCCTCCTTTGGTGATGCTTTTATGTCGTCGCGGTAGCGACTGTATGCCTCGCAGAGCAAGAGAACCCATTGAGCCGCAGGCGAATACGGGGGGTGTTGGGAGGGGGTGGACGAAGTCCGCACCCGTACAACACACATCTTGCCGTCCAATCCTGTGCGACTCTATGCGATCTGATCGATATCGTCAGCTCAAAAAAACAAAATCGCATACCTTCGCATTGAATCGCATACCTTCGCATTGAATCGCATACTTTCGCGTTGAATCGCGTTAACTCGCACATTGTCGCGCACCATCGCATAGAATCGAATTAACTAATGAACTTACCCCCACAACTAATAATCAACGCCAACGATCGGCACTCTTGCGCCTCCTCCATACGAGCTAGTAAGCACACCAAGTTCAATTAGCGGACAATTTACGGACAACTCTGACCGGCTGGAGTCGGATAGAAAGTTATCCGTCTATTTGAGATTCCAGCGAGACGCGAGATAATCGATTACACGACAACTGACATAATCAGGTATTCGATATGAAGCAGGGATCGAAAGAACGCTCCTACCCAACTGCCTACAAAACTGCTCGAAGTACCATGCTGGCCATCACAATAGCTGCGACCAGCCTCGCTGGCATGGCTTTTTACTCTTCCACTGCTTACGCTATATATTGCTCCAACTGTTCAACCTTCTATCAGCAAATGTTCCAATATGCTGAGGAACTCAATACGTCACTCAATACAGCCGAACAGTTAAAGAAGCAAATCCAGCAATATCAAAACATGATCACACAGGGCAAAAGCTTGCCCAACTCTATGTTTGGGAGTATCGCGACAGACCTGAAAAGCGTGGTTAGCATCTATAATCGCTCGCAGAGCTTGGGCAGAGAACTTCAGAACATTGATACGCAGTTCAACGATAAATTCCCCGGCTTTCAGTCTTATCTGAACGGCGCGGCGAACTATACTGCTCTCACTACAGAGGAGCATTATCAGAACTGGTCACAGCAAGGTCGTGACAACGTGAGATCAGCGCTTGAGGCAGCGAATCTAAATACGAGCAGCTTTGAATCTGAAGATACCAAGTTGGCTAGCATGGTCGCCCGCTCACAGTCGGCAGTCGGTCGTATGCAAGCGATCCAGGCAGGCAATGAAATAGCCTCACAAAATGTTCAGCAACTCCAAAAACTGCGCGACCTCTTAGCGACGCAGATAAATCTGCAAGGCAACTATATGGCGCAACAGGGCGACCGTAGCGACATCCATGAAGCAACCGAACAAAAATTCAAAGACGAACCTACTATTCGCGGCGGCTCAAAGGGGTACTAATAATGGGCATATCGAAATGGCTTTTAGTTCTGATGTGTGCTGGGTCAGCTGTTGCCGCATCAGCTACTACAATCATGATTTTGAGCAGAGCTGAATGCACAGCAAGCAGTGATCAAAAAAATGCAGACTCAGCCTTCAAAAACCAGCCTACCCTCCGTGGTGGATCAAAGGGATATTAGTTATGGATCGTCGTCTCTTGTGGTTTCTCGCGTTCATAGGCATCTTCATTGCTGGTAATGCGCTAGCTGATACAAATCTTGCACAACCGGATACGTCAGTCGATGGCCTCCTAGACTTAATACTCAACCAGTCAGGTCAGTGGTCACAACGACTTTACGGCTATGCGATTAACCTATTCTGGCTCCTGGCAACTATTCAGCTTGTCTGGACATTTATACCATTAGTTTTGAAACAAGCTGATATAGGTGAGATTGCAGGCGAACTGGTACGCTTCATTTTGGTGACTGGCTTCTTTTTAGCACTGATTAAATATGCTGTGGAATGGGCTACCACCATTGTCGATAGCTTTCGTGACGCGGGAGCTGCCGCTAGCGGCCTTGAGCGGGCATTGCAGCCCGGAGACGTGTTCGCAATGGCAGTGGAATTTTCACGCGCAATCCTGGCAAGCATTTCGTTTTTTTCTCCAGGGCAAGCGCTCGCCATCAGCCTCGCGGCATTTTTAGTGCTGATCTGTTTTGCATTCATTGCAGCCTTCATGTTCGTGACTCTCGTTGAGTCCTACGTAATCATCAACGCATCTGTATTGTTCTTCGGCTTTGGTGGTTCCCAGTGGACACGGGAATACGCGATTGCCCCCATCCGTTTCGCCCTTGCAGTCGGCGCTAAGTTGTTCGTATTGACCCTGATTATCGGCCTGATTTTACAAGCAAGCCGTGAGTGGTCAGCTGCGTACCAGAACAATGAAGCCTCCGTGATTACTATGGCGGGTCTGGCTTTAATTTGCGCCTACCTGACCAAGACAATTCCAGACCTTATCGGCGGCATGATTAGTGGTTCGTCGATGGGTGGAGGTTCGGCCATCGGAGGAATGGCAACGGCCGGAGCGGCGGGCGCTGCCGCCGCAATCGCCACCGTCGCCACGGCGGGTGCCGCAGCACCAGTTGCAGCCGGCGCACTGAGTGCAGCCAGTAGTGGTGCAGGTGCTACCGCTGGCAGTGGGCTGGCGGGCGCGATCAACTCTAGTTTTGCCAACGCCGCAAGCTCAGCGGGCGGCGGAGCGTCAACGTCAATAAGTGGCGGAGCGTCCTCTGGAGTCGGTGCCAGCACAGGCGGAGGCGCTACCAAGGGCCCGATACCAGCGGCGTCAAAGACTGGAGGCAGCCCGTCTGACGCAACTTCGTCTAGACCAGCGGCGGAAAGTGGCAAATTCTCCCAGCATGCAGCTAAACAAAGCGGTAAGGCCACACAAGCAGCCGAAAACAAAGACCCACAGCAACTGGCACCAAAAGGGGAAGCAGTCCGGACTGGCGATGAAATTTCCCAAGCTGCTGGTGGAACTGCGAAGGTGCTCGGCGTTATGGCGTCACTGGCCGTACCAGGTATGGAGAATGCCCACGCCTCATCTCTTTTTCCTGTTGCCAATGACAGCCCGGTCGCTCAGAACAATGAAACTGAAACGCCCCCCGGCCCCGACGGCACGGAATCTAATGTGATCCGTCCCGCCTCTGACACCAGCACGAATCACGGACGCCTCGCTTCGCTCAACGTGGCCGGTACGGCATCGAACTACGACCCTCTGGAGAAATAACCATGACAGACATTCTGATATTCGCTGGATTCGCAGCATTGGTCTTTACGCTCGGCATTGGCCTGTGGGCGCTTGGCAGATGGCTACGCAACAAGGGGTACGGACCGCAACTCGATAAGCTGGATCGCCAGTACACAGCGCTCCAGCTCAGGGTAAGCCCGCTGGCCCTATCAGCTTCATACCGCATGATTGCAGGAGCACACAGCATGAATCGCCTACCTCTGCTGGGAAGCAAAAGTAACGCAGCTCTGACAAAGCAGATTCTGGTGGCGATGCGCGCCGAACAGCCTACACAAAAACGAGCAGGCTAAAATTCGCTGATCGCTAGCCCGGCGTATTACTAGCCCCGCCACAGGGCGGGGTTTGTATTGCTGTGGCAGCACCGCTTAGCACGCCCTTGATTTTTCCCATCCGTCGCTTGCCTTGCCGGGCCTTATCATCAGATTCCGCATAGACCTGCGCTATCATCGGCCATCCCCTTAACGTGCTGTAATATGCACGGACTTTGAACACCTACCAGCCAGATGCCAGATGGACGGGAAGCAACTACAGCTGATCAAATGTAGCCCGCCACCCAATACCGCTTTACCTTATTGGGACGATATCGGCCGTGATCTGCTGAACCCCTGAAGTGCTGCCGCCTAAAGACAATTTCTCGGCTACTTCTTTGGCAGCCCCCATGGTTTTATAACCTTTGGCATCGCCTGGGTCGTTCGAAGCAGCTATGCGCTTGCCGGTCTTGACGACGTAAAGGCGTCTCGCTCCTGGCTTAAGCTCAAACCATACGAGCCAATCGCCGCCTGAGGCCTTTGAAGGATCAGGGATCGGCTCCCACGACAATGACCCATCGTCGTGCTCGATGACTGCCATAGCAGAAGCGAGCGAGCTACCACGCCGTTTCGCCGAAGCCCATGCCAGGGCAGCGGTCTCGTAACGCACGGCACTTTCTAAGCATGTGACCCAAACGCTCGGCGACGCATGCACGAGAAAACCTTCCTCTAAATCACTTTCCACTGCGTAACCGATTATTCTGCCCATCTGCTCGACTCTAATAGTCCTTACTACCGCAAGTCTAACCATCAACAGGCACCACGCTGAGTGTAGGTGCAATAAAGCTCAGCTAGCTTAGCGGACATTTCTTCCAGACTTCAGGGTACTCGTGGATCTGCAGAAACGGACCACGCCAAAGCGCGGAGGCTTCGCCATTAGTAATACGCACGGACCCGGGACACCTTTAACCTCGCCACGAGTACACCTCAAACGCCGTCGGATCGACGCGACTGGGCCTTCGCCAAAGGCACTCCGCAATTAGTAATATGCACGGCATTGGAACGCTCGACGGCATCATTTACATAACGCCCTACGGCTGTCTTGCTGACGCCAATGCGGGCCGCGATAGCACGGATGCTCAATCCCTGACCTCGAAGTGTTTGGGCCTCAGCTCGACGGTCGGCGGTCACTTCTAGGTATATTTCCCTATCTACAGCCCCGGCGGCACGCCTACGGCCTTCCTCGCGCTTCCTGTGGCGTTCTGCGGCCTCGCGCGGGCTAATTACAGTCCTAAGCTGCCGCTGCTCGTCTGGCGTGATCCTGAACAGATTGATCAGCGTGTCGTTCCTGGGCGTGTACAGCGGGGCATAGTCCCTGCCCTCAAAGCTAACTTTCTCGCCTGCCTCGAACGCCTTGGCTTTGCTGAACAACGTCATCAGCTCTCTGGAGCGGCTATTCCATTGCGGGTCTAGCTCACGGGCCAGCGCGGATGCTTCGTGGTACATCTGTTTGCTGTTGGTTGCGCCCGAAAGCAACAGGAAATTTAGCCGCCAAAACAGGTGCTGCATTCGGCAGCCTTCGCTGACACCACCGCGCAGGTCGGCCAGCTTGCGCAAGTCCTCCAGTCGATCCCACGCGAGCTGGCGGCCGGAGAATCCCCGTAGGTTGTTCGTCTTGCCGCCGAGTACCGATACAAGCTTGAAGGGCTTGCGCTGGATAGGTTCGGCCTGCGCTTGCCGCTGCTGTTCGATTGTCCAACGCGCAGTAGGCAGCAGCGACTCGGCCAGATACTCGAAGTTGTAACGCACCGGCTGGCCGTCGATGCCGCTCTGAACATGCACAACGCGGCACACTTCGCCGCTCTTGCTGTTGACGGTTTCCACGGTACGCAGCACGCGGCTTGCATCCTTCGCCATACGATCGGCCCCAACGTGCGCCAAGCGCTCAACAAGGTAGCGCTGGCAGGCGTTCCAGCGCGGCAATGCCTGACGCGGAATCGTGCCCTCCAAAAGCCACTTGGCTTGGATTCCGCGGCCGCTGTAAATCAGCATGGACGGGGCGGGTATGCCTTCCTCTGCGCAGAAGTACATCACATAGCTGGCCAGGGCGTCGGGCGAGAAACCAGCGAGCGCAGGAACGCGATAGGTGTCGAGATCGGCGAACAGCAATCCCAAGCGCGATAGATTCACGACGCGCCGGTTGGGGCGGATGAATTCGGCCTGTGACATCCATGTGTCACGGGTTTTGTCTACCAGACCGAGAACGGTCGGCATATCTGCCAACAAGTGAGACGACTGGCGCTTGTCGCCACACACATCAACAAGGAGGGAAAAAAAGCCGCTCCGGGTGCTGTCGTGGTACGTCTGCGCCTCGTCCTGTGAACTGAACAGCGCAAGCTGTGAGCGTTGATGTTGAGCATGCGTAGTCCTACTATGCTGCTGCGAAATGGGCCCTGGATCGGGCCCGGTCCGCACTACTCAGGCTCCAATTCCAGGTCTGGGAGCCGGGCCAGAAGCTTTGCACGCATCAATCCATTCTTCGACTTCAGCCAGATCCCAAGCAACATTCCGGCTGGTCAAAGCGATACGGCGTGGGAAATCACCCCTTTGTTCCATGTTGTAAATTGTGCGCTCAGCCAGCGGGATCATCGCATGCAATTTCTTACGGTTGATGAGTGTTTTGCTCTTTGGTTTGGTCTCCACGGGGTCGCTTTCCTTCGAAGTTGTCAGATGCTTGACAATGCCTTCGAGGGCCAGAACTAGGGCGCAAAAAAGTTAGAATATGGTTGTCAATCGGGGCTATCATCTAAGGATGGGAAAAAGCTTAAAACCGTCGAGCACCTACGACCCGCTTCTGCAACTGCTGGTTAGGGAGAGCGATACATCGTCCGATCGCATCCGGTCGAAATTGAGTAACCACTACGACTGGTGCTTCTGCGAGCTATGCTGGCGGTCCACCGAATATGCGATCAGCATGGCGGCGCCAAAGGTCTTCAAGCGCTTAAAGCGCGAAAATGTCAAAGTGGTGCCCTTAACAGAATCTGTTCGTACAAGGGCTCAGAAAAAAGCCGATATATTGGTTGCTCGTTACGAACAGGCATTGAGGGGGGAGTTTGGCAAATATGGGCCCTCCCGGATGCTGTTGAGATACTGCGATATGCAGGAATTGCGCGGAGACTTTTCGGTAGCTGCATTCCGCGAGCATGTGGAGCGCCGAATGCTCGTTTCTACCTGGGCGAAAGACGGAGAATTACTGAGACCTGCGACCCTGCCGGGCCAGCCTGAAGGCGCAGCCAGACCGAGCAAACTCTACTGCGAAGCTCATAATCCGCGGCGTAGCGATGAAGCTCGCCGCGCCTATCAGCGCGACCGTAGGTTTGCACTTGAGTATGAGGAACTGATTGCCCAAATATGGGCACAAGGAGCTTCCGTGCTCCGTAGGTGGGATATAGAAACATGGGCAGATGTCAGGAAAAAGGCCTACGTCCAACTCCAAACACTCAAATCGCCAACAAGCTCGCTGGATGATTTGTTAAACCGAGGCGTTACGAACCAATCTGAAATCGCCCGGGAGCTTGGCGTATCGCGCCAAGCAATCTCTGCGGCCATCAGACGGCGAACTCGAAAGCTGGCAGATTGAATTTCTAACTTTATTCTTGGCCGCCATTGCTTCGACGTGGCCGGTGAAGGGTCCACTCGTCAATCATATCCGCCCAATCCTGCAACATAGCCCGACGCTGATCGCGGTATTCAGCCTTGTTATAGACGGCCCGGACGCCCTTCTGCTCGTGCGCAAGACACTTCTCAATCCAGTCTGAGTTATAACCCGCTTCATGCAGCAGCGTGCTCGCTGTCCGCCTCAAATCATGCGGTCCGAACTTGCTCAACGGCTTCCCCTCTTTCTGCGCGAGCCGATAGGTCAGCGTCAGCACCTGATTGATCGTCGCGGTGCTCATTGGCAAATCGGAATCGTACCGAGAGGGAAAAACGTAATCCGAACCACCGGCAAACGTCTTCAGAGCAATGAAAAAATCCAACGCCTGCTGAGATAAGAACACCAAATGGGGGTTGCGGCGTTTCATCCGCTCTTTCGGAATAGTCCACAAGGCTTCGCTGAAATTGATCTCGTTCCAGGTGGCATTAGTCAGCTCACTTTTGCGCACCATGGTGAGCAACAGCAGCTTAGCGGCCGCCCTTACCGAGGACGCGGTGCCGATGCGGTCTAGGTACTGGTACATCAACGCGATTTCGTCAGGCCCTAAAGCGCGGTCACGTGGCTCGAATTTAGCGATGCTTGCAGGACGTACCAGATCAGCCGGGTTCTCTACCTTCTGGCCACGCTCAATCGCCCATCGGAACACCTGCATCACAATCTCGCGGGAGTGCACGGCCGTGGCTGGAGCTCCACGCTCTACGATTGCATCAGTCAGCATTCGCAGGTCCTCATGATTGATTTCCACCAGTTTCTGATTGCCAAATTGCGGCTTGAGCTCGCGCTCGTAAACAGAACGGCGCATGTCACGGGTCGAGTCAGCCATCTGATACCCACGCAGCCACTTCTCAGCCCACGCATCAAATGTCTCTGCCCCTTTGGTGCGTGCCTTGGCACGGGCTTTCTCTTTGGCAGGTGACTTACCCGCCGAAACCATCTTTTTAGCCTCGCCCAGGCGCTCTCTGGCTTCCGCAAGTGTGATGCCACCCACGCCATAACGACCGAACGTGATGGTCTCCTGACGGCCATTGATTGAGTAGTTGTAACGAAATGAGATTGAACCGGCAGCAGTGACGGCCACATACAGCCCGTCGCGGTCGTTCACCTTGTAGAGTTTTTCTTGCGGTTTGAGGTTACGCAGCTTGGTATCGGTCAGCATGGCAGTTACGGATTCCATGGAAAAAATACCATGCTCAGAAAAGCACTCATGCACCACGATAAAACCCAATGAAACCGGGCTGATGATGAGATTTGATACCATGCCCTCCCCTACTAGGGCGACATGGTATCGAGCACCGAACATGGCATTTGGCTCAGTCAATGCCCCGTACCATGCCATACAAACACGGTGCTTGGCGATGCACAAAGCTGCCAGAATTTGCCAGACCCGAAAAGCCAAAAGCCCGCAATTACGCGGGCTCCAGGGCATTTCTTGCTAGTGGGTGCCGGACAATGCCGGACGCCCCATCATTCCCACTCAATCGTCGCCGGCGGCTTGCTCGAGACGTCATACGTCACGCGCGAAATACCTTCGATCTCATTGATGATACGACCGCTGACGGTTTCCAGCAGTTCGTACGGCAGGTGTGCCCAACGGGCGGTCATGAAGTCGATGGTTTCCACCGCACGCAAGGCAACAACCCAGGCGTAACGACGGCCATCGCCTACAACACCCACCGACTTGACTGGCTGGAACACCACGAACGCCTGGCTGACCTTGTGGTACCAGTCGGCCTTACGCAGTTCTTCGATGAAGATGTGGTCGGCGCGACGCAGCAGGTCGGCGTATTCCTTCTTCACTTCACCCAGGATCCGCACGCCCAGGCCCGGGCCCGGGAATGGGTGGCGGTAGACCATGTCGTACGGCAGGCCGAGTTCCAGGCCCAGGCGACGGACTTCGTCCTTGAACAGTTCGCGCAGCGGTTCTACCAGCTTGAGGTTCATTTCCTCAGGCAGGCCACCCACGTTGTGGTGGGACTTGATCACGTGGGCCTTGCCGCTCTTGGCGCCAGCCGACTCGATCACGTCCGGGTAGATGGTGCCCTGGGCGAGGTACTTGATGTTGTCCAGTTTGTTGGACTGGGCATCGAATACGTCAATGAAGGTGCGGCCGATGATCTTGCGCTTCTTCTCCGGGTCGGACTCGCCGGCCAGGTTGTTCAGGAACTGGTCTTCAGCGTTGGCGCGGATCACCTTGACGCCCATGTTCTCGGCGAACATGGCCATCACTTGCTCGCCTTCGTGCAGGCGCAGCAGGCCGTTGTCGACGAACACGCAGGTCAGTTGGTCGCCGATGGCCTTGTGCAGCAGGGCCGCGACCACGGAGGAGTCAACACCGCCGGACAGGCCCAGCAGGACGTTGTCGGTGCCGACCTGGGCACGGATGTTGGCGATGGCGTCTTCAGCGATCTTCGACGGGGTCCACAGCGCTTCGCACTGGCAGATGTCGAGGATGAAGCGCGACAGGATGCGACCGCCTTGCTTGGTGTGGGTCACTTCCGGGTGGAACTGCACGCCGTAGTAGCCGCGCTCGTCGTTGAACATGCCGGCGATCGGGCAGCTCGGGGTGCTGGCCAGGATGTGGAAGTCTTCCGGCATCCTGGTGACCTTGTCACCGTGGCTCATCCACACGTCGAGGCCGAACAGGCCGTCGGCGTCGATGTGGTCTTCGATACCGTCCAGCAGGCGGCTCTTGCCGACCACGTCGACACGGGCATAACCGAATTCACGCAGCTCGGAACCTTCAACCTTGCCGCCCAGTTGCTCGGCCATGGTCTGCATGCCGTAGCAGATACCGAAGACCGGCACGCCCAGGTCAAACACTGCCTGCGGGCAACGCGGGCTGTTGGCTTCGTGCACGGACTCGGGGCCGCCGGCGAGAATGACGCCTTTTGGAGCGAATTCGCGAATCGCTTCGTCGTCCATGTCGAACGGATGCAGTTCGCAGTACACGCCGATTTCACGCACGCGGCGGGCGATCAGCTGGGTGTACTGGGAACCGAAATCGAGGATCAGGATGCGGTGGGCGTGAATGTCGAGGGCCATGGAGTCAGTCTCGTCTATGTAATTCAGAAACAACTCGGGGCTGAAGAACAGCCCCGGTTACTTAACGTTTTGCTGGAAGCATCAACCTACGCGGTAGTTTGGCGCTTCCTTGGTGATCTGTACGTCGTGGACGTGGGACTCGGCCATGCCGGCACCGGTGATCCGCACGAACTCAGGCTTGGTGCGCATTTCTTCGATGTCGGCGCTGCCGGTGTAGCCCATCGAGGAACGCAGGCCGCCCATCAGTTGATGGATGATGGCGCTCAGGGTGCCCTTGTACGGAACACGCCCTTCAATGCCTTCCGGTACCAGCTTCTCGGCGCCCGCTGAGGAGTCCTGGAAGTAACGGTCGGAAGAACCTTGAGCCTGGGACATGGCGCCCAGGGAACCCATGCCGCGGTAAGCCTTGTACGAACGACCCTGGAACAGTTCGATCTCGCCCGGCGCTTCTTCGGTACCGGCGAACATCGAGCCCATCATCACGCAGGAAGCGCCGGCAACGATGGCCTTGGACAGGTCACCGGAGAAACGGATGCCGCCGTCGGCGATCAACGGTACGCCGGTGCCTTCAAGGGCAGCGGCGACGTTGGCGATGGCGCTGATTTGCGGCACGCCTACACCGGCAACGATACGGGTGGTGCAGATCGAGCCAGGGCCGATACCGACCTTGACCGCGTCTGCGCCCGCAGCAACCAGTGCCTTGGCGGCAGCGCCGGTGGCAATGTTGCCGCCGATCACTTGTACTTCAGGGAAATTCTCTTTGACCCAACGCACGCGGTCGATCACACCTTTGGAGTGACCGTGGGCAGTGTCGACCACCACCACGTCAACGCCGGCCGCTACCAGGGCCGAGACGCGCTCGCCGGTGTCCTTGCCGGTGCCGACCGCAGCGCCAACGCGCAGGCGACCTTGGTCGTCCTTGCTGGCCAGCGGGTAAGCCTTGGCTTTTTCGATGTCGTTGACGGTCATCATGCCCTTGAGGGCAAATTTGTCGTCGACGATCAGTACGCGTTCGATGCGGTGCTTGTGCAACAGTTCGCGAACGTCGTTCTTGTCGGCGCCTTCCTTGACAGTAACGAGGCGCTCTTTAGGCGTCATCACTTCGCGGACGGTGACTTCAAGACGGTTCTCGAAACGCACGTCACGGGAAGTGACGATGCCGACCAGGTCGCCATCGTGCAGTACCGGAACGCCGGAGATGTTGTGCAGGCGGGTCAGGTCGAACAGGTCACGAACGGTGGCATCGGCCTCGATGGTGATCGGGTCCTTGACCACACCGGCTTCGTAACGCTTGACCTTGCGCACTTCGGCAGCTTGCTGCTCGATGGTCATGTTCTTGTGGATGATGCCGATGCCGCCTTCCTGAGCCATGGCGATTGCCAAACGGGCTTCAGTGACGGTATCCATGGCAGCGGAAACCAGAGGAATATTCAGCTCGATGCCACGGGTTAGGCGGGTCTTGAGACTGACTTCGTTAGGAAGCACCTCGGAATAACCGGGCACTAGGAGAATGTCGTCGAATGTCAGAGCTTCTTGGCTGATACGCAGCATCGCGGGGGCTCCCGAGCGGGAAAATGGAAGCGCGCCATTATAGTCAGACACCCCCTCGGGTTCAATGTAAAACTCTGACAAACTTGGTAATACTGATAGATGGATTAAAGTTCGACTTTGACCCAACTCATCTTCTGGTCCAGCCAGTCGGCAAATTCGTCGATAAAACTCTGCTTGAACCCCGCCTCCGCCCAGTTATTGAAGATGAATCCCAGGTTGGAGAAGCCGCATTCCTGCAGGAACAGGAAGCCGTTGATGTCGTCTTCATGCCCACACAGCGGGCAGGTGAAGTTGTCGGTGTGGCCGGGCATCCAGTCTTCCAGGCTTTCGAACAGGGCTTCGCCGACTTCCTTGAGGCACTCGGGGCAACCGGCTTCTTCCAGGAAGCCTTTGGCCGGGGTGTAGATGCAGCGCTTGTAGATGATCTCCAGGCCGTTGATCGGCTCGTTGAACGGCAGCGCGTCGGGGTGCAGCACCACGGCGCGGGCACCGTCGGCCAGGGCGTAGCCCATGCGATTGCCGGTGCGCCCGCAGGTGGTGAGTTCTTCCTTGACGATGTTCTTGCGCACCAGCCAGCGCACGATCGCCCGGGCGCGGGGTTCGTGGACGGGCAAGGTGGAGATCTTGGGGACAAGGATGCTTTGGGAATTCATGGTGCCTGGGTGTCCTGCGGTGTGGCTTCTGGCCTCATCGCGGGCAAGCCCGGCTCCCACATTGGAATGCGATCAACTGTGGGAGCCGGGCTTGCCCGCGATGGGGCCCTAGAGCACGGCAGCTTAATCCCTGACACCCACAGGTCAAGTACTCAAGTAACGGGCAATCAAGGCAATGCCGCTGGCCAGCACCAGCCAGGTCACCAGCCGCACGAACGCCTCGCGGGACATGCGCAGGGTCAGCCGCCGCCCCGCCCACAGCCCGAGCGCCATGGCCGGCAACAGGCACACCGCCAACATCAACAAGGGTAGCTCGGCGTACACGCCGGCGATCAGAAACAGGCTCAGGCGCACCACCGTGCTGCAGCTGATCAACGCACTCTGGGTCGCCCGCGCGCCATCCTTGGGCAAACGGCTGTTGAGGTAGATCGCATATAAAAAGCCACCACTGCCGAACAACGCCCCGAACAATCCGCCGACCACACCCATGGGAATCGCCCAACCGGCCGCCATCTGCGTGGGCTTGACCTTCACCGCCAGGCTGTAGATCGCGTAGGCGCTGATGAAAAGCCCCATCAGCAGCAGCAATAAATCCGAATGCAGGTTGAGCAGGAAGATTACCCCCAGGGTGCAGCCAATCGCCATGCACGGCAGCAACCTGAGCAATTCCGGCTTCACCACATCCCGCCGCGATTGCAGGAGGTTGCCGAAAGCCGCGACAAAATCCAGCAACACCAGCAACGGGATGATCTTCGACAGCGGCATGAACAGAATCAGGATCGGCCCCGCCACCAGCGCGGTGCCAAAACCGGCGATGCCGAACACGATATAGGCCAGGGCAATCGCCACGCCGATCACCAGCCAGTCCACACCACCCAATGACCAGTGACTCAACAGTTCGACCGGGCTCATGAAGTCTTCCTTATTCAAGATGACCATCACTTTAGCCATCGGCGAGGGTTGCGACTAATATCTTCAAAGCCCATCACTCATCTCGAAAAGGCATGACTTGTGATTTCCACCCGGCAATTGCGTTACTTCGTCGAAATCGCCGAGAGCGGCAGCTTCAGCGCGGCAGCCGAGCGGCTGTTTGTGGCGCAATCGGCGCTGAGCCGGCAGATCAAGGAGCTGGAAAACCTGCTGCAAACGCCGCTGTTTGAGCGCACCGCACGCCAACCAAGGCTGACAGCCGCGGGCGAAGCGTTTTATCCGCGGGCACGTAACCTGCTGGGCGAGCTGCTGAAGGCCAGTGAGATGGCGACACAGGTGGGCAACGGCCAGCTCGGGACGCTGCGGCTGAGCCATTCGAGCACAGTGCCGATGAGTGGCCGCTTGCTGCGCGGCATCGGCGCCTGGCTGGAGCAATGCCCGGGCGTTTCAATGGACATCGCCAAACTGTCCTCCGAAGCGCAGCTGGAAGAAATCGCCGACGGTCGGCTGGAGGTCGGGCTGTTGCGCTTGCCGGTGTTGCGCCAGCGCGAAGGCGTGCGCATCGTGCCTTTATACAGCGAGCGGTTGCTATTGGCGGTGCCGCCGAACCATCGGTTGGCCGGGCACACATCCGGTATAGATTTGGCGCAGTTAAAAAACGAAGCGTTTATCTCTATCCCTCATCCCCAACGCGGAGGGCTGAGTTACCTGTCAGCCGAGTTGTGCATGCGTGCCGGATTTTTCCCCAAGGCAGCCCGGGTGATGTCGCGCAAGACCACGCAGTTGCAGCTGATCCAGGCCGGATTCGGGATTGCCCTGCTGCCGGAATCGATGCAGGACATCGCGCCGGCCAACATTCACTTTTTGCCCCTGGCCGATCCCGATTGCCAAAGCACCGTCGCCCTCGCCTGCCAGCAAACGCCGAGCGCGCTGGTGGAGCAGTTCTGTCAAACCCTGCACGAATGCCTATAAACTGCCGCCCATGATTAAAGATCCCTTTGCCCGTCTGGGCCTGGACCGCGAAGTCCTGACTGTCAGCCAGCTCAACGGCCGCGCGCGGGTGTTGCTGGAAGACGTGTTCACCAATATCTGGGTTGAAGGCGAGATCTCCAACCTCGCCCGCCCGGCCTCCGGCCACGTGTATTTCACCCTCAAGGACAGCGGCGCCCAAGTGCGTTGTGCACTGTTCCGGCAGAACGCCGCACGGGTGCGCCAGGCGTTGAAAGACGGTTTGGCGGTGAAGGTACGGGGTAAGGTCTCGCTGTTTGAAGGCCGTGGCGACTATCAGCTGATTCTCGACACGGTGGAGCCGGCCGGTGATGGCGCGTTGCGCCTGGCCTTTGATGCACTGAAGGAAAAACTCAGCGCCGAAGGTTTGTTCAGTGCCGAGCGCAAGGTGCCGCTGCCCGCCCACCCTCGGCGCATCGGGATTATCAGCTCGCCCACCGGCGCGGTGATTCGCGACATCATCAGCGTATTCCGCCGCCGGGCGCCCAACGTCGAACTGACGTTGATCCCGACGGCCGTGCAAGGCCGTGAGGCCGTGGCGCAAATTGTCCGCGCCCTGAAGCTGGCCGATGCCCGCGGCTTTGACGCGTTGATCCTGGCCCGTGGCGGCGGCTCGCTGGAAGACCTCTGGTGTTTCAACGAAGAAGCCGTGGCGCGTGCCGTGGACGCCTGCGTGACGCCCATCGTCAGTGCGGTCGGCCACGAGACCGATGTGTCCATCAGTGACTTTGTCGCCGACGTGCGTGCGCCTACCCCTTCCGCCGCTGCCGAGCTGTTAGCGCCGGACTCCAGTCACCTGACTCGCCAGGTAGAGAATCTGCACCGCCGCCTGGTGATGCTGATGCGCAACCGCCTGAGCCACGACCGCCTGCGCCTGGAAGGCATGGCCCGTCGCCTGCGTCATCCGGGCGAGCGCCTGCGCCAGCAAGCCCAACGCCTCGACGACCTGGACATGCGCCTGCGCCGGGCCTTTGAGCGCAGCCTGAATACTCGTCGCGAACGGCTGATCCGCCTGGAAACACGTCTCGCCGGCCAACACCCCGGCCGCCAACTGGCCCTGCTGCGCCAACGCCTGGACAGCCTCGCCGAGCGCCTGCCCCGCGCCATGCGCGAAGGCCTCAAGGCCCGTCGCCTGCAACTGCAAAGCCAGGTGCAGACGCTGCACGTGGTCAGCCCGCTGGCGACCCTCGGCCGTGGCTACAGCATCCTGCTGGACGAACGCGGCCAGGCGATTCGCAATGCCGCGCAAACCCACACCGGCCAGCGCCTCACCGCGCGCCTCGGTGAAGGCCAATTGCAGGTGCGGGTGGAAGACAACCACCTGACGCCCGTCACCCTCTCGTTACTGGATTGATTGATGCCACGCTTTTTAAGTTTGTTGATGCTGTTGTGCCTGACTTTCAATGCCCACGCCGACAGCTACATCACCCGGCTGCTGAACAAGCCGGTGCCCGGCGGCGTCGCGGTGATCGACCTCGGCCCTTCGGCGACGGCGCCCAAGGCCACTTACCTGAACCGGCCAGTGCTGGTGGTGAAGGAGCAGAACAACTGGCTGGCCATTGTCGGTATTCCGCTGACGGTAAAACCCGGCACCCAGCGCATCACCAGCGGCAGCCAGAACCTGCCGTTTATCGTCGGTTTCAAGAAGTACCCCGAGCAGCACATCACCTTGAAGAACAAAAGCCAGGTGAACCCGGACCCGGCGCAACTCAAACGCATCGAAGGCGAGCTGGCGGTCCAGCTCAAGGCGTATCGCAGTTTCAGCCCGAATACACCGAGCAACCTGTTGCTGGACAAGCCGGTGAACGGGCCGCTGTCGAGCAAGTTCGGCGTACGGCGTTTCTTCAATGGCGAGGAGCGTAATCCGCATTCGGGGCTGGATTTTGCCGTGGGCGCAGGAACGCCGATCAAGACGCCGGCGGCGGGCAAGGTGATTCTCACCGGTAACTACTTCTTCAACGGTAACACCGTGTTTGTCGACCATGGCCAGGGCTTTATCAGCATGTTCTGCCATATGTCGAAAATAGATGTGAGCGTGGGCCAGCAACTGGCACGCGGTGCAGTGGTGGGCAAGGTCGGCTCCACCGGCCGGGCGACCGGACCGCATATGCATTGGAACATCAGCCTGAACGACGCACGGGTTGATCCGGCGATCTTTATCGGGGCGTTTCAGCCTTGACGGCTGCGCTGCACCCGAATCGGTGCAGCGCACTTTGCTTACAGTTTCAGCAGGAACCGACTCACCGTGAACCCTCACCCATCTGACTTACAAGGAGCGTAACGACGACATTCAAATACTGTGAGGTTTCGTTTATGGTTAGTCCCACCGTGATGCCGATACATCCCCCTTCGATCCAGCCGCCCGCCTTCGCACTGACGTCCGCCGCCAATATCACCCAGCCTGCCCCGTTGCCCGGTTCGACAGGCATACCACCGGAGCAACGCTCAACGCTCGCGGGACACTTCAACGTCGGCGATCAGCAAGCCTTCATCACTCAACACAACTCCCTCGCGCTCGCCATGCAAAAGCTGCATGGCCAGCAACCGAACTTCAAGGATGTCCAACTGCAACAAGTGGCCGCGATGCTTGCCGACCAGCCTCATCTCAATCCAGCAACGTTGACCTTCAAACGCTGGATCAGACAGAGCGATGGCAGTATCAAAACACTCTCCGAGCAACCCCTTCTGGAGGCTCTGGATAAAAAGATTGCAGAACTGTCGAACCAGCCCGGCAAGCACGCTGACGAAGACGCCGACGTGCAGTCGGGCATATTCAGCCAAGGCACAGCCAGTCAACCGCCGGAACTCATCGACACAACCCACTCGTTAAGCACCATCGCCCAGCGCATCACCACGCAATATCCCGAGGCGGCACTCGCCTTCTGGACGACACCACGCCCGTCAAAAACAAACCCGCAGGTATTGGAGTCGCCGCAGGACGAGCTGTTGACCCTGCACAAGCGCCAACTGTCGACACTGGCAGCCTTGCGCGCAAGTGATGGCACCCTGAGCCCGGCAGGCAAACAACTGATCGACGCTGCACTGCAATACCCCACGCTCGCCGAACGGGAGAAAGCCTTTGCCGACGGCGCCCGTCCGGGTGTGTATCCACTCACCCTGGATGACGGCACCGAGCGCGGTGCTTTACTCGCCGGCACTTTTCTCATCACCCAGACTGACGGGGCCTTCTCCACCCCGCCGACCTGGCCCAAAGGCAGATCCCTGGCGCTCGACGAGGCCAATGGCCCGGTCGTGCTGTATACACCCGGCGAAGGCTTCGAAGAATTCGCAACCCCCGCCCAGGCACGCGAAACGTTGGCGCTACGCCTGGATCAAGGCGCAACAGACGCCAACCTGCTGTTGCAGACGCTACCGCTATCGTTGCAAAACCGGCCGAACCCACCCACCGGGGACGACCTGATGCTCAGCGCCGAACCTCTGGCCGGGGATGTGCTGGCCGAAAGCTTGCCCGGCATGCTCAAGCGCCAGCAGGCCGAAATCAACATGGGCCTTGCCACTGCATCCGCTCAATCCACCACGCCATTACATCAGGCCATTGATAAGGCTGCCGACTGGTCATACCTGCTGGATGGCAGCAATGCCATGCAGGCACGCAACCAGAAACTGGCCGACAAACTGCAACCCGAGTGGCTGAAAAACCTCACCCCGGACCAGGAAATACGCTTTGAGCAACTTGAGCAGGCCGAAGAGAAAAGCGCGAACGCACTGACCCCGCAGATTGAGACAATACCCTCCCTGGCCACTTTCGCCCGGGACCGGATGAATGCATCGATAAAGCAGCAGTACCCGACGGCAGAGGTGGATGCCGATCAATTGATGGTCCTGGCACACACCAAGACCCGCATCCTTACGGGCCGCCCTGGTCTCCCTCAAGCGCCTTTCGTAAAAAACATACACCTGTCGCTGACCGACCTGGCCCTGAAAAACCCCACCGCGTTCGCTGCCGGCGAAACATCCACATTTACACAGACCACCCTGACGCTGCCGCTGAAGGATAAGCAGGGCAAGCCCATACTGGACGCCAACGGCAACCCCATCGTCCTCGACACCGAGCAGCTCAAGGCGCTGGTCAACAGGGCCGATGTGGGCGGTGAGTACACCCGCCTGCTGACGAGTGAACTGGCGCCGGACGCCGAGTCGGGGCCGGCAGGTGACAGGCGCGAAGCCTGGAAGGCCAGCCAGGCCGACCAAATGCGTAAAGAAGCTTTTCTCGCAGAGCTGAATCCTTCTGCCTACGCCGCTGAAGCGAAAGAAGACACGACCAGCAAACGTGGGGCGCAATGGGTCGCGGCTGTGCTGGACTACCCCGACCCGGCCAACCGTCCGACGGTCGATGGCCAAGCCATCGTTACCCATACACTCCATCAACGCGGCTTGCCCGTGCAGGGCGTGATGGTTATCGGTAATGGCAAGGACCCGGAGCGGGTGCTGTATACGCCCAATGCCCCCGACGGAGTGACCTTTCGCGAAGTGGCGGATCAGCAAGCACTCGACACCCTGCTGGAAAAAAACGAATGGCGGCTATACACCGCGAACCGAAAGTCGCCCGTCAGTAAAGATGACGTTGATAAAGCCAAGACCGCGCTCACGAATCAAGCCACCAACCTGAGCCGGAATCCGATCACTGCCATCGATGCATTCGTCAAGACGCTCAAGCTCACGGGCGACACCAATACCCTTTCGCCCATCACGGGTGATGCCCAGGACGCGTTGTACAAACAACAGGTACAACTGCTGGTGGATAAAGCCGACTACCAGTCAGTCAGCAGCGCTGAAGTGGCGGCAGAATCGACCGCCAACAAGATCCAGTTCGGGGTTGAAGTCGCCACAATATTCCTGGACCTGCTGCCGGTGCTCGGTAAGGTCGCTTCCACAGCCGTCCGGTTAGGAAAAGCCGGGTTAACGGCGCTACGCGCCAACGCCAGGGTCATACCCAAACTGATCAAGCATCCAACACTGGTGCGTGGGATCTATGCCGATTTTGCGACGTCGGCGACGGGCATCCCGCTGGTTCGCACCTCGCCACTGCGGCCAGTACTCAAGCCCTCGATTGCCATAGCCCCACTGTCCCAGGGAAGCCCGCTACCGACGCCAGGTGCGAGCATCCCGAATACTGTTCCCCCAAGCTCAGCCCCCTTCCCGAGTCCAGGCCGTGATCTGAGCCGCTACGCCGTGCCGGATACGCTGATCCAGGGGCGCCCGCTAAGACCGGACGGCACCTACAACGTCGGCGAGCATTGGTATGTGCGCTTTACCGATAACACTGGAGAGAACAAGGTCTATCAGATCGATTCAGCCTTTCACGCACGCAGCGGGCGGGTCAATATCGTGGACCCCAATGCCTCGCCGACGGCACCCAGGAGCAGCAAAATAGTGGCTTCTGTGCAATCTGCAGGAAATGGCGAATGGCGACTGAATGAACTGCCGGGAGGTGGGAAACAACTACCCGAAACCGAATATGTCAGCCGCAGCAACGGTCGGCTGATCGAGGCCGATTTCACCCCGGCAGCGCTGCCGGTGGCCAGGCATTGGTTCAGACGGGATGCCCAGCGTTTCTACCAGTCTATGGTCGCAGGCGGTCAAATGCCGCCGCGCCCACCTCGGCTGACGCTCGCACCCAATACATCGCCTGCCGATCTGTTTCGTGATGCCTACAAAACCAGTGACATTGTCGTACTTGGCGAGCTTCACAACGAAATCGCCAGTTTTCAGCTGATCAAAGAGAATATGCAGGCCCTCAAAGAGGCCGGTGTCACCACCATCGCGCTTGAAAATGTGGAAACCGATGCCGCAGGCCGAGTCGTCGATGTGGGTATGGGCAGTGGACGGCCGGACGGCTCATCGCCCACGCTTTCGGAACTGACTCAGCTTGCTCATGAACATGGCATAACAATTAAAGCCCTCGACCATCGCTACCTGACCCGACGATCGGATATGCCCGGTTTCTACAAGGACGTCGCAGACAACGACAAGGGCATTACCCGCCTGCAGGAGTTCAACTACTACGCCACACGCATCCTGCAAAACCGCAAGCCAGGCGAAAAAATACTGGCCTTGGTTGGCAGGTCCCATATGAACACGGCTCGAAACATTCCGGGCCTCGCCGAACTGACCGGTGGCGTCGGGATCGGCGTTTACCCGACGACGACATCGAACGGGAGCATTGCCATCAGTGGTCCGTCAGTACCGAAGGATCCCGGGAGAAGCGTAGCGAGTGGTCATACGGCCGGGGACTATCAGATTTTCCAGAAAATCAGTTGAGTGCGTTTGGTGCGCGATGGGATCCCCTCACCATCGCGCATCCCGACGGGAATATCGTGCCGACAGCACCCCGCCCTTTTAAATTGCACAGCTTGGGACGCCGCCGCAACAAAACCAACAAACACTGATTAAAACGACAATAAATAGCCATAAATATCAATTTATGGAGAAATCCTATCAATTTTTTCAGACTACTTGCCATCTCTCCTGCCCACGATTAGGGTTGGACCTATGAAAACCTCTCACACCCTCATTCAGCTTCGCCAGCACCGCAGCCTGTGCCTAGTCAGCGCACGACTGCCAGGCTGAATCGAACCGCCTCGTCCCAGCTTTATCCCCAAACAGTAGTTCCATGGCAGGCCGCCTTTTCTCGGCCCTACAACAAGGATTCTCCAGATGAGCATGCTCAAAGACCCGTCTTCGAAGTACCGCGCGTTTCCGACCATTGATATCCCGGACCGCACCTGGCCGTCGAAGACCATCACCGCCGCGCCGATCTGGTGCAGTTCCGACTTGCGCGACGGCAACCAGTCGCTGATCGAACCGATGGACGCGGTGAAAAAGCTGCGCTTCTGGAAGACCCTGGTCGCCGTCGGCGTGAAGGAAATCGAAGCTTCCTTCCCGGCTGCCTCGCAAACCGATTTCGACTTCGTGCGCACCCTGATCGAAGACAACCACATCCCCGCGGACACCACCATCCAGGTGCTGACCCAGGGCCGTGAAGACTTGATCGCCCGCACCTTCGAATCCCTGCGCGGCGCGAAGAAAGCCATCGTTCACTTGTACAACGCCACCTCACCGTCGTTCCGCCGCATCGTGTTCAACCAGGACAAGGACGGCATCAAGGCCATCGCGGTCAACGCGGCCAAGCTGTTCGTCAAATACGCTGCCCAGCAGCCGGAAACCCAGTGGACCTTCGAGTACTCGCCAGAGACTTTCAGCGCCACTGAGCTTGAGTTCGCCAAGGAAGTCTGTGACGCGGTGATCGAAGTCTGGAACCCGACGCCCGAGCACAAGGTGATCCTCAACCTGCCGGCCACCGTTGAATGCGCCACCCCGAACATCTATGCCGACCAGATCGAGTGGTTCGGTCGCCATATCAACCGTCGTGACAGCGTGATCATCAGCCTGCACACCCACAACGACCGTGGCACTGGCGTCGCCGCCACTGAGTTGGGTCTGATGGCCGGCGCTGATCGCGTCGAAGGCTGCCTGTTCGGCAACGGCGAGCGTACCGGTAACGTCGACCTGGTGACCGTGGCGTTGAACATGTACACCCAGGGCCTCGACCCGCAGCTGGACTTCTCCGACATCGACGGCATCCGTAAAGTCGTCGAAGAGTGCAACCAGATCCCGGTGCACCCGCGCCACCCGTACGTTGGCGATCTGGTTCACACCGCCTTCTCCGGCTCCCACCAGGACGCGATCCGCAAGGGCTTCACCCAGCAGAAAGACGACGCCCTGTGGGAAGTGCCGTACTTGCCGATCGACCCGGCCGACATTGGCCGCAGCTACGAGGCGGTGATTCGAGTCAACAGCCAGTCGGGCAAAGGCGGCATCGCCTACCTGCTGGAGCAGGAATACGGCATCAGCTTGCCGCGCCGCATGCAGATCGAGTTCAGCCAGGTGGTACAGGCCGAAACCGACCGTGTGGGCCTGGAGATGACCGCAGCGCAGATCTACAGCCTGTTGCAACGTGAATACCTGCAAGCCAACACCCCGTACGCGCTGGTCAGCCATCGCTTGCAGGAAGAGAACGGCAACAGCTCGGTGGAAGTTGAAGTCTCCGGCAAGGGCCAGGGCGAAACCAACCTGCGCTGGCACGGCAAAGGCAACGGCGCCCTGGAAGCGCTGGTGGCCGGGCTGCCGATTGGCGTGGAGATCATGGACTACAACGAGCACGCGATTGGCGCGGGCACCAATGCCAAGGCCGCAGCCTACATTGAGCTGCGGGTGAACGGTGAGCGTCCGGTGCACGGCGTGGGCATTGATGAAAACATCACCACGGCGAGCTTCAAGGCCGTGTTCAGCGCGCTGAACCGTTCGTTGAGCCAGTTGGAAGCGAAAGCGGCGTAAGCACTGCCGCGCAAATGCAAAAGGCCCCTGGATGAGCGTCCAGGGGCCTTTTTTGGGCTCGGAACTTGTGGTGGCTGTCAGGGCCCCATCGCGGGCAAGCCCGGCTCCCACAGGGGAATGCATTCCTCCAGACAACTCAGATCAAATGTGGGAGCCGGGCTTGCCCGCGATAGCAATCTATCAGGCGACGAAAACCGTTCAGGTGAACTCGAAGCTATCCGCATCCAGGTTCGCCGGAAAGCGTGTGCGATACGCCGCCAATTCCGAGGCATCCAGGCACACCTGGAACACGCCGTCCGCCTCCCCTGCGCTCAGCAGGCTTTCTCCCTGGAAGTCCAGGACCTGGCTGTCACCGGTATAGGCAAAACCCTTGCCGTCCGTGCCCACCCGGTTCACCGCCGCCACGTAGCACAGGTTTTCGATGGCCCGTGCCGGCAGCAGGCGGTTCCAATGCTGTCGCCGTGCGCCCGGCCAGTTGGCGGTGTACAGCAGCAAGTCAGTGTCCTGGGCGTCACGGCTCCACACCGGGAAGCGCAGGTCGTAGCAGATCAACGGACGAATCCGCCAGCCCTTGAGTTCGAACTGCACCTGACGCTCGCCGGGGGTGTAGTGATCGTGCTCACCGGCCATGCGGAACAAGTGGCGCTTGTCGTAGTGCAACACCTCGCCATCCGGGCGCGCCCAGAGCAAGCGGTTGCGATGACTGCGGTCGGCGGCCTGGATGATCACACTGCCGGTGATCACCGCGTTGTACTTCTTCGCCTGGGCCTGGAGCCATTGATGGGTGGGGCCGTTTTCGGGCTCGGCGAGCGTTTCCGATTCCATCGAAAAACCGGTGGTGAACATCTCCGGCAGCACGATCAGGTCGGCCCCCCTCGCCTGCTCCAGCAGCAGATCGAAATGCTCGAGGTTGGCTTGGCGGTCGTGCCAGGCCAGGGTGGTTTGCACCAGGGCAATGTTCAGGTTGGGTAACGTACTCAGATCACGCATAGTTTCTCGGCTGCTTGGCGCAGCGTCTCCTCGCGTTTGGCAAAGCACAGGCGCACCAGGCGCTGGCCTTGCGGTGGGTTCTGGTAGAACACCGAGACCGGGATGGTGGCCACGCCATGTTCGCGGGTCATCCACAGCGACATGGCGACGTCATCCAGGTCCGGGCGAATCTGTGAGTAATCCACCAGTTGGAAGTAGGTACCGGCCACCCGGGTAAAGCTGAAACGCGAAGGTTCCAGCAGGTCGCAGAACAGGTCGCGCTTGGCTTGATAGAAAGCCGGCAGCTCCTCGACATGCTCCGGGTGTTCGGCCATGAAGTCTGCCAAAGCGTACTGCAACGGGGTCACGCCGCAAAAGTTGACATATTGATGCACCTTGCGCAGCTCGGCGCTGAGGGCCGGCGGCGCGACAACGTAGCCGGTTTTCCAGCCCGTGACGTGGTAGGTCTTGCCGAACGAGCTGACCACGAACGCACGCTGGTACAGCTCTTCGTGGGCCAGCACGCTGACGTGGGGCACACCGTCGAATACCAGGTGCTCGTAGACCTCGTCGCTGACCAGGTAGATATCGCGGTCGCGGATCAACTCGGCCAACTGGTCCAGCTCGGCACGGCTGATCAGGGCGCCTGTGGGATTGTGCGGGCTGTTGAGGATGATCATGCGGGTGCGCGGTGACAACGCAGCACGCAGCCGCTCAAAGTCCAGGGCGAAGTCATGCAGGCCCAGTTGCACATGCACGCAGCGACCGCCCGCCAGCTCTACCGAGGGCTCGTAGCTGTCGTAGGCAGGATCAAACACGATGACCTCATCACCACTGCGGATCACCGCCTGGATCGCGCAGAAGATCGCTTCGGTGGCGCCTGGGGTGATGGTCACTTCGCTGTCGGCATTCACCGTTGCGCCATAGCTGCGGGCGATCTTGGCCGCCACTTGCTGGCGCAGCACCGGCAGGCCGGTCATGGGTGCGTATTGGTTATGGCCTAGGGCGATATGCTTGCCCACGCCATCAAGCAAACCCTGAGGCCCGTTGAAGTCGGGAAAACCCTGGGACAGGTTGAGCGCACCGGTTTCGGCAGCGAGTTGTGACATGGTGGTGAAGATGGTGGTGCCGACATTCGGCAGCTTGCTGGTGATCATCGGGGCGCCCCTTGCGGTGAGCTCCAAGTTTTAAGCTGCATGCCGCGAAGGGTCAACCGCCAGGCACAAAAAAGGGCTCTGAAAGAGCCCTTTTTCAACCGATCAGGATCAGCGCTTGTCGCGGCGCTTTTTGTCGGCTTTCTTGTGGTGCGTCATCATCCGGCGCTTTTTGTTTACCTGGCGGTCGGTGAGGCTGTTCTTGTTGCCTTCGTACGGGTTCTCACCGCCCTTGAACTCGATACGGATCGGCGTGCCGACCAGCTTCAAGACACGGCGATAGGTGTTTTCCAGGTAACGCACGTAAGACTTCGGCACTTTCTCCAGCTGGTTACCGTGGATCACGATAATCGGCGGGTTGGCACCACCCAAGTGAGCGTAACGCAGCTTGATCCGACGGTTGTTGACCATCGGTGGCGCGTGCTCGCTGACCGCATCTTCAAGAATCTGGGTCAGGCGGTTGGTTGGCCAGCGGGTGACCGCGGACTTGAACGAGTTCTGCACCGAAGCGTAGAGGTTGCCCACGCCGGTACCGTGCAGTGCCGAGATAAAGTGAATATCGGCGAACTCGACGAAGAACAGGCGACGCTGCAGCTCGATCTTGACGAAATCGCGTTCGCTCGGCGTCATGCCGTCCCACTTGTTGATCGCGATCACCAGGGCGCGACCGGCTTCCAGGGCAAAGCCCAGCAAGTTCAGGTCGTGGTCTACCACGCCTTCGCGGGCGTCCATGACGAAGATCACCACGTTGGCGTCTTTGATCGCCTGCAGGGTTTTCACCACCGAGAACTTTTCAACTTCCTCGTGGATCTTGCCGCGCTTGCGCACACCGGCCGTGTCGATCAGCGTGTACTTCTCGTCGTTACGCTCGAACGGGATGTAGATACTGTCGCGGGTGGTACCAGGCTCGTCATAGACGATGACCCGGTCTTCACCGAGCATCCGGTTGACCAGGGTCGACTTGCCGACGTTCGGGCGGCCGATGATCGCGATCTTGATACCGTCTTTTTCGCTTGGGCCAGGAATGCGCTTGGCTTCCTCGCCTTCGGCAACGATCTCTTCTTCGCCTTCGACTTCATCCACGTCATCACGCGGGAAGTCGCGCAGGGCGATTTCCAGCATCTGGGTGATGCCACGACCGTGGGCACCGGCGATCGGAATCGCGTCGCCCAGGCCCATCGGGCTGAATTCGGCACGGGCCATCTCAGGATCGATGTTGTCGATCTTGTTGGCCACCACGTAGGAACGCTTGTTGCGCTTGCGCAGGTGCTCGCCAATCATCTGGTCGGCAGCGGTGTAGCCCGCGCGGGCGTCCACCAGGAACAACACGACATCGGCTTCTTCAATGGCCAGCAGCGACTGCTCGGCCATCTTTTCGTCCATGCCATGCTCGTCACCGGAGATACCACCGGTGTCGACAATAATGTAGGAGCGCCCTTGCCACTTTGCCTCACCGTATTGGCGATCACGGGTCAGACCGGACAAGTCGCCGACGATGGCGTCGCGAGTCCTGGTCAGGCGGTTGAACAAGGTGGACTTGCCGACGTTCGGTCGGCCCACCAGGGCGATTACGGGAACCATGCGGCTCTCCACTTCGTTATTTCAGAAAATACAAAAGCCGCTGCAAGGCAGCGGCTGGTGCTCGACTGTAGGAGCGAGCTTGCTCGCGAAAAACGCAAAGGCACCGCGTTTATCCAGACTGCACGCGTTATCGTTGACGATTTTCGCGAGCAAGCTTGCTCCTACAGGTGAAGCTGCCTGAGGGGTAGCCCCCCAAGCATAGTTCTTACTTGATGGTCAGCGCTTCCAGCTTGCCGCTGTTGCCATACACGTAAAGCATGTTGCCTACCACCAGCGGACGGGCACGCAGGCCGTCGCTGTCGATGCGTTCGCGACCCACGAAGCGACCGTCCACCTGGCTCAGCAGGTGCAGGTAACCTTCAAAGTCGCCTACCGCTACGTAGCTGGAGAACACTTCCGGTGCCGACAGTTGACGGCGGGCCAGAGAGTCGTTGCTCCACAATGCAGTGGTGGAACGCTCGTCGACACTTTCAACGGTGCCGGACGCCAGGCTTACGTAGACGCTGCCAAACCCTTGGGCGACACCGGCGTAGCTGGAAGCATCACGCTGCCAGTTGATCCGGCCGCTCTGTACGTCCAGCGCCGCGACACGGCCCTGATAAGTGGCGACGTAAAGGGTATCACCCGACAGCAGCAAGCCACCGTCGATGTCCACTACGCGGTCCAGCTCCGAACGGCCCTGAGGAATAGCGACCCGGGTTTCCCAGGCCGGCACGCCGTTCTGGGTGTCCAGGGCGACCACTTTACCGGTCGACAGGCCTGCCAGTGCCAGGTTACTGGTCACAACCGGACCGCTGGTACCGCGCAAGGTCAGGACCGCCGGCGTGCTGTCGTACAACCAGCGCTGGTTACCAGTGGCGGCGTCGAGGCCGATCACACGGTCATCCTGGGTCTGAACCACAACCACGTCACCGTTGGTAGCCGGTGGCGAGAGCACTTCACTGGTCACGCGAGCGCGCCATTTCTCTTCACCGGTGCTCGAATCCAGTGCCACGACATCGCCTTTCAGCGTGCCGAGCAGCACTAGGCCGGAACCCACGCCAACGGCGCCGGACACAGGCAGTTCGAGGTCTTTCTTCCATTTGACGTCGCCGTTCATGCGATCCATGGAGACCACAACGCCGGTGGAGTCTGCGGCGAAGATGGTGTCACCGTCGATCGCCGGGACCATCAGGTTGTACAGGTCGCCCTGACCGTCACCAATGGAGCGGCTCCACTGCTTTTGCAGGACCACTTCTTCCTTGAAGCTGGTCAGCTCGGCCGGAGGCAGTTCTTTTTTGCTGTTGCTGCTGCAACCCGCGGCCAAAACGGCCAGAGCCAGCAATGCTGCATGTTTCCAACGGATCACGTCACGCATCCCCTTTGGCCAAGTCGTCGAGCTTGATTTGTAAGCCACCGACCGCCGCTTCATCAGACAGCGCCGCCTTGGCTTTTTGGTACGCAGCATTGGCTTCGTCGGTGCGACCCAATTGGACCAGCAGGTCGCCCTTGAGCTCTTCACGAGTGGCCAGGAATGCCTTGTCAGCATCGCCGTCGAGCAGTTTCAGTGCGTCGTCGGCCTTGTTCTGTGCCGCCAATACCTGAGCCAGACGCTGACGTGCGATTTCACCCAGTGTCGGGTTGGCCGGCTTGTCGGTGATGGCTTTCAGCTCGGAGGCTGCGTCATCCAGCTTGCCGTTGTCCACCGCAACTTTTGCGACGAACAGGCTGCCGTATTGCGCGTAGGTGCTACCACCGAATTCGCTCTTCAGCTTGCCGGCCAGGTCTGCCACTTGGGCGAGGTCCGGCTTGCCGCTTGGCGTCAGCGTGGTTTCCAGCAATTGCTGATAGATAATCGAGGCGCCTTGCGACTGGTTAGCCTGATACTTGTGCCAGGCTTGCCAGCCGAACACCACTACTAAAGCCAGCAAGCCGCCAGTGACCAGGGGCTTGCCGTTGCGCTGCCACCAGTCTTTGAACTCGGCCAGCTGGTCATCATCAGTACTCGACACCCCAATACTCCTTAATCGCTAAATCGGCTGTTTGACAGCTTCAACCCTGCACGATGCAGGTGGCCAGGTGCGCTGCAAGCGCATCAAAGGCAATGCTTTGTTGTTCACCCTGACCACGCAGGGGTTTGAAACTTACCACTTGCTGGGCCAACTCATCATCACCCAGGATCAGTGCATACAGCGCACCGCTCTTGTCGGCTTTCTTGAACTGGCTTTTGAAGCTGCCGGCGCCGGCATTGACTTGCAGGCGCAGGTTCGGCAGTTGGTCGCGCAGCTTCTCGCTCAGGGCCAGGGCAGCCAGTTCGGCCGCCTCGCCAAAGGCACAGAAGTACACGTCCACCTGACGGGAGATTTCTTCGGGAACCTGCTCCAGGGTTTCCAGCAGCAGGATCAGCCGCTCGATACCCATGGCAAAACCAACACCGGTGGTCGGCTTGCCGCCCATCTGCTCGACCAGGCCGTCGTAACGGCCACCGGCACACACGGTGCCCTGGGCGCCGAGCTTGTCGGTGACCCACTCGAACACGGTCTTGCTGTAGTAATCGAGGCCACGCACCAGTTTCGGGTTGATGACGTAAGGAATACCGGCCGCATCCAGGCGAGCCTTGAGGCCCTCGAAGTGGATACGGGACTCGTCGTCCAGGTAGTCGGCCATTTTCGGCGCGTCCACGAGTACGGCCTGGGTCTCGGCGTTCTTGGTGTCCAGTACCCGCAGCGGGTTGGTTTTCAGGCGGCGCTGGCTGTCTTCGTCCAGCTTGTCCAGGTGGCCCGACAGGAATTCAACCAGGGCTTCGCGGTAGCGGCCCCGGGATTCGCTGGTGCCCAGGCTGTTGAGTTCAAGCTTGACCGCATCACGGATGCCCAGCATGCCCCACAGGCGCCAGGTCAGCACGATCAGCTCGGCGTCGATGTCCGGACCGTCGAGGTTGAACACTTCCAGGCCGATCTGGTGGAACTGGCGATAACGGCCTTTTTGCGGACGCTCGTGGCGGAACATCGGGCCGATGTACCAGAGCTTCTGCGGCTGGCCACCGCCGGTTAGGCCATGTTCGAGCACCGCACGCACACAGGCGGCAGTACCTTCGGGACGCAGGGTCAGGGAATCGCCGTTGCGGTCTTCGAAGGTGTACATCTCTTTTTCGACGATATCGGTCACTTCACCGATGGAGCGCTTGAACAGCTCGGTGAACTCGACGATCGGCATGCGGATCTGCTTGTAACCGTAGTTATCCAACAGACGCGCGACAGTGCCCTCGAAGTAGCGCCACAGGGGCGTCTGCTCAGGCAGGATGTCATTCATGCCACGAATGGCTTGCAGAGACTTGCTCACATCAAATCCTTAAATTCGTTCGATCAGCCGCGCGCGATAACCGCTGCGTCAGCTTCGACCTTTTCGGCCGCTTTCTGGCGGATCAGCCGTTCCAGCTCATCCACCAGATTGTCATTCGTCAATTTCTGCGACGGCTTGCCGTCGATGTAGATCAGGTTTGGCGTACCACCGGTCAGGCCCACATGGGCCTCTTTGGCCTCACCCGGCCCGTTGACCACACAGCCAATCACCGCAACATCCAGCGGCACCAGCAGGTCTTCGAGGCGTACTTCCAGTTCGTTCATGGTTTTCACCACGTCGAAGTTCTGCCGCGAGCAGCTCGGGCAGGCAATGAAGTTGATGCCACGGGAACGCAAATGCAGGGACTTGAGAATGTCGTAGCCGACTTTCACTTCCTCTACCGGGTCTGCCGCGAGGGAGATGCGAATGGTATCGCCAATCCCGTCGGCCAGCAGCATACCGAGACCCACCGCAGATTTCACTGTGCCTGAGCGTAAACCGCCGGCTTCGGTAATCCCTAAGTGCAATGGCTGGACGATTTCCTTGGCCAGCAGGCGGTACGCTTCTACCGCCATGAACACGTCTGAAGCCTTTACGCTGACCTTGAAGTCCTGGAAATTCAGGCGTTCAAGGTGTTCAACGTGGCGCAACGCGGACTCGACCAATGCAGCCGGAGTCGGCTCGCCGTATTTCTTTTGCAGGTCTTTTTCCAGGGAACCGGCGTTGACGCCGATGCGGATTGGAATCCCGCGATCACGGGCGGCATCCACCACGGCGCGAACCCGGTCTTCGCGACCGATGTTGCCCGGGTTGATACGCAGGCAATCGACGCCCAGTTCGGCCACGCGCAACGCGATTTTGTAGTCGAAGTGGATATCGGCGACCAGCGGCACCTTGACCAACTGCTTGATGCGGCCAAAGGCTTCGGCAGCATCCATGTCCGGCACAGAAACCCGCACGATGTCGACGCCAGCCGCTTCCAGACGATTGATCTGGGCGACAGTGGCTGCCACATCATTGGTGTCGCTGTTGGTCATGCTCTGTACAGCAATGGGGGCATCGCCGCCCACCGGCACCGAGCCGACCCAGATCTTGCGCGATACGCGACGTTTGATTGGAGATTCGCCGTGCATGACTTTATTGTCCCAACTTGAGGCGAGCAGTCTCGCCACTGGTGAACGGCGCCACGTCCACAGGCTGGCCGTTGTAGGCCACTTGCGCGCCACGGGCGAAGCCCAGACGCAGCGTCAAAGGAGGCTTGCCGCCCTGGTCAAGTGTATCTCCCTTACGCTTCAGACCACTGAACAGCACCTTGCCGTTGCCATCGGAGACTTGCGTCCAGCAGTCAGCGACGTAGGTAATTTGTACTCGGCCATCACCGGCGATCAGTACCGGGGTGGTTGGCGCGGAAATCGCCGGGGCGACGGGAGCCGTTGTTGCCGGAGCCTGCGCCGGTACTGCTGGCGTATGAGCTGGAGCAGCAGGCGTCACTGCAACCGCTGGAGCGGGTGCGACGGGTGCCACTGCGGCGGCAGTACCTGCTTCGGGCGCAGGCTGCTCGGCGCCTGGCTCTGCCTCAGGCGCCGCCTGGCCCTGGGCCACGGCCTGGTCTTCCGGCTCGTCCAATGGATGAATCTGGGTGGTGCCGTCGGCGCTTTCGACTTCGACGTGCTCCATGGCGTTGCTGGACAAGTCCTTGCCGCGCTGTGCGGTCTGGTCCTGCCACCATACAAAACCACCGCCGATCACGGCGATCAGCAGCAGCAGGCTGACAATTCGCAAAATAGTGTGGGAAACCCGCACAGGCTCTTCTATGCGGCCCAGGCCATGGACATTACTGCCTTGGGAATCGGTACCGGTGATCTGGTCGAATTCCTGGACCAATGCGGCCTGGTCGATACCGAGCAACTTGGCGTAGGCGCGGATATAGCCGCGGGCGAAGGTATGCCCTGGCAGCTTGTCGAACGCGCCAGCTTCAAGGTTGCCCAATGAAGTCGTGGTCAAATTGAGCTTGAGGGCCACTTCTGCCAGCGACCAACCATTGCTTTCGCGGGCCTGACGCAAGGTCTCGCCTGGGTTTCCACGATTAGCTGCTACAACTTCCGGGTGCGCCGCTTTCATCATTGCTCCGACAGGTATTGCTGATATTCCGGCGTACCGGGATAGAGTCGTTCGAGTTGCTGGCCAAAACGTGCAGCCTTGTCGCGTTCTTCATGAACCGCAGCCAGGCGCACACCGAGCAATAGACTACGTGCATTTTGCCCGCTCAGCAGGCTAAAACGCTCGTAATAGTCACGTGCCGGCACATAATGCCTGTCTTCGAAGGACAACTCAGCCATTTCGAGCAACGCTCGTGGCTGGCGCTGGTTCAAGTGCAGGGCTTTTTCCAGTTGCTGGCGGGCGGTGTCGCGCTGGCCGAGACGCATCGAGGTAACCCCGAGGTTCTCGAAAACCCGCGAGCGCTCAGGATAGAGGGTATCGGCCGCAGCCTGCTGGAAATATTCGGACGCCAGGTCATAACGTTTCTGCGCAAACAAAAAACTGCCGTAATTGTTCAGCAGTCTTGGATCGCCAGGACGTGTGGCCAGGGCCTTGTGGAAATATTGATCGGCCAGTTCGGGCTCGGCCTGGGCCTGGAACACCAGGGCCAATGCAGCATTGGCGTCAGCATCGCTGCCATCCAGTTCAAGGGCCTTCTTCAGCGGCACCTTGGCCTGTTCGGCCATCCCTTGCTGCAAGTACCCCAAGCCCAACTGCACGTAGGCAGCCCGCGCTTCGTCACGGCCCTTGCCGGTTTGCAACGGACTGTCATGGCCCGATGAAACACAGCCAGCCGAGAGGCTGGCAACAAGCAAAAGCAGCGCAAGGCGCAAGGGCATAGAGATCCTCTCTCAGGTTCGAGTCGCGGCGCTTTGCGGCATATCGTCGGCGGCACTCAGTTCACGCACGGCGATATAACGTTCGCTGCGACGGGTGCGATCCAGCACCTGTCCTACCAATTGGCCACATGCCGCATCGATGTCTTCGCCGCGGGTGGTGCGCACGGTGACATTGAAGCCTGCATGGTGCAGTTGATCCTGGAAACGGCGGATGGCGTTGTTGCTCGGCCGCTCGTAGCCAGAATGGGGAAACGGGTTAAACGGAATCAGGTTGATCTTGCACGGTACATTCTTGAGCAACTCGATCATCTCGACCGCGTGCTCGACCTTGTCGTTGATGTCCTTGAGCATGGTGTACTCAATGGTCAACACACGTTTTTCGCCCAAGGTCGCCATGTAGCGCTGGCAAGATTCGAGCAGCATCTTAAGCGGATACTTCTTGTTGATCGGCACCAATTGGTTACGCAATGCGTCATTCGGTGCGTGCAGCGACAACGCCAGGGAGACGTCGATGTGCTTGGCCAGCTCATCGATCATCGGTACCACGCCGGAGGTCGACAGGGTCACACGGCGCTTGGAGATGCCGTAGCCCAGGTCGTCCATCATCAGGTGCATGGCCGCAACCACGTTGTCGAAGTTCAGCAGCGGCTCGCCCATGCCCATCATCACCACGTTGGTGATGGCACGGTCGGCGGTCGCCGGGATGCTGCCGAACGATTTATTGGCAATCCACACCTGGCCGATCACTTCGGCGGCGGTGAGGTTGCTGTTGAAACCTTGCTTGCCGGTGGAGCAGAAACTGCAATCCAGGGCACAGCCTGCCTGGGACGAAACGCACAAAGTGCCGCGTTTGCCCTGGGGAATGTACACGGTCTCGACGCAGCTGCCGGACGCCACGCGCACTACCCACTTACGGGTACCGTCGGTGGAAATGTCCTCGCTGACCACTTCGGGGCCGCGAACTTCGGCAATGGCCTTGAGCTTGTCGCGCAGGGCCTTGCTGACGTTCGTCATGGCGTCGAAATCATCGACGCCAAGATGGTGAATCCACTTCATTACCTGAGCGGCACGAAAACGCTTCTCCCCGATTGAGTCGAAGAATTTTTCCATTTCCTGTTGAGTCAGACCCAGCAGGTTGGTTTTTGCAGTCAATGTAGTCATGGATTCACCTTCGCTCTTTTAAGCCAATGCTTAGCGAGCGGTTACTTCAGTAGCAGCGAAAAAGTACGAGATTTCGCGGGCAGCAGCGGCTTCGGAGTCCGAACCGTGAACGGCGTTGGCGTCGATCGATTCAGCGAAGTCAGCACGGATGGTGCCGGCAGCAGCTTCTTTAGGGTTGGTAGCGCCCATCAGCTCACGGTTCAGAGCGATAGCGTTTTCGCCTTCCAGAACCTGAACAACAACAGGACCGGAGATCATGAAGGCAACCAGGTCGCCGAAGAAACCACGAGCGCTGTGCTCAGCGTAGAAGCCTTCAGCTTCAGCCTTGGACAGTTGCTTGAGTTTCGAAGCTACAACCTTCAGGCCGGCTTTTTCGAAACGAGTGGTGATCTCGCCGATGACGTTTTTTGCAACAGCGTCAGGCTTGATGATGGAGAAAGTACGTTGAACAGCCATGGTGTAACTCCAGAAACGGTAATTTGCGAAAAATTAAACCCGCGAATTATACGCGGGTTCTTGGGTATTGCCTAACTGCGTAAGGGAGGCTTCAGTCCTGCTCTTCTTTCCAGGCAGTCTGAATAGCTTCAAGAACCTTTTCACCGCCGCGTTCCCGATCATCTTCAAACCCTGGCAAGGCCATGACCATGTCACGCAAAGCTACAAAGTTCAGTGAATAAGGGTTCACGTCCGGGTGACCGTCGGCCAGCAGGATAGCGATATCTTGTACATCAACCCATTTAAGACTCATGACACTTCCTTGAATCAGTGCGGCGCTTCAGCGGCATGGTTGAGCGAATATTTCGGAATTTCGACAGTGAGGTCTTCTGTTCCCACTTTTGCCTGACAGCTCAAACGCGATGTCGGCTCCAGACCCCACGCCCTATCAAGATAGTCCTCTTCCAGCTCATCAGCCTCTTCAAGGCTGTTGAAACCTTCACGGACGATGCAGTGGCAAGTGGTACAGGCGTTGACGCCGCCGCAGGCGCTTTCGATCTCGATGTGGTTGTCGTGAGCGACTTCGAGAATGGACTTGCCGGTCTCAGCCTCCACAACCATACCGTCCGGGCAATGCTCGGCGTGTGGCAGAAAAATGATCTGCGGCATCAGTTAATCCTCAAGTTCGTTCAAGTTGCGGCCCGCCAGGGCGGCTTTCACCGTCTGGTCCATACGACGGGCGGCAAAGGCATCGGTCACTTGCGACAGGCGCTTGGTCTGTTGCTCGATGGCATAACCATCGGTGCCTTTCATCAATTCAGCCAGTTCCTGCATCTGCAGGCCGATGACCATGCGCTCTTCGGCATCCAGCAAACGCTCGCCGTCAGCCTCAAGGGCGCCCTGCACCGCTTCAAGCAGGCGCTGGGCATCGACTTGCTGCTCACGCAACACGCGGGCGACCTTGTCGTCACCGGCGTACTGGAACGAATCCTTGAGCATCTTGGCGATTTCGCCGTCGGTCAGGCCGTAGGACGGCTTGACCTGGATGCTGGCTTCGACGCCAGAGGCCAATTCGCGCGCGGCAACGCTGAGCAAGCCGTCGGCGTCGACCTGGAAGGTCACACGAATCTTCGCCGCACCGGCCACCATCGCCGGAATACCGCGCAATTCGAAGCGTGCCAGGGAGCGACAATCGCTGATCAGCTCACGCTCGCCTTGCAGCACATGAATCATCATGGCCGTCTGGCCATCTTTGTAAGTGGTGAAGTCCTGGGCGCGAGCAACGGGGATGGTGGTGTTGCGTGGAATCACCTTCTCCATCAGGCCGCCCATGGTTTCCAGCCCCAGGGACAACGGAATCACGTCGAGAAGAAGCAGTTCGCCACCATCGCGCTTGTTACCGGCAAGGGTATCGGCCTGGATCGCAGCACCAATGGCCACCACTTGATCCGGATCGATTTCGGTCAGCGGCTGGCGACCAAAGGCCTCAGCCACCGCTTCACGAACACGCGGCACGCGGGTCGAACCGCCCACCATGACCACGGCGGCCACATCTTCCAGCTCGATACCCGAGTCGCGCACTGCGCGGCGACAGGCTTTCAGGCTGCGAGCAACCATCGGCTCGATCAGCGCATCAAAGGCTTCACGGGTCAGTTGTGCCGACCAGCTACCGTAGGAAACTTCAACCGAGGCTGCATCAGTCAGCGCTTCTTTAGCGGCGCAGGCAGTTTGCAGCAGGTTACGTTGCGCGCCCGGGTCCAGGTCGGCAGACAAGCCGGCACTGGTGATGATCCAGCCAGCAATGGCGTGATCGAAGTCGTCGCCGCCCAGGGCAGTGTCGCCACCGGTAGCCAGCACTTCGAAGACACCGCCGGTCAGGCGCAGAATCGAAATATCAAAGGTGCCGCCGCCCAGATCGTAAATAGCCACCAGGCCTTCGGCGTGCTGATCCAGGCCGTAAGCCACAGCGGCCGCGGTCGGCTCGTTGAGCAGGCGCAGCACGTTCAGGCCGGCCAGTTTCGCCGCATCCTTGGTGGCCTGGCGCTGAGCGTCATCGAAATACGCAGGAACAGTAATCACCGCGCCCACCAGTTCGCCGCCCAAGGTGGTTTCTGCACGCTGGCGCAGCACCTTGAGGATATCGGCCGACACTTCCACCGGGCTTTTCGGACCCTGGATGGTGTCGATGAACGGCATATGGGATTCGCCACCGACAAAGCGGTACGGCAGCTGGTCGCCCAGTTGCTTGACGTCGGACAGACCACGACCCATCAAGCGCTTGACCGACAGCACGGTGTTCAAAGGATCGGAAGACGCCGCCAGCTTGGCCGACTCACCGACTTCGGTGCGGTCAGCGTGATAGCGCACGGCAGACGGCAGGATAACCTGGCCATCAGCGTCGGGCAGCGGCTCGGACAGACCGCTGCGCAACGCAGCGACCAGAGAATTGGTAGTGCCCAAGTCAATCCCGACCGCCAGACGACGCTGGTGCGGTTGAGGACTTTGGCCGGGTTCGGCGATCTGCAGTAGGGCCATGGTAATCAGGACTTATCTGTATATCAGGCGTGCAACCTGGGCGGCACTGGGTTAATCGTCGAGGCGCTCTTCTAACTGGCGCACTTCGTAGGTGAGCTTGTCGAGGAACTGCATGCGCCGCATCAGGCGCTCGGCCTGCTCACGTTGCGCTGCATCATCCCAACAGGCTGCGAAGCTTTCGTTGAGTTCATCCTGGGCCACTTTCAGACGACGCTTGAAGACTGCGACACCGGCCAGATCGGCCTCGTCCTGCAGCTCTTCGAGTTCTTCGCGCCATTGCATCTGCTGCATCAGGAAATCAGGGTCCTGGACCGTGACTTCAAGCGGCAGCTCGCGACCGCCCATGGCGAGCAGGTAACGCGCGCGCTTGGGAGGGTTCTTGAGCGTCTGATAGGCTTCGTTGAGGCTGGCTGATTGCTCCAGCGCCAGGCGTTGCTCACGCTCGGAAGCGTCAGCGAAGCGGTCCGGATGCACCCCACGCGCCAGTTCACGGTAGCGCGTGGCAAGCTGTTCAAGGTCCAGCCGAAAACTCGGCTGCAGCTCGAACAAAGCGAAATGACAAGGAGTACCCACAATCAGCCTCAGATGTTGAAGCTTTCGCCGCAGCCACATTCACCGCGTACGTTGGGGTTGTTGAACTTGAAGCCTTCGTTCAACCCTTCCTTGACGAAATCGAGTTCGGTGCCGTCCAGGTAGGTCAGGCTTTTCGGGTCGATGATCACTTTCTCGCCGTGACTTTCGAACACCTGATCTTCCTCAACCACCTCGTCGACGAACTCCAGCACGTAGGCAAGGCCGGAACAGCCCGTGGTGCGAACACCCAGACGAATCCCCTCACCTTTGCCGCGCCCATTCAGGGAACGGCGAATGTGCTGCGCAGCCGCTTCTGTCATGCTGATAGCCATCGTGACTCCTTACTCGTCGCCAAATGCTTAGATCAAGCCTTTCTTCTGCTTGTAGTCGCGAACAGCCGCCTTGATGGCGTCTTCTGCGAGTACCGAGCAGTGGATTTTCACTGGCGGCAGGGCCAGTTCTTCGGCCAGCTGGGTGTTGCTGATAGTCACAGCCTCATCCAGAGTCTTGCCTTTCATCCATTCGGTCGCCAGGGAGCTGGAGGCGATGGCCGAACCGCAACCGTAAGTCTTGAACTTGGCGTCTTCGATAACGCCAGCTTCGTTGACCTTGATCTGCAGACGCATAACGTCGCCGCACGCCGGAGCGCCGACCATACCGGTGCCGACATCAGGGTCTTCCGCGTTCATCTTGCCGACGTTGCGCGGGTTTTCGTAGTGGTCGATGACCTTTTCGCTGTAAGCCATGGTACTGAATCCTCACTCATCAGGGCCGCTCTGGAACCCTGTAAACACGCCTGCGTTTTCCGCCACGTCTTTACAGAGCCTTTTGGGTGGCGGCTTCTATATTTAGTGTGCCGCCCACTCGATCTTGGAAATGTCGACACCGTCCTTGTACATGTCCCACAGCGGGGACAAGGTACGCAGCTTGGTGACGGCCTCGCAGACTTTCTGCGCGGCGTAGTCGACTTCTTCTTCGGTGGTGAAACGGCCGAACGTAAAGCGGATCGAGCTGTGAGCCAGTTCGTCGTTGCGGCCCAGGGCGCGCAGGACATAGGACGGCTCAAGGGAAGCCGAGGTGCAGGCCGAACCGGACGAAACCGCCAGATCCTTGAGCGCCATGATCAGCGACTCGCCTTCGACGTAGTTGAAGCTCAAATTCAGGTTGTGCGGTACACGGGCGGTCATGCTGCCGTTGATGTACAGCTCTTCAAGGTGCTCGACCTGCTTGTAGAAGCGATCGCTCAGGGCCTTGATGCGCACGTTTTCGGCAGCCATGTCTTCCTTGGCTACACGGAATGCTTCGCCGATGCCGACGATCTGGTGGGTCGCCAGGGTGCCCGAACGCATGCCGCGCTCGTGACCGCCGCCGTGCATGGTGGCTTCGATACGCACGCGTGGCTTGCGGCTCACGTAGAGCGCGCCAATGCCTTTAGGGCCGTAGGTCTTGTGGGCAGAGAACGACATCAGGTCGACCTTCAGTTTCGACAGGTCGATGTCGACCTTGCCGGTGGACTGAGCGGCGTCGACGTGCAGCAACACGCCCTTGGAGCGGGTCAACTCGCCGATGGCGGCGATGTCGTTGATGGTGCCGATTTCGTTGTTCACGTGGATCACGGAAACCAGGATGGTGTCTTCACGCATCGCGGCTTCGATCATCGCCGGGGTCACGATACCGTCGGTGGTTGGCTCGAGGTAGGTGACCTCAAAACCTTCACGTTCCAGTTGGCGCATGGTGTCGAGGACAGCCTTGTGCTCAATCTTGGTGGTGATCAGGTGTTTGCCTTTGGTCGCGTAGAAATGCGCCGCACCCTTGATTGCCAGGTTGTCGGACTCGGTGGCACCGGAGGTCCAGACGATTTCACGTGGGTCGGCATTCACCAGGTCAGCGACCTGGCGACGAGCGTTTTCCACGGCCTCTTCAGCTTTCCAGCCGAACACATGGGAACGGGACGCCGGGTTGCCGAAGTTTCCGTCAACCAGCAGGCATTCGCTCATCTTTTGCGCGACACGCGGATCAACCGGGGTGGTCGCTGAGTAATCAAGGTAAATCGGCAATTTCATGGACTTTCTCCTAAATCAGGCTGGCTGGCGTGCCGTTAGCTCTTCGGCTGTCACTCGACGGCGGACGCTTCAATCTTGTCCAGACGCGGCGCCTTTGTATTGCAACGGCGCTGGTCCTGACGCTGGGCTACTTCTTGTACCTCACGGCGAGTCACAAGATCAGCCAAGCTGATACCACTCAAAAACTCATGGATCTGCAGGCTCAGGTCACACCACAAGTGGTGCGTCAGGCAGGTGTCGCCGGCGTGGCAATCACCCAGGCCCTGGCATTTGGTGGCATCGACGGATTCGTTCACCGCGTCGATCACCTGGGCTACCTGGATGCCCTGCATGTCGCGGGACAGTTGATAGCCACCGCCTGGACCACGAACACTGGAAACCAGATTGCTGCGGCGCAATTTGGCGAACAACTGCTCGAGGTAGGACAAGGAAATGCCTTGGCGCTCGGAGATATCGGCCAGGGACACCGGCCCATTTTGCGCGTGCAAGGCCAGGTCAAGCATGGCGGTCACCGCGTATCGGCCTTTTGTAGTCAGTCTCATGGACAAGTACCAAGGTGTTTCAGAATGGGAGCAAGTATGCGATTCCCGAGTATTTAAGTCAACTATAAGACCTAGTACTTTAGTCAGGAATACCCGCAAAAAGGGCGCGCGAATAATAGCAGGGCGCAGGCGGATGGAACAGCGGGAACAGGGTCAAGCCCCCAACCTCAAGACCAATGGGGCTCAAATATGGGAGCTGGCTTGCCTGCGATAGCGGTTTGCCAGCCAGCCTATCCGGCACTGACTTGCCGCCATCGCAGGCAAGCCAGCTCCCACAGAGATCGCGACCGGCTCAAGAGTCAGCCGGCTTTGGTAGCGCTTTCGCTCTTGATCTCGGCGAAGTCTTCGGTGCGCAGCTCAGGCAGGTCCTTGGCGCAGTAGTTGCTGCCGAGGTCTTTCAGGGCGCCGCACATGCCATCCAGCTTGCCATCCACCGCTTGCAGGTGGTCGAGCAACTGGCCGATGGCACGTGCCACCGGGTCGGGCATGTCTTCGCTGACGCCATAGGCATCAAAGCCAATCTTTTCGGCCATGGCCTTGCGCTTGGCTTCCTGCTCATCGCCAACTTCCGGCTTGACGATGATCCGCCCCGGAATACCGACAACCGTTGCGCCAGGCGGCACGGCCTTGGTCACCACAGCGTTGGAACCGACCTTGGCACCCGCACCGACGGTAAACGGACCGAGCACCTTGGCGCCCGCTCCTACCACCACGCCATCTTCCAGTGTCGGGTGGCGCTTGCCCTTGTTCCAAGTGGTACCGCCCAGAGTCACGCCCTGATACAGAGTCACGTCATCACCAATCTCGGCAGTTTCACCAATAACGATGCCCATGCCGTGGTCGATAAAGAAGCGGCGACCCACCTTGGCGCCCGGATGAATCTCGATCCCGGTCAACCAGCGACCAAAGTTCGACACCAGCCGAGCCAGCCATTTCCAGCCCATATTCCACAAGGCGCCGGACAGGCGATGGATCCAGATCGCGTGCATGCCCGGGTAGCAGGTCAGCACTTCAAAGGCGTTGCGCGCCGCCGGGTCACGGTGGAAAACACTCTGGATATCTTCTCGCAAACGCTCGAACATTTTTAATCCTTCCGCTTAAGAAGCTCGCCACGGGCCGCTTTCTGGGTTTCCGTGAGGATGCCACGCAATATATTCATTTCCGCCCGGCTGACCGAGCTGCGTCCGTATAGCCGGCGCAGGCGCGCCATCAAGTGCCGCGGCTTTTCCGGATCGAGAAACTCGATGGCCACCAGGGTTTGCTCCAGGTGCTCATAGAAGCGTTCCAGCTCGTCCATGGTGGCCAGTTCGCCACTCTTGGTCGATGCAACCTCGTCCTTCTCTACCTTGCTCGGCTGGCCTTCTGCAGCCAGCCAGGCCATGCGCACTTCATAACTCAACACCTGCACCGCTGCCCCGAGGTTCAGCGAACTGAATTCCGGGTCTGATGGAATGTGCACGTGATAATGACATCGCTGCAGCTCTTCATTGGTCAGGCCGGAGTCTTCACGACCGAATACCAAGGCGATTTCAGCGCCGCCGGCAGCCTCTTCCACGACCTTGGTCCCGCATTCGCGAGGATCCAGAAGTGGCCAGGGGATGCGACGGTCGCGAGCGCTGGTGCCGAGCACCAGATTGCAGCCAACCAGGGCGTCTTCCAAAGTGGCGACGACCTGGGCTTTTTCGAGGATGTCATTGGCGCCAGACGCGCGGGCATCGGCCTCGTGGTGCGGAAACACACGCGGCTCGACCAGCACCAGGCGCGTCAGCCCCATGTTCTTCATGGCTCGCGCCACCCCGCCGATATTGCCGGGATGACTGGTATTGACGAGGACGACACGGATGTTTTGCAGCAAGGGAGGCGCTCTCGGACACGGGAAAGGGGAGCAAATCTTACAGAACAGCCTAAGGTTATGCCATGAAAGGTAACGTCGTCCTTCACCTGAAGAAAGTTTCTGCTAGAATGCTCGGCTTTCTTTAACAACCTTAGGTGACACATCCATGCAGCCCATGCTGAATATCGCGCTGCGCGCCGCCCGCAGCGCCAGTGAATTGATCTTCCGCTCCATCGAGCGCCTGGATACCATCAAGGTCGACGAAAAAGACGCCAAGGATTACGTATCCGAGGTGGATCGCGCCGCCGAGCAGAAAATCATCGACGCGCTGCGCAAGGCCTACCCTACCCACGGCATCCTCGGTGAAGAAACCGGCCTGCACAAAGGTAGCGGCGAAGGCGAAGACTACCTGTGGATCATCGACCCACTGGATGGCACCACCAACTTCCTGCGCGGCATCCCGCACTTTGCCGTGAGCATTGCCTGCAAATACCGTGGCCGCCTGGAACACGCCGTTGTGCTGGACCCGGTTCGCCAGGAAGAATTCACTGCAAGCCGTGGCCGTGGCGCCCAACTGAACGGTCGCCGCCTGCGTGTCAGCGGTCGTACCAGCCTCGACGGCGCCCTGCTGGGTACCGGCTTCCCGTTCCGTGACGACCAGATGGACAACCTGGAAAACTACCTGGGCATGTTCCGCGCCCTGGTTGGCCAGACCGCCGGCATCCGCCGCGCCGGTGCAGCCAGCCTGGACCTGGCCTATGTGGCTGCCGGTCGTTTTGATGCGTTCTGGGAGTCGGGCCTGTCCGAGTGGGACATGGCGGCAGGCGCACTGCTGATTCAAGAAGCCGGCGGCCTGGTGAGCGACTTCACCGGTGGTCACGACTTCCTTGAGAAAGGCCACGTGGTTGCTGGCAACACCAAATGCTTCAAGGCAGTACTGACGGCGATCCAGCCGCACCTGCCGGCTTCGCTGAAGCGCTAAGCGAGCGAGCACAAAAAAGCACCCCTAGGGGTGCTTTTTTTATACCTGAAATTACTGCTGCGGCTGGTTCTGACCAATAACCAGACGCCCTTCCTTGTCGACCGGGATCTGGTTACCTGGATCGCGATCCATGCGCACAGAGCCTTCCTTGCCGTCCAGGGTGTAACGCACGTCGTACCCGACAACCTTGTCGCTGATGTCGTTAACGGTGTTACAACGGGTTTGCGTGGTGGTGTAGGTATCGCGGTTCTGCATACCTTCCTGAACCTTGTTACCGGCATAACCACCACCGACCGCACCGGCCACCGTGGCCAGCTTCTTGCCATTACCGCCGCCGACCTGGTTACCCAATAGGCCGCCCGCCAGCGCACCGACCACCGTACCGACGATCTGATGCTGATCCTGCACAGGCTTCTGCCGGGTTACCGCAACGTCCTTGCAGACCTCACGCGGGGTTTTAATCTGGGTTTTCACCGGCTGCACCGCCAGCACTTGCGCATACTCAGGGCCGCTTTTTACCAGGCTGTAGGTGGCAACAGCACCCCCGGCAGTCACACCGACAGCACCCAATACCGCACCAACCAGTAACGACTTGTTCACGTGAACCTCCTGACCATCACAAACGGACCGAACGATCCGCGCTATACCCAGCCTTGGAGCAAAAAAAAAGGCGCGAGTTCAATACTCGCGCCTTATTTGTAACAGCAGATCAACAATCGCCCATCAAGGGCGGTCGTCGACCTCCTTGCCGGTGCTGGCAGGAGGGATCAGGTCTTCGCTGTTGAGGTTCAGCCAGATCAGTACCACGTTGGCGATGTAGATCGACGAGTAGGTACCCGCCAGTACGCCGATGAACAGCGACAGCGAGAAGCCCCACAGGTTGTCGCCACCGAACACCATCAGTGCGGCAATCGCCAGCAAGGTGGAGATCGAGGTCGCCATGGTGCGCAGCAGGGTCTGGGTGGTGGAGATGTTGATGTTCTCGATCAACGTCGCCTTGCGCAGTACCCGGAAGTTCTCACGAACCCGGTCGAATACCACGATAGTGTCGTTGAGGGAGTAACCAATGATCGCCAGCACCGCCGCCAATACCGTCAGGTCGAAGGTGATCTGGAAGTAGGCCAGGATGCCCACGGTCACGATCACGTCGTGGATCAGCGACACAATGGCGCCGACACCGAACTTCCACTGAAAGCGGAAAGCCAGGTAGATCATGATGCCGACCAGCGCCATCAGCATGCCGAGGCCGCCCTGGTCGCGCAGCTCTTCACCCACTTGCGGGCCCACGAACTCGACGCGCTTGACCGACGCCGGGTTGTCACCGCCGACCTTCTGCAAGGCCTCGGCTACCTGGTGACCCAGTTGCGGGTCTTCGCCGGGCATCCGCACCAGCAGGTCGGTGGTTGCACCAAAGCTCTGCACGATGGCTTCGTGATAGCCGGCCTTGACCAGCTCGTTGCGCACCAGGCTAACGTCGGCCGGCTTCTCGTAGGTCAGCTCGATGAGCGTACCGCCAGTGAAGTCCAGACCGTAGTTCAGGCCCTTATGGAACCAGCTGAACAACGCCAGAACGGTAAGGAGCATGGTGAAGCCGAACGCAACGTTGCGAACGCCCATGAAGTTGATTGTACGTAACATGGCAGCCCCTTAAATCCACAACTTCTTGAAGTCACGTCCGCCAAAGATCAGGTTGACCATTGCGCGGGTCACCATGATGGCCGTGAACATCGAGGTAAAGATACCGAGGGACATGGTCACCGCAAAACCTTTGACCGGGCCGGTGCCCATGGCAAAGAGAATCCCGCCGACCAACAGAGTGGTCAGGTTGGAATCGAGGATCGCGGTAAATGCCCGGCCGAAGCCTTCGTTGATTGCCCGTTGCACGGTCATGCCCGCCGCGATCTCTTCACGAATCCGCGAGAAGATCAGTACGTTGGCGTCCACCGCCATACCCATGGTGAGTACGATACCGGCGATACCCGGCAGGGTCAGCGTTGCACCCAGCAGCGACATCAGGGCCAGCAGCATCACCATGTTGCCCGCCAGCGCGACGGTGGCGATGATGCCGAAGAAGCGGTAGATGGCGATGATGAACAGGGAAACGAACAGCATGCCCCACAGCGCAGCGTCGATACCCTTGGTGATGTTGTCAGCACCCAGGCTCGGGCCGATGGTGCGTTCTTCAGCGAAGTACATCGGAGCCGCCAGGCCACCGGCACGCAGCAGCAGCGCCAGTTCGGACGACTCACCCTGGCCGTTCAGGCCAGTGATGCGGAATTGAGCACCCAGCGGCGACTGGATGGTCGCGAGGCTGATGATCTTCTTCTCTTCTTTGAAGGTTTGTACCGGTACGTCTTTCTCGACGCCGTCGACCACTTGCTTGGTGTAGGTGGTGACAGGACGCTGTTCGATGAAGATCACCGCCATGCTGCGACCGACGTTGCTGCGGGTTGCGCGGCTCATCAGTTCGCCGCCGTGGCCATCCAGGCGGATGTTCACTTCAGGCGTACCGTGCTCGCCGAAACCGGCCTTGGCGTCGGTCACCTGGTCACCGGTGATGATCAAGCCACGCTCGATCAGTGCAGGTGGACGGTTGCCTTCACGGAACTCGAATTCTTCGGCAGTGGCGCGGGTAGCACCCGGCTCAGCTGCCAGACGGAATTCCAGGTTGGCTGTTTTACCCAGGATACGCTTGGCTTCAGCAGTGTCCTGCACGCCCGGCAGTTCAACCACGATGCGGTTGGCACCCTGGCGCTGAACGATCGGCTCGGCCACACCCAGCTCGTTGACGCGGTTACGTACCGTGGTCAAGTTCTGCTTGATGGAGTATTCACGGATTTCCGCCAGCTTGGCCGGGGTCATCGCCAGACGCAGTACCGCCTGACCATTGAGGTCGGCCGGAACAATGTCGAAATCGTTGAAGTTCTTGCGGATCAGTGCACGGGCCTGTTCGCGGGTTGCTTCGTCAGCAAAGCCCAGCTGGATGGCGCCGTTGAGCTGCGGCAGGCTGCGATAACGCAGGCGCTCTTTACGCAGCAGGCTCTTCACATCGCCTTCGTAGACTTTCAGGCGAGCGTCGAGGGCCTTGTCCATGTCCACTTCCAGCAGGAAGTGCACACCACCGGACAAGTCCAGACCCAGCTTCATCGGGTGTGCGCCAATCGCGCGCAGCCATTTTGGCGTGGTCTGAGCCAGGTTCAGCGCGACGACGTAGTCATCACCCATGACCTTGCGCACAACATCTTTGGCCGGCAATTGGTCTTCTTGCTTGGTCAGGCGCAACAAGCCGCCCTTCGCATCAGCAGCCAAACTTGCCGCTTTAACCTGGATACCCGCGTCGGTGAGCGCTTTGCTCGCACGGTCCAGATCAGCCTGATTGACCTGCAGCGCAGTGCTGGCGCCAGTGATCTGGATCGCCGGGTCATCAGGATAGAGATTGGGAGCGGAATAAATAAAACCGATCGCCAGCACCGCCAGGATCAGTACGTATTTCCACAGAGGGTATTTGTTCAGCATCACGCCGCCCGCTTATAACGCGGGGCGCCTTGCGCGCCCCGTCGATTGGTAAAGGTTGTTACTCAGATCGCTTTGAGCGTGCCTTTTGGCAGCGTGGCGGCGATGGCGCCCTTCTGGAACTTCATTTCTACGGTGTCGGAGACTTCCAGAACCACGAAAGCGTCGGACACTTTGGTGATTTTGCCGGCGATGCCGCCGGTGGTCACGACTTCGTCACCTTTCTGCAAGCTGCCCAGCAGGTTCTTCTGCTCTTTGGCGCGCTTGGCCTGTGGACGCCAGATCATCAGGTAGAAGATGACCAGGAAGCCGACCAGGAAAATCCACTCAAAACCACCGCCCAACGGGCCGGCAGCGGCCGGTGCAGCGGCATCAGCCATGGCATTAGAGATAAAAAAGCTCATTTAGCACTCCAGTTGCAAATAGTGAATCTTAGGGTCGGAAAACTCAGTCCAAGGGCGGCACAGGCAGCCCGCGCTTGGCATAGAAGGCATCGACGAAGGCGGCCAATGTACCCTGTTGAATAGCCTCGCGCAAACCAGCCATCAGGACTTGGTAGTGACGCAAATTGTGGATGGTATTCAACATGCTACCCAGCATTTCCCCGCACTTGTCCAGATGATGCAGATAAGCGCGCGAGAAGTTCTGGCAGGTGTAGCAATCACAGGTGGGATCCAGCGGCGATTCATCATGGCGATGGAACGCGTTACGGATCTTCAGCACGCCTGTATCGATGAACAGATGCCCATTGCGGGCATTACGGGTTGGCATCACGCAATCGAACATGTCCACACCGCGGCGCACACCCTCTACGAGATCTTCCGGTTTGCCAACGCCCATAAGGTAACGAGGTTTGTCAGCCGGCATCAGGCCCGGCAGGTAGTCCAGCACCTTGATCATCTCGTGCTTGGGCTCGCCCACCGACAGACCGCCGATGGCCAGGCCGTCGAAGCCGATCTTGTCGAGGCCTTCCAGGGAGCGCTTGCGTAAGCTTTCATGCATGCCGCCCTGCACGATACCGAACAGTGCAGCGGTGTTATCGCCATGGGCATTCTTCGAACGCTGGGCCCAACGCAACGACAGCTCCATCGAGACCCGTGCCACATCTTCATCGGCCGGGTACGGCGTGCATTCGTCGAAAATCATCACGATGTCGGAGCCCAGGTCGCGCTGGACCTGCATCGACTCTTCCGGCCCCATGAACACCTTGGCGCCGTCCACCGGGGAGGCGAAGGTCACACCCTCCTCCTTGATCTTGCGCATGGCGCCCAGGCTGAACACCTGGAAACCACCGGAGTCGGTCAGGATCGGGCCTTTCCACTGCATGAAGTCGTGCAGGTCACCGTGCTTCTTGATCACTTCGGTGCCCGGGCGTAGCCACAGGTGGAAGGTGTTGCCCAGGATGATCTCGGCGCCGGTGGCAACGATATCCCGTGGCAGCATGCCTTTTACGGTGCCGTAGGTACCGACCGGCATAAAGGCCGGGGTCTCGACGGTACCGCGAGGGAACGTCAAACGGCCGCGGCGAGCTTTACCATCCGTGGCCAGCAATTCAAACGACATACGACTCATGATTGTTCCTCTGGGCCGCGCGGCGCCGGATTACGGGTGATAAACATCGCATCACCGTAGCTGAAAAAACGGTATCCATGCTCGATGGCGGCTTTATAGGCGGCCATGGCTTCGGGATAACCCGCGAAGGCCGACACCAGCATCAACAGCGTGGATTCCGGCAAATGGAAATTGGTGACCAGGCAATCGACCACATGGAACGGCCGGCCCGGGTAGATAAAGATATCGGTGTCGCCACTGAACGGCTTGAGCACGCCATCGCGCGCCGCGCTTTCCAGCGAACGCACGCTGGTGGTACCGACCGCCACCACACGTCCGCCGCGCGCCTTGCACGCATTGACCGCATCCACCACTTCCTGGCTGACTTCCAGCCATTCGCTGTGCATGTGATGGTCTTCGATGTTATCCACACGCACCGGCTGAAACGTGCCGGCCCCCACGTGCAGGGTCACAAAGGCCGACTCGATACCCTTGGCGGCAATCGCATCCAGCAGCGGCTGATCGAAATGCAGCCCCGCCGTCGGTGCAGCCACCGCGCCCAGGCGCTCGGAATACACCGTCTGATAGCGCTCTCGGTCCGAGTCTTCGTCCGGGCGGTCTATATAAGGAGGCAACGGCATGTGGCCGACACGCTCAAGAAGTGGCAACACTTCCTCGGCAAACCCAAGCTCGAACAACGCATCGTGACGGGCGAGCATCTCAGCTTCGCCACCGCCATCGATAAGGATCTTCGAACCCGGTTTCGGCGACTTGCTGGAGCGCACATGGGCCAGCACGCGATGGCTGTCCAGCACCCGCTCCACCAGAATTTCCAGCTTGCCGCCGGACGCTTTCTGGCCGAAAAGGCGAGCCGGAATCACCCGGGTATTGTTGAAAACCATCAAGTCGCCCGGGCGTAAATGCTCAAGCAAATCAGTGAATTGACGGTGTGCGAGGGCACCACTGACCCCGTCCAGGGTCAGCAGTCGACTGGCGCGACGCTCGGCCAAAGGATGGCGAGCGATCAGCGAATCAGGGAGCTCAAAAGTAAAGTCAGCAACGCGCATGATGGGGTTCGTCTAGCAGGGCCGGGAAGTCTAGCGGAAATAGTGAAAATTGACCATGAAACGTGATTGACCAACGGTAATCTCATCTCTATACTTCGCCGCCATTGAGCCCTGATGGCGGAATTGGTAGACGCGGCGGATTCAAAATCCGTTTTCGAAAGGAGTGGGAGTTCGAGTCTCCCTCGGGGCACCATATAGCAGTATCTGAAAGTCTCTACCAGACTCTCAGACCCAGAAAAACCGGCCACTTGAGCCGGTTTTTTTGTGTCTGGCTTTCTACCTCTGTATCCCCTTATCCGTTGTATCCCTGTATCCCTGCTTGTATCCTGAGAAAAATACCGAACTTTGGGATACAAGGATGAAGCGCGCAGATATCAAGCGCCGCCCTCTCGCAGACACGACGCTTGCAGGGCTGGAGCCGGAGTCAAAGGAATACCGGGAGCTAGACGGAAACGGCCTCTACTTCAGGGTCAAACCTGATGGTGGTAAATCCTGGCAGCTACGCTACAAACGTCCGGCGGGCAATTGGGCTTGGATGGGGCTCGGGGGTTACCCAGAGGTCAGTGGTGCGCTGGCAAGAGAGAAAGCTGCCGATCTACGCAAAGTGGTGAGTAGCGGCGCCGATCCCCTTGAGCAGAAACGATCCGCTAAAGCTGCAATCGATGCGGCCAAGGCTCGAACGTTTCGAGTTGCTGCTGAAGCTTGGCTCAAGGCCAAAGAAGAAAAGGGCCTCGCAACCTCTACCCTTCACAAAATCCGCACCTACCTCGACAAGGACATACTCCCGGCATTGGGAGATAAGCCCCTCGACGAAATCACCCGCACCGACTGTGCAGATCTCCAGGCATCCCTCGAAGCTAGAGACGCTCACAACGTGGCAGAAAAGTGCCGCACCTGGATCAACCAAATCTTCGGCCGAGCGATTGGTTTAGGACTCACCGAAAACGATCCGGGCAGCCGCCTTCGCGACATTGCCGCCCAGGCGCCCAAGACTCAGCAGCATCCACACTTGCTGGAGCCTGAACTCGCTGAGTTTCTCCAAGCACTCAAAAACACTCCGAGCAGACTGACGGCACGTACCGCCGCATGGCTTTGTATCTGGACGGCATCCCGCCCAGGCATGGTCCGCTTGGCTGAATGGAAAGAGTTCGACCTTGAGAAGGCCATTTGGACGACGCCTGCTGCCAAGATGAAGATGCGCCGGGATTTTGTATGCCCCCTTCCCCACCAAGCCGTTACAGCACTGAGGGACCTGCACTGTTTAACGGGACGGAGTCGCTGGCTTTTCCCCGGCGTCGGAGCAAAGAACCCAACCATCAGCGAAAACACAATCAACAAAGTCTTCGCTACCATCGGCTACAAAGGGCGTCTAGTAGGACACGGTACTCGACACACCGCGAGCACGTTACTTCGAGAACATGGCTGGCCGAAGGAACATGTTGAAGCGCAGTTGGCTCACAAAGAGGAAGGCATCTCGGGGGTATACAACAAGGCCCAATACTTTGAGCAACGCGTAAAAATGATGCAATGGTACGCCGATCACCTTGATTCCCTAGAGGCCGGAAATGTAGTGCAAGGTCAATTTGGGAAGGCCGTGTGAAGCCGTTAACCCTATACCCCCTCAAAAATCGTGTTACGGGTGTTACCCGTGTTACGCATATCAATAACCCATTGTATTTATTGAAAATACTCAGCGTTACACGCGCTGCAAAACTTCTGAGCACCACGTGTTACATCGAGCAGTCGTGTTACAGAAAGGCCACACTCTCAACCCTGCTGGCATCAGCGTTTCCATCTGCGAATCGCTGTAACAGCCTACCGGCTTCGGGGCGGAGGGGAGATCTAAATGGACTTTGAGCGGGACATCGAGGCAGAAGAGCTTGAACTTGAAATCGCAGGCTTCGACGTAACGTGCCTGGTGTGGGATCAGGACGACGTCGAGGCAGCCGTTCGCAATCTTGTGCTGTTTCCGCAATTCAACGAACACTTCAATGATGCCTTCGATCTGATCAACACCGCTACGTCGTTCTGGCTTGAGGAGGGCTCCTACGCTCCGTGTGCAGAGTCGGTAACAAGAACCCTTTATCGACTTCGCGATCCCATTAGCGAGCATGCCAGTTATGCAGAGGCGGGCTCATTGCCCAATGTCATTCGACGGTTTCTTGGGGTTAGTCATTCCGCAGCAGACTCACAGCTTGCGGCGACCTTTGCACTGATAATGGGAACGCAGGCTGTGGAGACGCTTGCAAATTGGCTGTTCGACCTTGAGCTCACCACTTACGGTATTGATGCAGACCTGATAGAGCAGCTGAAACATGACTCACCCCGCCGGTACCTTGCCCTGATCGAAAAAGAGCGGGACCGCAGCAGCGGAAACGAGATCAGGGCACGAGAAGAATTCGCGACATTGCTAGGCGAGGCGAATCAGGCGCTACTGATGGCGAGTCTTTATCGCCAGGTGGAGCAGATGGATGTGTTTAAAAAAGGCTTCAACACATCAAACCTGATGCATCGAATTCTCGACGATGCCTTGTCGACAAAGGCGACGAGAAGGGGCCAGGAAGCAGGTAATGGGAACCGAAACCCCAGCTCCGCGATACAGACCTTGGCTATGGACAGGCGAGCAAAAATCAAGGCGGCTGCTGAGCAAATCATTAACGGCCGGAGAAGTGAAAAGCGCAGTCTGACCGATGCTGAACTGACCAATCTGCTTTTCGACCAGGCGGGCCACGGCACGAAAAAAACCATTCGAGAGCACTTGATCAGTCTGGGCCTTAGACCTCTGAAATAAAAGGGAGAAGACACAGTCCACTCCCCCTCCCCTGCGTAGCGTATGACCCGTTGTCTCAATTAACAAAGGGTTAGCTCGCTATGACTACCGTATTAAAAGTAATTCCCTCGCATGATCCCTCCATGACCCTCATCCGCATGCCCGAGGTCATTTCAATCGTAGGGCTGGCACGCCCGACTATCTACAAGCTGATGCGTCAACCTGAAAGCGGATTCCCGTTGCCGGTAAAGCTGAGTAACAGCAATGCGCGAAGCGCTCCGGTTGCGTGGGTACTGGGGGAAGTTCAGGCATGGACACTGGCACGCATCGCAGCCCGCAATCAGGTGGCAGCATGAAAAGTCGTGTTGCCAACAGGGCCATCTTGCAGCCCTTTTCTGTACTCAGAAAAGTAGGTTTCTCATCACGCGGCATGCAGCGTTTTGAGCGCTACCGCACAGAGCAAAAACGCCTGAATCGAGACGTGATGGTGATGCGATGGGCCGATGGCATCTGGTGCGCATTGTCAGTTCCCTGCCAAGCCCCTCAAGCAATCATTGTCGACGAAGGCCAACAAATCGACGCCTACGAGGATGCACGGGCCTGCCTAGATAGCGACTTCTTGCCCTTTGTTTCCCTGAGCTGGGAAGTCCATGCCTGAAATGAAAACGCCCCCGGCGGCAACCGGAGGCGTTGAGGTAAATCTACATGCCTGAACAATTTATGTCGCCTCGAAAAAATCCGCAAGTCATCTGCACAGTTGCACTTTCAAAAAACGGGCGTTACTCTCTGACCGTCGCTGCAAATTCAGCGATCGGGTTTGGCGACCCGAGTACATGCAGGCGCACAGGCGCCCCCATACCGATTGCAGGCGCTTTTTTTGTGCCCGCATTCCTGCTTTATGGCGGCTGTGCGTGGGAGACCTTCGGGTCTGCCGGGGTCCTGTATGCCCGGTTCGCCAACCTGCGCACAGCTGCCACCCTAATTCGTTTGGCGACGATCAGTGGCAGCTCCTCACATACAGGAGCTTCACCAAATGCACGCACTCAATCCGTCCAAATTTCGCGCCGCCGCTCATCGAGCAATGGCTCTCGCCGCTTTACACGCCAACTCCAGCCTCGCTACACGCCTCTCCCGTTACAACTCCCATATGTCCAGGGCTCGCGCCCTGGAAGCCGCAGGGGGTGCCCAATGAGCATGCTCCCAGGCTTTGCACTCCCCGAAGATCTACTCTGCGTCAGCCAGGACGCCGAAGCTGGCCTGCCTATCGACGCCATCACCTGTGCCCTCGACCGTGCCAATTCAGTTCTCATGCTGCTGGAGGATCACTTAGACAGCGATAAACCCCAGCTCTCGAACCGCGTGCTGTCATCCGTAATTTGGGACGTGCGCGGCACCTTGGGTTTGATCAAAACACTCACCATGTACGGTGATGCCTCTTCTGTGCCGATGGGCCAGAAAGGCGGTGCGCTGTGACCCATTCCAGCACGCGTGGACGCTCCGAGTTCTCCCCTGCCAACGGTAACGGCCAAAACCTGTTTCGGGTGAACGCCGGTATCCCGCTGGAAGACGCACTTGAAGCCGTCTCTCAAATTCTGCACCACGCCAATCAACTGATCCTCGACGCCGCCATCAGCGATGCGGGCGAGCGTTTTAGTTGGCCTGCGTTCTACCTCGGCGAGATGGCCAAAGCGCTGATCGATGACGTGAACGAGGCGTTGCTTGAGTCGAGGACCGCCCCATGACTCAACGCACCGGCAACACCTCAAAACGTCCGAGCTTTGCCGACGTAAAAAGCGCAGCCTTGAAGAATATTGACCGCGTGCTTTCTCACTGGCTCCCAAATGGCAAACGCGTCGACGGCGGCAAGGAATACACCGCACCGAATCCCACGCGCACGGACAAACGTGCGGGCTCACTCAAGGTCAATTTGAGCAAAGGCACCTGGGCGGATTTTGCCACCGGCGATAAGGGCGGCGACCTGATCGACCTGGTGCGTTACATCGACGGCGGCACGGACGTTGAGGCCTGTAAAAAACTGGCAGATCTGCTCAGCGTTTCCGCAGGATCTGCAACCACCAAAAGCGCACCGGCCAAAAGCGCAACGCCGGAGTGGATCGCGATTCAACCGATCCCGGCCGAGGCCATGAACAAGTGTCCAACCAAACACCGGCAACACGGCGCTCCGTCGAAGGTGTGGATCTATCGCGATGTTCAGAGTCACCCGGTCATGGCGCTGTATCGCTTCGACCTGGGCCCCGATGAAGACGGCAAGCCGCGAAAAGTCTTTGCGCCGTTGACCTGGTGCAAACGCTCCGATGGGCAAGCCACACAATGGCGCTGGCAAGGCTTGCCAGAGCCTCGGCCACTGCTGCGCCTGGATGAGCTGGCACAGCGCGCCGATGCGCCCGTGGTGTTGTGTGAGGGTGAGAAAGCAGCTGATGCCGCTGCTGAGCTGATGCCGGACTACGTCGCCACGTGCTGGCCGAACGGCTCCAACTCTTGGCACAAGGCCGATTTGACGCCGCTCAAAGGGCGTAGCGTTGCGCTGTGGCCGGATAACGATGTCAGCGGCAAGACCTGCATGGACGCCATTGAGCTCAAGCTGATTGAGCTAGGCGCCGCCTCGGTACAACGAATCTCGCTCGACGTATTCAAGCTCAAGCCCAGCAGCAAAGGCGGCAAGCCGACACTCGTCAAAGGTGGAAAATGGGCAGACGGAGACGATGCAGCGGATGCATTAACCAAAGGCTGGACCGCAGGCCACGTCGCCGAGCTGGTACGCAACGGCGAGTTTTTCGGCAGTGTTGCTGAGTTCACCGAGCCTCAAGAACCAAAGACCAAGGCACCCGCCAAACGCCCTGCGAAATCGAAAAATGATCTGTTGCCGGGTGGCTTTCGGCTGACGCCTGAAGGGGTGTTTTATTCCGGCGATGATGGCGAGGCGCGTCCTGTGTGTTCGCCTCTCGAAATCATCGCCCGCACTCGCGACGACAAAGGCCACAACTGGGGTTTGTTGGTCGAGTTCGACGATCCGGACGGTGCCAAAAAGCGCTGGAACATTCCGGCCCGAACCATGACCGGCGACTTCGGCAAGGATGTACTCGGTCCACTGGTAGACATGGGCCTGCGCCTTGCCGGAAGCCGATCAGGACGCAATGCCCGCAACGATCTACAGAGCTACCTCGGTGGCTTCGACAGCGCCCAGCGCGCACGTCTGGTAACGCGCCTGGGTTGGCACGACAACGCATTCCTTCTACCCGAACAACAGATCGGCTCACACGCCGAGCACCTGCATTTTTATGAAGCCGGTGCCCAACTGCCACCGATCAGCGAGGCCGGCTCTCTGGAGCAATGGCAGCAGCAAATCGGCGCGCTGTGCGTTGGCAACCACCGCTTAGCGTTTGTCGTCTCTGTGGCCTTTGCAGGCCCACTGTTGAACATGCTTGGACATGAGTCGGGCGGCTTCCACCTCTACGGCGACAGCTCCGGCGGCAAGACCACTCACTTGCAAGTCGCAGCCTCGGTTTATGGTGGGCCTCGTCTGGTGCGCTCGTGGCGCTCCACGGATAACGCCCTGGAGTCCATCGCCGCCGCTCACTCAGACGGCCTACTGGTGCTCGATGAAATTGGCATGTGTGACCCACGCATTATTGGCGAGACGGTTTACATGCTCGGTAACGGCACCGGTAAGGCCCGGGCGAATGATCGAGGACAAGCGGGCCGACAGGTACAGGAGTGGCGCTTGCTGTTTCTCTCGACCGGCGAGAAGACGTTGGCGCAGCACATGGCGGATGCCAACAAGGAGCTGAAAGCCGGTATGGAGGTGCGCATGCTTGCCGTGCCTGCGGATGCCAGCAAAGGCCTCGGCATGTTCGATGTGCTGAATGGTTTTGAGGACGCTGCCGCCCTCTCCGATGCGCTCAAGGCCCGAGTAGCCAAATATTACGGCACGCCCCTCACCGCTTTCCTGCACGCACTGTGTGCGCCTGGGGAAATGCTCAGGTGGACAGTGATCGTGCGCCGCACGGTGGAACAGTTCATCACCCAAAACCTGCCCGCCTCGGCCAGTGGACAAGCCCAGCGCGCAGCCCTCCGCTTTGGCCTCGCAGCAGCGGCCGGAGAGTTGGCCACTGCTTTCGGCGTCACCGGCTGGCCTGACGGCACAGCCACGACCGGCGCACGTGTGTGTCTGCATGCGTGGCTGGCCGAGCGCGGGGGCGCCGGTAATTTCGAGGGTGATGCGATCTTGGCGCGATTGCATCAGGTCATCGAGCGGTTTGGGGAAAGCCGCTTCACCCGGTGGGAATCTGCCGCCGCCAAGATCGACGAGCATGGTCCACGCACGATTGATCGATTGGGCTTTCGCAAGACGATGGAACACGGCATGGGCGATGCCCTGCACACCACCAATACCTACTACGTGCTGCCTGAAGCCTGGAGGGCCGAAATCTTCAAGGGCATGAACATCAGCGCGGTCAACAAGGAGCTGCTGCAACGGGGCGTGCTTGAGCCGGGAAGTGACGGCAAGGCGTACAGCTTGATTCGCCTTCCCGGGTTAGGGCCTCAACGCTGCTACGTGGTGAAGACGGTTCCAGGAACGAATGAAGGTGAGGCCAAGGCCGCCTGACGGCATGCCTGCTGATAGAGGTAGCGCCGGCTCATTCCCGGCCTCGCCAGCCGTTCGACAACAATCCCTATCAACCGCAATACCCAGAGACAATACAGATGAACACTATCCAAGAACTGAAAGACCGCCGCGACCAACTGACACTCGAAGTGGAGAGCATTCGGCTTGACCTGGCTCCCTTCGAAGAGGCGCTGGAAAGCCCAGAGGTCATCCAGCAGGGCAGTCAACGGGCCGTGCAAGATGAAATCAACGATCACAAAAGGCGCATCGACTCGCGAAATCTGGAGATCAGAACACTGAACCAGAAGATTGATCGCCTTGAAACATTGGCAAACCGTGAGAGCCTGGCTGCCGGCTATCTCAGCGATATGGCGAACTGGAAAGCGGACGAGATGGAACTCAACGAAAAGCGCAGCAGCATCGAGACCCGGTTGCAGCAGGTCCGCCAAAGCGATCAGGAAGACATGGCAAAGGCTCGACAAGCTGAAACGGACGCAGCCACCGCTTATGCACAGGCTGTCGCCTGGGGCGATGTGGAGGGCGAGAAAGCGGCAAACGCCGAAGCTCAAAAGGCAGCAAAAAACCTCACGGCTGCGGTTGAGCATCATCGCCGTCAACAACTGCTCATCACCGCGCTGGAACAAGAGTTGATGACGATTGATCTGCACATCACGGAGGCACAAAAAGAACACGCCAAGATCGAGAACAAAGCGGCTCATCTGGCGAACACAGTGTTAGAAGAACAATGGAATGAGGCCGCGAAAACACTGCTGGAGACAGGCGGTAAGCTGTGGGCAGCACGCAACCTGATTAGTCGTGACCCGGTTGCACTGATGAAGCTGGATATCCCTGAACAGGGCGAGCACTTTGGAAGCTGGACCTGGCGAGAACTCTCAGATCGCTCTAGCCAACACAGCCTGATTGACCTATTGGCAGCCTAACCCAAACCTTCCCCGAAGCAACCGGCGAGGGTCGGCTGCTTCGGGCCAACCATAGGTCTAACCATGAATAAACCACCACAGAATAGTGCTCAGATGCCTGATTACCTGAAGGCCCGCAAGCTTCACTTGAGCCGAATAATTGCCGTCATAGCCGGCATGAAAAAGCTCAATGCAAGGGCAAACAAAGACACCAAAGTCGAGACGCTCACGATTGATGCAATCAAAGCAGAGCTCAATTTTATTGACCTCCAGCTCAAAAGAAAGAGCGGGTGATGGAGAAGCGGAAGCTTAAGCAGCTTCCGCTTCGCTAGATCCCGTACTTACAAAAATGGTTCACGCCTTTCGGTTAGTGGTCTATAGCGGGCCCTGGGCTTATGAGCACTTTCGGCCAAAGATGGTCGTTCACGCCAGCGAGCCGCGCCCGTTATCACTACAAATTACTGTGCTATTAAAAACATATAGTTAAGCCCTTATAGCAGTACGAGACTCAAAGTGCCAGTAATTCTAAACCACAACAACAACTAACTCCGAAAGCCCCGCGAACTTGGAAAAAGATTACCAACAGATAATCTTTTGACAATCGCCCCCTATATAACCGCTGACAAATTACACTATATGTTTCTAAAAATCTAAAAATCTACTCTAGATGCTTTCTTTGCAGACCACAACCTCATCGACCTATCATTCGACCTCAGACCAACAAGAACAGACCTGGCTCCGTTAGAGGGATTATAACTTCGTGAAGACTTATACTTATGAAGTGTCACGACAAAAATAAGTTTCCGATTTAGACTGAGCAATGTTTTATCAAGCCAATCATTTGAGGCCCATAAAATCTCACCATCCTCTTGGTGATGAGATTGTCGATGATCAGGATCAGGCACCCAACGGCCCCAAACCTGGCTTCTCAGCGCGAGGCTTCCATCTCCTACACGCCACTCTCCATTTAGTGGCTCATTCATCAACTCGAATTCTTTAGTAAGTTCTATTCCAAGACGTGGCCGCCTTCCTGGGCCCGTAGCAGCAATTTCCTCGCCTTGGTCAATACCTAGATTTTGAGAGTCGGGTGCCCACACAAATGGATCAAATTGATTCCCTCGTCGAGACCGAACATCATAATATCCGTCATCCCAAAACTGTGGCAGCCAAATGTCGTGATTGGCTTTCTTCGAGAAAGCGACGCATTGGGACGATGCGCCCTTTCGATCCGTAAGCGCGGATGTAATCGTTACAGATACTCCATCGGGCGATGACCAACGACCATACAATGGAAACATCTCTTCGCTAGAACTGAATACGAGACCTAATTTTCGCAACACCGCTTCTTGATCTAACAATATATCTTGTCGATTGACTTGATTACCTAACAATTCTTCCTTTGCTTGTTGGGGAACTGGATCCTTCCGATCAGACAACCATGAGCCATCGTCGAATGTTACATCGTAGCATCTGCGCCACCTTAGCCAAGGAGACTCTTCTTCAACCTCATAGCTACGGACCACTACTGGCAGCAACTTTGAAAAATTAGTAGCGACAGTTAACAGAGCATGCCTCTGAACATGCTCTCTAAAGAATTCGAATCTATCACTCTGACCTAAATCGTATCGCTCATTGCCGGAAAAATAACTCATTGAAGAAGCTTCCGGCCATAGACGTTTGATTTCCGCTGCAATAGCATCCTCAACAACTGCCTCAGCCACACCAAACAGTTGCGCAAGAGATCTGACCTCATGCTTTGTAAACTCATAATCAAAGCTAAAGTCTGATGTCGACTTTACAGCAACGGGGTAGCTATCGGAAACGATGATGCCGTGCCTAGGCTCATTTATCTCATTAATTAATTCATCTAAAAATGAATTTTGTATATCTGGGTCAATTATATGGGTTAAGCATCTAGCAATATGAAGCTTATTTACAACGTGCACATCGGATCGCTTTGCTAAATCCATTAGTTTGGGTTTGAGAAAACGTACCGACAGCCCATGTCGCAGGGTTACACGCGCTAACCCCATTAGCAGCCATTGCTGAGAATTTTGGAACGATAGATTTTTCTCAGCCGTTGCCATTGACGCAACTGATCTATAGTCGAAGCGATCAAGCAGTAGACTGAGTTCATGAGTCAGCCCAAGCTCATGAAGGCTATTTAAATGTCGGGCGACGTTCCAGCGCATGTAGCCATCGTCGTTACCTAAGAGGTGCCAAATGAGATCCGAAATGAGTTCTTCTTCGGAGCCAACAGTTGCTTGCTCGGAGCAAAATGCGCCCTCCCCAATTTCGTCGGCCATGCGAGCCGTAGGACCAGACAATAAATGTTCCAGCGCATCTAAAGCGGATTTCCCTGTCGTAACCTCGCATAGTGCAGTGGCCAGTTGCAACCAATGGTCCCCGTCGAGATCAACTCCGTCTGCTGTGATCTTACGAAGAACGAGTTGCATCACAAAACGCTTGTCTCCGCACAGACTGGAAATCTTGCGTAGGTCGCGGACAATATTAGGAAATTGATCTTCAAAAAGCTCAGTGCTCCTTGCTGTAAAAAGTCTTTCGACCAGCTTTTTTGCTTCCAAAACAAGATGCGTTGATGAGCTACTCCAAAAAGAAAAACTCTCGTTCAATATGTCTATTGACTGATCAAATCGAAGCTCAGCAGCATCACAAATTGCGAGCAAAAAATCCAAACGCTTAGAGTAAGGGCATGCTAAACGCAACTTAACTATAAAGCGCTGTTTAGCATCATAAGGGAGTTTCCCTTCGGTCAATATGGACTTGAGAGAGTTGTCAATTGCGATAGAGGAGGAAGGATCACATGCTGCAACGAGTGTTGTGATGAAATGCTCAATATAGTTTTCACTAGGCGCATTTATTTGAGCGTGTACAACGTTAGGTGAGGAGCTACTACGTTTATTGAACTCATCCTGCTTTCGCTTTGCATCCTTCCAGAGTTGATCGATCTCTTTCAACTCATCGCTTGTGATTGCATTTGGGTATTGCTTACCAGTCTCAAGCATGCTCTCCCAAAGCGAAGCCCATCCACCAAAAGAATTAACTTCGCGCAACTTATTGATAATCGTATGAAAAATCTTCCTCTGATCCGATAGTTTAGCTTTTTTTAGGAGATCCGCTACGCCTCTTCCAGTCTGCCAATCCCACCACCCATGATCCTCACAAATAGCGAGAATAAAAGCGGCTCGCCGCGGATCGAGATGCCCGGCCTGTGCAAGAAAACAAGCGAGCTGTGGTAGTCCATACGAAAAATCGGCAACATCTTGGTCGTGCCAACGTACCAACTTAGCGAGAGCCGGGAATCCTATAGTTTTTGCAGCAGCTTGTGCAAACAGCTTCCAACCAAACTTTTTAGGTTCATTATTGATGATAGGCTGGCATAAATTCATAAGCCGCTGAGCTAGTTCGGGCTTTAAAAACCCACCTTGCTGTTCACTCGCAAAGTTAAGTAGTGAATAGATTTGCTCATAACTCTCCCCACCTATCTGATCTAACTCTGACAAACCCTGTCGATAATAACCACGGGCTTCGTCAATGCTCATCGACACTATGGAAGCAGCGAGATCTACATATGTTTCTCCACGCCGCCCTATATCATCGTCCAGGCGTATTTGTGCTGCAATATACTGAGCAAACGCCCCTGCAAGATCATGGAGGGATGACCAATGAGCAATTTGACGCAATACACTGATTTTTTGCTCAATCCCAAATCCTGTTGTAGAGACCAAGCTGATTAGGCTCTTAACGTCTTCAACTGAAGGCTCGGACGAATGTAGCAACAATATACTCGCGCAGCCAAATCCCACTGCACGAACAAGTGCGTCAGCGGCCGTTTCAGATCGCAAGTTAATTCCCGACCTAGTTTTTTCATTCCATATAGCCAGGAAATCGGAAAAGGTACTACCTGATAGGCTTTTGTGCACGAAGATCGCGTTTTCGATCGGCGCGATCAACTCATACGCAAGGAATATACCTTGGCTAATGTCCTCACACTCACGATCATTGAATTTTGTTTTAAGCTTACGATCTCGACGATCACTAACTCCGTTGGCTGCTGGCTCACGAAGACCCTTCAAAAATCTCAGCAAATCTATTCGATTCGCAGCTGCCTTAGCATGCTTAGTTATCTTGACGTTTTGCGGCAGTAGATCATGGAATGCCAATCGCTTCCCGGAGGACCACGCACGAATACAGGATCGGAAAATAGAGGGCCAGATTTTAGAGTGGCCAAAACGCTCGCCGTACTCGTAACTTAACGGGCGAGAAATTGGTGCTGCATTTATGATAGTCCTTGCGCCGGTTCGGGAGCTGTAGAGCAATGCGGCAAAGGCGGCGTTGGTTTCATAAAAACTGGCTTCATCGCTATTCGAAAAACTTTCGGCCCGGTCGATTTTAGAATTTTCGGGAGCAGCAATTGATTTTATCAACCCTTTTACTTGCGACCTATTAAGCAAGCAAGGCCTCAAAAGAAATGACAGCTTCAGCGCTCGAGACTTGCAAACATCAGAAGCCGCAAATGAAGAAAATAAAGAGAATATTTTCGTATTATTTACTTGATCAAACAACTCCAACAACTGCAGAAGTTTTTCACTTGCATCCAGCGAGAAACGAGTATTCCAATTAGATAGATTACGGTCAATTTTAGCGAACTCTGCTTCAACGCTATGCTGAAATAATACCGCAACATAATCCTCCACATTTGGTGCTTCAAGGTCTCGGCTTGTCTCGTCGCGCCGCTGCCCCATATACCAATTAATCCAGCGGATCGTACTTTCACATTGTATCTGGGCTTCATCGGGGTTACCCGCAAATCGGTGCGCGATTGTCAATCGAGCATTTCTCGCACCACGCCAGCCTGAGCGATTTGCGAAAAGTCGGCGGTAGGAATCGAAGTCGCCAAGGATAATCGCAAGCGCTGGTGATTTAAGAATATAACCATCACCTCTCATGTTGGCAGTTTCAACTTGTCCAAGCCGCATGCTCAAGCCGAGCACTCGATCCAGGTCATCTTGCGCGACCGCCAGTCTGAAAGCTGCACGTAGTCTTGCGAGTGAAAGTCTTCGACGTCCGAATTCAGACTGTACAGCTGTTGGAAAGTTGGACGATTCAGCAAGGGCAAATGCTCTATCGCTGTCATTGATAACAACTAAAAAGTGCGGCAATGCTTCAGCCGCGTAGCTCGACGTGGATTGTGAAGAAAGGAGCCGATCAGCAATAACTGTTTGAGCTTTCGTTTGCTTAGAGTAAGTCTCCCGTACGAATGTTTCAGTAGGCTCGTCCCTAAAGATCGCTCCGTGCGAGGAAATCTCTAGCATCGGAACCAGATCAGAAGCGGCTGTATTTACTTGAGCCACAGACCATCCGAGCGCATCCGCTAGTTCTTCGAGGGGAATTGGCGGAGGGAGAAGTGATAGTGCGACGAAAAATTCCGTTATATCTGTATCACACCAACCTGCTATATGGAGATCAGAAACGATTTTCTTGCAGCGCTGAGCAATGATCTCAGGGACAGAAATTGGATCTGCCGTAACATCTGCGACTACGTTCTTATCCCACGTTTGCACGAGATAATCGAGAACTCGTGCGTTCCGCCCAGATCGCGCCAAAGCGGTAGATATTTCCACGCTGGTAGCATTTGGCTTACGAGCAGCTAGAAACTCTCGAGCCTCCAAATCATTGAAGGGTCCGAGCTCCACCTCATTTACTTGCGCTCGCCCAATGACAGAGTTCTTGCGATGAGTGCGTGCCGTGTACATCAACTTCACACTGTCGATCGGATCTTCATCTATTGCTGACAAAAGACGTGTCGGAAAAGACTCCTCGTGACGATATTCCGCCTCAAGTTGAGCATTGTCCGATGCGTCTATTATAATAAGCAGGCCAAGCTTTTTTGATTGAGTTCGGATTGCCAATGCCGCCTGTGCAAAACGTCTGCACGCCGCCTTAATAATTCTGCGACTATCATCGCCCCCCGGGAGCATTGGATCACATAGTGCTCGTGAAGCAAGTTCGTTGACGATTTGAACTAGCCCAATCTTAGGTAAGTGCCGCGCTTGATTTTCTGATCGATAGGCCCCGCCGCCGAAGCAATCAAAAATAACTATCTCATACTCTGTCGCCATCCTTTCAGCCAGGCTTTGGACAAAAACAGTTTTGCCCACCCCACCCTCTGCATGGGCGAAGATAGGTAAATCTGACGCCCTTATCAAATCACTTATTATCGTAAGCTCTGCTCTCTCTACAACTGCTCCAACGTCGATAAAACGAGACTCCGCTGGAAAAAGATCCTCTGGTTCGCAATCCATTGCATCCAGAACATCCTCACGTCGAATCAAATTCTTACCTTGACCAGTTGGTCCGGCCTTCTTTAAAACTAAATCCTGCAGGTCATAAAGTCGAAGCCGAGCTTCTGAATCTGAGCCTGGTGACCAGTCAGTAAGAGTTCTCTTAAGTAAGCTCTCTTGACCCGCAAGACTCTTTTCTCCTGCTCTAAAAACTATTCTAGAAAAAAGACGACTTACGTCAGACAAACCACGATCGGCGCACCATTGTCTGAGGTTCCTAGCCTGCGTGGACGCACCCGAGGACTTAGGTTTAGATCCGTCAATCAGAGAGCTGATTGCTTCCCATAGACTCTCCGTAAAATTTGAATTTGTCACGAAAACGAAGGATAGTTTTTTATCCACCTTAGTTACCGAAAACTCTTTTTCATAACCTAAGATCGTATCACTAAATTTCTCGATTGTTTTGCGAAGATAAATTGCTGTGACAGCTTCCGCTCGCAATTTGTATTTAAATTGAACCGTCTCCAGCCGATCACATGTCCTAAAATTATCTCCATTACCATAATATAGAACGAGATCAGCTACCTCTTCCGCTTTAGCTCCTGGGCTCGCGGTCTCCGTAGAGGAAATGCCTTCCACAGCGATCGCAAATAAGCAGTCATCGGGAAAGACTAGTTGGAGAGCTTTCCTCGCAGCCCAACGCTCATGAAAGGTGTGACCCGCGCGGGAAGCGCGGACTGAATCGACCTCTGTTGCGATCATCGACATTAGTGTTGTTTCGTCCTTTTCCCAACAGCATTGAGTTCTTTAATTTCCCAGCATCCAGGACCGATCTTGGCGTCAGCTTGAAGCAATACGGCTTGGTGCTCTGACTATTTTTGGCCATTCAACACTGATATAGGGGGCGCTTCAATCACTAAGATTTACCAGATCCACTCTCAACTGCAAGGCCAGGCAAGGTCGGATCGCATCCGTTCCCTGATCCCCCCTCGTCGTGTAGACAAATTTAGACGTCAGCTTTTCGCGAGGGCCAAGACTAATCGACTGCTTCTCGTCGTCAGCTGACCGTCTAAGCGCGAGCTCTGGTCAGATGACAGTCTTTTTAGTCATCGTAAAAGCTGCTGCCAAAGCAGTTATTGATGTAACACCTATTTGTCATGTAACACGTCTATCGGCAAACAACGAATCAATGTGTAACAATGAATAAAGCCTTTAAAATCATATAGTTAAATATTGACGTAACGCGTGTAACACCCGTAACACAGTTTTAAATGGATACCCCCGAACCCCATTGGTGAATAGTCCACCAGCGAGGGACAGATCGATAAAGCTTCTGGCTTCGGTGAGGTAGCGGGACACTGAGCATTTCGGATAGACACGAGGCATAGAACCCGCCGGATCTCGTTAGTGGCTGGGCTCCCCGAAGTTAGTTGACCGGGCCAATCCTTCTCTATCCTGAACGAAACCCATAACCGTTACAGATCCGGTAAGGATGCCCTTTTCTCTTCAAGATCCTTTCAATTTCAACGTTGAAATTTCAGTAAGCTGGTGCGGCTGCCGCTACCAGGATCCCGCGGGTTTCATGCCCCGTATGCTTCGGAGTACCGCAGGGTCCCCAGCAAGTTTTAGCCAGGGGTACGTGCTACTCGCGGGTTGTTCCACAGGATCCATGTTGACACTACACCTAGCGCTAGGCCCGAAAAGTAGTGTATCCAGTGAGCTTGACCAATAAACGGATGATGAGGGCACCGATGACCAAGCGTGAACGGATTCGCAAGGAGCTCTTAGAGCTGGCCTCAGAAGGTTACGAGCTCGCATCCAAATTCAACAAAGATAAGGAGGTAGATTTTCGAGACGATTACCAGGTGTGGTATTCGAAAGCTGTAAAGGCTGTAGCGACGCTTGCACCCGACCGGTATGCAGAATTCAAGGGCTACTACGAAATCGACCCGAAAAGAAAAAGTCTCGGATATGGCACATACGTAATACAAGATTTTATGAAGGGGGTTTCCCCTGCGTCTTGGGATACGAACGACTCAAAAGTCCGGGTGGTTACCTGCTTCGTAAATCAGCTTACGATTCTCACCTCCCTAAAAGCGCGCATTGACTCAGTAATTTCCAATATAGAAAGTGAACTCTACGCTGAGTTGCAAGACGGCGAGCTAGTAATCGCCGCACAGCTAGCGAAGATCAGCCCACGAGCTGCAGGTGCGCTGATGGGAGTTGTGATTGAGGGGCACCTCCAGAAAGTCGCAGATGCTCACTCAATCAAAATTGCCAAAAAGCATCCCACCATCGCAGACTTGAACGAACCACTAAAAGCTGCTGGCGTGATTGACGTTGCCGTATGGAGAAAAATTTCATTCTTGGCAGATCTCCGTAATCTTTGCTCTCACAAAAAGGATGTCGAACCGACAAAGGAGCAGGCTGAAGAGCTGATACAGGGTGCTGAGTGGCTGACAAAAAATATCTTTTAGAGCCCGTCAATACCCCTCTAAAGCCGTTGCGCCAGGAGTATCGGATCAGAATTTAATGAATACGTCGGTTATTTGATCAGCTATAGCAGATGCCGACGTGTATCCCTACCTGTATCCCTATACGATACAATAACGCTACACACCGCGAATTACATGGTTCTTTATGGTCTCCCTCGGGCACCATCTTAAAAAAAGACCTTGAAATTCAAGGTCTTTTTTTTCGCCTGCAGGAAAGTGATGATCAGCGGGCGAACTCGAGAAAAGAGGAACCTTGGCCATGGAACTGACGCTGGAAGCTGTAGCGCTTTTTGCTCTCAAGTTGGTGTATGAGACAGAAGGCGCGAGCCCGATTCTGCGGGACGACCTGGTCATGGACGGCTATGAGCGGGAAGTGTTTGGCTTGCTGGTGCGCAATGGCGATATCAATGCCATCCAACAGAAGATCGACGAGTGCCTGGCGTTGGCCCTCGAAGCCCTGGGCGGTGCAAACACCGTGATGGGCCGCGAGCTGCAACGGCTTGCGGCGGATGTGCGCCAAGCGACGACACTGGAAGCACTCAATGCCCCGCTCAACGCGCTCAAGGATTACCTGAAAGCGATCCTTTAACGCCGCCCTTCCACCGCCATACGCACGGCCAGGCCCATCAACACCGAGCCCATCAACCAGCGCTGTACGGTTTGCCAGACCGGTTTACGGATAAAAAATCCCGCGATCGAGCCCGCCATAAGAGCGATCAGCCCGTTGACGCTCACACTGATCATGATCTGCGTAAAGCCCAGCACCAGGGATTGCGAGAGCACACTGGCGTGGCCGTTAGGGTCGATAAACTGCGGCAACAACGACAAATACATCACCGCCACTTTGGGATTCAGCAGGTTGGTGACAAAGCCCATCATGAACAGCTTGCGCGGGCTATCCTTCGGCAAATCCCGCACTTGAAACGGCGAGCGACCACCCGGCTTGACCGCCTGCCAGGCGAGGTACATCAGGTACAACGCCCCGCCGAGCCGCAGCGCGTCATAAGCGTAAGGAACCGCCATCACCAACGCCGTGATGCCCAATGCCGCGCAGAACATATAGACGACAAAACCCATCGCAACGCCGCCCAGGGATATCAGCCCGGCCACTCGGCCCTGGCAGATCGACCGCGAAATGAGGTAAATCATGTTCGGGCCGGGCGTCAGCACCATACCAAGAGAGATCAGGCCGTAGGCAAGCAGGCTGGACAGTTCGGGCATGGTGTGGCTCCTTGACGAGGTAAAACTTTGTAATGGCCGGCGGGTTGTTGGCGCCATGGTAGGGCGATAAAAGGAACGCCGTTAGATACAGATCTGCGAGCAAAACGTCATACACAGGCACCAGCGTTTACCGCACCACCCACCCAAGGAAAGGCACATGATCGACTTCAACAACAAAGGCTTCTTCAAGCTCAAGCAAAACAACGAATACGCCGAACGCGTATCGTCGTTGCTGCTGGATGATGAGCAGGTCATCGATTCCTACAAGGCCATGCGCGATGGCGTGGTGTTCACCACCAAGCGCATCATCGCCGTGAACGTGCAAGGAATTACCGGCAGCAAGAAAGACTTCACGTCCCTGCCGTACAAAAACATCGTCGCGTATTCGGTGGAAACGTCCGGGACGTTTGATCTGGACTCGGAGCTGGAGATTTACTTTTCGGCGGTGGGGAAAGTGAAGTTCGAGTTCACGGGGAAGACGTCGATTGTGGAGATATCGAGGGTGATTTCCAGGCATGTACTCTGAACCAATGCCCCGCTCAGGACTACCTAAAAAAAATTAATGAAGGAGCCAGCCTTAATCTTGATTGGGCGTAAACAATAACGCCCACTCAGGCCGCCCCCTGGATGTCACAACAGTTTGCAGATCACGTCCAGTTCATCAAAAACAAAGCGCGTATTAGCCCTGCAATAGACATCATAGTGCTCGGTCATCTGCGTTCCACTCTGCGACTGGTTGAAGTAAGCATCTACCATCTCCTGAGGCCGATGCATCCGTGGCTTGCTCAACACTCGTTCTTCGGTAATGTGTTGATCTTTTCGAACCTGCACCCGCCCGTCACGTAGAATGTTCCGAAGCAGATTCCATTCATAAAAGAAGATACCATCCAGCTCATAAAAGTTCAGGAACGGGATATTGTGCAACAACACGAAGTGACTATTACCCGCATGAGCACCGGCCAGGCCATGCTGGCTCAGTTTCTGGCGAATACTCTCATCGCAGATATTATCCCTGAGCACGGCCAGCTGCCTTACAAAGCCGGTACGAAAATTAGCATTTAGAAATAGCTGGCACTGCTCCGAAAGATAGGTTGGAATTTCCGACAACTGATATTTAACTTGAATAAAGTAATAAATATCCTCCTCGACATCCCGAACTATCAAATCAATATCATAACCCTTGATTTTCGCATTATTGCCGGGCTTGAACTCCCCAAATACTTCCAGGCGCGGATCGTTGAGTTTTCTTATGTAATTTAAAACGTAGTCTTTTTCGAAGCCGGCTCCGAGCAACTGACCAAAGTCCGCCTCTTTGCCGTTGACGGTTGCCGTACCCAGCAAATATCTGACGAACTTTCTCAACCCGTACTTAAAGTTTAGTGCTCCCCGCACATACATGCCGCCCTTGTATTCTATGAAACTGCTGGCGGAGTCCAACGTTGGTGCGCGTCCGGCCAAGGCACTGTTGATCATATCCACCGTGGCAGGACTGACAATAGTCCTAAGGTAAGCTTCCTCGGTTGTACGTTCACCCAACATTACACGCAGCTCCAGGTGAACAGCAAAATCGACTATTTCTCGCAAGTAATGATACTTGGGATGCCGGGTCATGGCCGCGGACAAGTATTCCGAATGTATAGAGAGGCATTTATCAAGAGTCTGATTTACCAAAAGCCCACGCAAATCCGGATTCAAACGGCCATGTTTCTGCAACAGTTCCGCCATATCATATAGTGTGCGTGTATCACTTATTTTAGAATTAGCCTCAGTGACCTCTGCCAACCAATACCCCTTGATCCGTCGCTGCAGTTTCGCGGTAGGCACAATGTGAAGAGTGCTCCCAACCAACCTGGCTGTCAGAAGTCCATGACCAATAAGAAAATAGATTTCACTGAGGTAATAACACAACCACAAGTTGGCATTTTTCAAGATGGATAAGTTATGGACGGCCCGCAGCTGCAGGTTTTCGGCAATCCTGTTGCACGTATATTCAAGCGCCGCCCATGTGTAAGCTTTACTAAAGTCAGCGTACGTATCACTTCCCGGCGCTGATGACACACCATGACCTGCAGGCGCTACCTCAATCCTGAAATAGCGGCTCAGTTGATCTGTGAACCGGTGCACCGTATTAGGGTTGAGCGGTGTGTTGTCTTCGAATAGATACTGCGGCAGCGATTGTCGGGCCTGTTCCAGGTGTGCCTGAAGTTTCTCCCAGAGTATTGACTGAACCTGTTCGGGGCAAATCAACCGACGCAGTGCGGGTATTTTGTAGAGCATTCGGCTGCGCCAATTGAGGCGTTTGCCAGCTGGAGGGAGGGCCGTCGTGTTCGCCATAGGGTTATGCAAAAAGGCGAGTAGTTGCGGGTCTACATCTTCATAAATCATCAACTGACGTCCTGTCTAATTTCCACGGAGGGCCGGCACTCGCCTCATCCCTAATCGTTTATGGGGCACGACCGTAGCATATCGACACACCGGTTTTTCGACGCCTGAACGCGAACTGGAAGCTTCCTACACTTGATTAGGAGGTGAGCACCCATTCAGAAAGTGAGTTTTCCTACGCACACCATCGAACAACGAGAATTTCAGGTTCCTCTCAGCTCTCATAGGCTCGCTTCCTTGCACAGGGAAGTGAGTCGTCATGACAGAGCGCGCGTATCCGATTACCGAAGAAGAACAGTTGAAGCGGCGAATTCTGACGCCGCAGCCTAAGCAGATTCCGTATTCACCGTTCATTGATTTGTATAAATCGCCTCCTGCGCCATCGCCTGAACCTACAAGGATTCCAGGCCATGTGTTCGCCAAGTCCTGCCAACTACCCGACGGGATCATCAGCTACAACAACCCCACCGGTTATGTGCCGCTTGAGCAGATCAAGGACTACGGCCACTTCACGCTGCTAGGCGGGCGCGAGGTGGATAGCCACGGCGGTGTGTCCCTCAGAAAAATCAGTGGTAGTGCCCTACCCGTGGGGCTTGGCCAACTTGTGCTGCGTACAGCGGTATTGGAGTCCGCGGCTACGGCGGTCGGTGCCGCAGCCGGGAGTTTGCTTGCAGGGCTGGTGGCGCTGGCCTGGCCGTCGGAGCTTGGCGACAGTGCGCTCTATAGCGAAGAGCAGCTTCGTCACCTGCAAAAAGCCCGCTCGCGGATGCGCTTGCATATCGAGCAACGCGCCGATGGGACGCTGAAGGGATATGGGTTTTACACGGGTAAAAATACCGACTGGCAGATGATCGATGTGGTGCAGTTTCAGAGTCGTGACAGCCAGTTTGTGGCGGATCTTGGCGAGGGAATGGAGCTGATTTGGACGCCGGCCATTGATCCTGGCGACACCCTTGGCATTCCGGCATTAGAGGCTGCACCGCAAGCGCCAGTGATGTGGATTTATCCGCCGACGGAGGCGGCCAAACAGATTCTGGTGAACCCGATTTATCCGCCGGAATACCGGGATTTTATTCTGGTGTTCCCGGTGGAGTCGGGGGTTCGGCCGCTGTATGTGGTGGTTAACGAGCCACGAAAGGGGCTGAAAAATCCGGACCATGATTATTTCCCGGCCCCTAGAACCGAAGACATAACTGGTTTCCCAGGTTTGATAGAGCAAAAGAGAAAGACCCCACGCCAGGGTGGCGGTGGCTTACGTGAGCGTTGGAAGGACGCTAAAGGAAGGAGGCTTTATGAATGGGACTCCAAAAAGGGCGAATTGGAAGCGTATCGCTACAGCGACGTCAGTCACCTAGGCTCATTTGACCCCTATACCGGCGAGCAGCGCGGCCCAGCAAAAGATGAAAGGCGTATAGAAAAATGAATGGGGAATTGATTGTGGCTATGAAAATCCGACTGGAATGGTTCAACAAACTTACGGCGAATCTGGAGGGCGATGAATACTCGGAAAACTTTGAACATGATGACATCATTCTTGAGTCATTCGGACTGGAGGAAGAACCGCAAATTTACGCAGGAGGATTCGACGTTCTACCTGCTTGGATAGCGATCCTTCAGCCCTATTTTCAGCACGTGATTGATCCTCGCCTATTCGACTACCAGATATCGTTTCGCTACCAAGGCAGTTGGCCCCCTCCTCCCAAGTAACCAAACCTTTACGCCATGAAGCATATGGTTCTTGTAGGTCTATGGCGACGGTGACGTTGTTCACCTCGGCGCCTTTGGTCCATACACCGGCGAACGTCGAGATCGAGCTAAACCCGAACGCCGCCTATATACAAAGAAAGTGGAAAACACATCATGGTTATGAAAGCCAGGTTGCGCTGGTACGACAAGCACAGCAATTACGTGAAGGCAGATGAATACTCGGCAGATTTTGATAATGCGGAGAGCTTTTTTGAAAGCCTAGGGTTGAGTCAAGAAACAGCCTTATACGCGGACGTGTTCAATGTTCTCCCAGGCTGGATAGCGATTATCCAACCGCATTTCAAACACATAATTGAACCCGCGATCTTCGATTACCAAATCTCTTTCAGTTACCAAGGCACATTGCCTTCCCAAGCCTTCGAGAGGTCATAAAGGAACCCAATGAAAAAGCCCCCTCTCTATCGCTCAGTCAACACCCGCACGTACAACGTGCATCACGGAAGTTGCCGCACCTATAGGCAACAACGCCATAGCAAAAGCGAAAAGAACTCCACCCTAAGCCGTGGCTCGATGCACAGCCATCACCGGCACGGCTTCGATTACACGCCACTATTCCGGTTTCTTCTGTCCAAGGTCGGCCACCAATGGGATGCGATTTTCAGCGAAGCCAACTCCCGCTTGGACCGCCCGGATCCTGTGTTCTGGATGGTGGCTCTACATGAAAGCGAAAAAAGCGAATACGTACGAACGGACGAGTCTACCTATTACAGCGGCTTATACGTCGACGAGGCGGGCTTGCTACAAAAGGTTAACCCGCAATTGACACCCGCGTTCATGAAGCCGTTTTGCAACTGCTGCACCCACACCTTCAACGGTGTGGTATTCCCACCGATTCCACCCCACAGGCACTAAAACTCAACCGCGCACACAACCCACCCACCTCCCGGTTATACAACTCCAACCGCCCCCCAATCTTCCCCACGATCATCTGGACAATCGCCAACCCCAGCCCCGCGCCATTCGCATTCCCTTGACTATAAAACCGCTCAAACAACCGCCCAATCTCCCCTTCATCAATCCCGGGCCCCGCATCTTCCACACACAGCTGCACCACTCCCGAATCTGCCACCCGCACCATCACACGCACCTCACTCCCCGCCGGCGAGAAGTTCAGCGCATTGGTCACCAGGTTCTGCAGCGCAATCGCCAACGCTATCGGGTCCGTTTCAATCCAGCATTCCTCATCCCCTTCCAGCACTAGCTCAACGCCTTTCTCCATCGCCAGGGGCGTCAGTTCCGCAAGCTCTTCGCGTACCAACTCCGTCAGCGGCACGCGTACGCGAACGGTGTTGTTCAACTGCGGCTCGATGCGCGCCATGGTCAGCAGTTGACTGCCAATGCGCGTCGCGCGGTCCACGCCGTTGACCAGAAAATCCAGCGCCTCTCGCCGCTGCTCCTCAGTCCCGGCGCTCTGGGCGTTCTGTGCATGAATGCGCAATATCGCCAACGGCGTGCGCAGTTCATGGGCCGCGTCCGCGATAAACCGTCGCTCGCGCTCCAGCAGGTCGTCTACCTGCACCAGCAAGCGGTTCAGCGCGGTTTGCATAGGTTCCAGGTCCGTGGGCAATGGCTCAAGTTGCAACGGCCGCAATGTCTCGCTGTCCCGCCCGCGTATCGCCTGGGCCATGGCGCGCAAGGGTTTGAGGCCCCAGCCGATGGTCAGCCAGATCAACAAAGCCAGCAGCGGTACGCCAATCAGGATCGGCCAGAGGGTGTGGCGGATGATGCGCTGGATCACGTCCTGGCGAATGTCGTCACGCTCGCCCACCCAGATCAGCAGGCCTTGTTGCATATCGGCGAGCATGAACGCGCACCAGTCGTTGCCGTTATCCATCAGGTCATGCGCCCCGAGGGTGTCAGGCGGGGCGCTGAGGATCGGTGCGTCGGTGGAGCGCACCAGCAATTGGCCGTCGGTGCGCCATACCTGGAAGGTCAGGCGGGTTTCGTAGGGGTGCGCGGCGCCGTCTTCGCCGACGCGGCTCATGGCCTGGTCGAAGGCTTGGTAGAGGCGGTCCAAGTCAGCGTCGCCGGGGTCGCGCTGGCGCAGTACGCCTTGCAGCAAGCGGGCACTTTGGGCGAGTTGGGCGTCGTAGACTTCTTCGATTTCGTGATGACTGTCGCGCAGCACGAGCCAGCTGATCAGCCCATCCCCCAGCAGGATCAGTACCAGTACCGGGATGAGGATGCGTGCGCGGACCGAGTTCATGGCTTGAGTTCCACCACGTAGCCCACGCCGCGCACGGTGCGGATCAGTTCGGTGGAGAGTTTTTTGCGCAGGTTGTGAATAAGGACTTCGAGGGTGTTGCTTTCCACCCGATCCTGCCAGCCATACAAGGCGCGGGACAGGCGTTCGCGGGTGACGACTTTGCCGGGGCGCGCCATCAGCTGGTGCAGCAGTTGATATTCCATCGGCGTGACCACGATGTCCTGGCCTTGGTAGCTGACCTGTTGGGTCGCCGGGTCCAGGCTCACTCCCGCATGTTCCAGCAAGGGCTGCGCGCGGCCCTGGCTACGGCGCAGCAAGGCGCGCACGCGGGCCTTGAATTCTTCGACGTCAAAGGGTTTGACCAGGTAGTCGTCGGCGCCGGCATCCAGGCCGGCGATGCGTTCGGCGGTGTCGTCGCGGGCGGTGAGGATCATCACCGGCAGGTCGTATTGCTCGGCACGCAGGGTTTGCAGGAGTGTCAGGCCGTCGAGGCGCGGCAGGCCGAGGTCGAGCAGCAGCAGGTCGAAGCTTTCGCTGCGCAACGCATGCAGGGCACTGACGCCGTCTTGCAGCCAGTCCAAGGTGTAGCCTTCGGCGCTCAGCGCCACCCGGATCCCTTCGGCGAGAGCACGATCGTCTTCTACCAGCAGCAGGCGCATAAGAGATTCTCTATAGGAGACGGCGGCATCATGCAGGGTTCTACCGATGTCTATTCCGGGAAAGATGTTACGGGTCGTTGCCAACTAAGCTTCCGCTAAGGTTGGTTTTGCACAGTGAAACCTCCTATGCCTGTTGAGAGTGTTTCCGTGCGCAACAAGCCTTTTTTCGACAAGCTTTCGATACGCGCGCTTTTAACGATCTGCAGTCTGCTACTGGTGTTTCTCGCTGCCTGGACCAGTCATCCGCCTCACCTGCTCGCGCCGTTTGCCCAAACCGCCAAGGCCACATCGCCAACAGCGGCCGCCCCGCAATACAGCAGCCGCTTTGTTTCCTCGCAGCTCAATGACTTTGTGCATTCCTCCTCGGTCACCGCCCTGCCCGGCGGCGACCTGATGGCCGTGTGGTTTGCCGGTTCCCGCGAAGGCGCCGCCGATGTGCAGGTGCGCACCGCGCGCTTTGACGCCAAAAGCGCCGAGTGGGGCCCGGAGCAAGTACTCGCCACCCGCGAAAGCACCCGCGACGGCACGCACCGCTACATCCGCAAGCTGGGCAACCCGGTGATCGCCCTGGCGCCGGACAATCGCCTGTGGATGTTTTACGTCTCGGTTTCGGTAGGCGGCTGGGCCACCAGCGCGATCAATGTGATGGTCTCGGACGACCTCGGCACTAACTGGTCGGCACCTCGGCAACTGATCACTTCACCGTTCTTCAACATCAGCACGCTGGTACGTGCCGCGCCGGTGTTCCATGCCGACGGTTCCATCGGCCTGCCGGTGTACCACGAGTTCATGGGCAAATTCGCCGAGTACCTGTACCTGAGCCCCGACGGTGCGGTGGTCGACAAATTCCGTATCAGCCGTGGGAAGAATTCGCTGCAGCCGACCATCGTCCCGCAGGACGGCCAACGCGCCATCGCCATGCTGCGTTATGCCGGCGAAACCCATCACCGGGTCCTGGCCAGCCGCACCGAAGACGCAGGGCAAACCTGGAGCGAGCCCTATCCGCTGGAGCCGTCCAACCCCAATTCCTCGCTGGCGGCGGTCAGCACTGAAGGCGACGGTTTGCTGGTGGCCCTCAACGACCTGCAGAACGGGCGCTTCAAACTCAGCCTGTACGGCACCGATGCCAACCTGAACCAGTGGCGCACCGTGGTGGAACTGGACCAGTCCCCCGACCCGCTGGGCCAACCGTTCTCACCCGAGGCCTACAAGGAAATCATCGGCGAAGGCTTCCGCGCGTCCAGCGGCGCCCGGCGCCTGCCGCTGGAGCAACGCTTCCTCAGCAACCTGGATTACCGGGTGTGCAAGCCCCGTGGCTGCGATTTCGAATATGCGTACCCGTACTTCAGCCGCAGCCCGGACGGCATGTACCACCTGGTGTACTCGTGGAATAACACCTTTATCAAACACGTCAGCTTCAACGAAGCCTGGCTGTCGGAGCGCCTGTGATGGTTTCTGTATGGCAAGCGCATTTGAGTTTTGTGCTGTTGGGTTTCGTGCTGCTCAGCCTGTTACGCGTCACCACACCCTGGCGCCCCTGGCTGCTGCCGGTGTTGGTGGTGGTGAGTTTTATCCCGGTCAACGAGCTGCCGTTGGCGGCGTATGTACGCAGTTTCACCGATGACCTGGCCATCAGCACCCTGGTGTTGCTGGCGTGGGTCAGCCTGTGTCGGTTGGGTGTGGTGCAGCCGCTCCAGCGCCCGCACAAGGTCCAGGTATTGCTGTTGTTTGGCGCCCTGAGCCTGGTGCTGTACCCCGCGACGATGGGCCTGACGTATTTCGACCCTTACCGCTGGGGCTTCAACCCTCGGCCGATGATTGTGCTGATAGGCCTGGCGGCGCTGTTGATGCTCTGGCTGCGTAATACCTTGGCTGTATGGATGCTCGCCGCGGGCACCCTGGCGTTCGCGCTGCGGCTCAAGGCGTCGGAAAACTACTGGGACTATCTGGTCGACCCACTGCTGACGGGCTACTGCCTGGTGGCCGGGTTGTGGATGCTGACGGTGGCTGCCTGGCGCCCTCTTTTAAAACTGCACAGAGGTCAATGATGGGATGGTTGCACTCGCGCCGCCTGCGCTACGGCGTGGGCGCAATCGGTTTGGTATTTGCGTTGCTGGCGGCATTGCGGCTGGTGTTTTTACTGGGGTTTTCCGGGGTTGATCTCAGGGAAGCCACGCTGCTGGAAACCTTCGGGATCGGCCTGCGTTTTGACTTGCGCCTGGCGGTGCTGATCCTGCTGCCCCTGGCCCTGCTCGCCTGGCTGCCGCGCTGGAACCTGCTGACCGTCCCCGCCCTGCGCTGGCTGGCCCGGGGTTATCTGCTGGTGGCGCTGGGCATCGTCGGGCTGGTGTACATCATCGACTTCGGCCACTACGCCTACCTCGGAGTGCGCATCAACGCCACGGTGCTGCGTTATCTGGAAGACGCGCAGATTTCCCAGCAGATGGTGTGGGAAACCTACCCGGTGCTGTGGATAACCTTGAGTTGGCTTACTGCCGTCGGCCTGTGGACCTACGCACTGGTTCGCCTTGAACGCATCACCCTGGATGGCGAACGCAAACCCATCGGCAAGCTGGCACTGGCCTCGGTGGCCACCGTCGGTGTAATCGCCGTATTGCTGGCCCTGCTCGGCCGCGTGGCCAACCTCAATCTCGAAAACCCGGTGCCGCTGCGCTGGAGCGATGCGTTCTTTTCCGGCAACAACCAGATCGCCGCCGTGGGCCTCAACCCGGTGCTGTTTTTGTACGACACCCTCAAGGTCGGCCAGTCGCAGTTCGATGAAGGCAAGGTGCGCGAGCACTACCCGCAAGTCGCGAATTACCTGGGCGTCAGCCAACCCGATCCCGAGCAACTGAACTTCGCCCGCGAACAAACCGTGCAGCCTTACCGGCTTAAAGGCGATCGCCCGCCCAACGTGATTTTCGTGATGCTCGAATCCCTCGGCACCAGCGCCGTGGGCGCCTACGGCAACCCGCTGAACCCCACGCCGAACCTCGACAAGCTGGCGCAGGAAAGCTGGTTCTTCAAACACTTCTACGTGCCCGTCACCGGCACCGCCAAGACCGTGTGGGCGAGCATCACCGGCGTGCCCGACGTCACCCGCCGGGAGACCGCCACCCGCAACCCGCTGATCACCCGGCAACACACGTTGATCAACTCCTTCGAGGATTACCAGAAGCTCTACATGATCGGCGGCAATGCCGGCTGGGCGAACATCAACGCGCTGATCCGCCAGAGCATCGACGGCGTGAAACTCTACGACGAAAGCCACTGGCGCTCGCCACGGGTGGACGTGTGGGGCGTGTCCGACCTGGACCTGTTCAAGGAAGGCGACGAACTGCTGCGCGCCATTCCCAAGGACCAGCCGTTCTTCGCCTACCTGCAAACCTCCGGCAACCACCGCCCGTTCACCATCCCCAAAGACAACGATGGTTTCGTGGTGCACGACCTCACCGTGGAGCAAGTCCAGGCCGCAGGCAGCCGCAGCGTCGAGCAATACAACGCGGTGCGCCTGCTGGACTTCAACATCGGCCGCCTGATGGAGATCGCCAAGGCTGGCGGTTACTACGACAACACCATCTTCGTGTTCTTCGGCGACCACAACACCCGCATCAGCCAGATCCCGCACATGGCGCCGGCGTTCGAACAGCTTGGGCTGGAAAGCAATAACGTACCGATGATGATCCATGCACCTGGCCTGGAACCCCGGGTGATCGAAGAAGCGGTCGGCCTGGCGGACCTGCTGCCGACCGTGGCCGGCATGGCGGGCATTCCGTTCCGCAATGGCGCGATGGGTCGCGATATCCAGCAGCCCGCGCCGGAAGGCGAGCGGGTGGTGCCGTTGGTATTGCGCGAGGGCACCTTCCCGCTGATCGGCGGAGTGACCAAGGACTTCCTGCTGCAAATGGAACACGACGGCAGTTCGCCCACCCTGCACGACCTGGCGTCGCAAACGCCGAGGGACGATGTAGCCCAACAGTATCCCGAGGAGTTTCAGCGGTTACAGGGGCTGACTCGGGGGCTGCATGAAAGTGCGCGGTTGATGCTGTTCAGAAACGTTCGTTGAAGCACCTCATCGGCTGGGCCTCGCTATCGGCCCAGCCAATGCATCCCCCCAATCTATCGATTTGAGGTCTATCGCACCCTCCCCGACTATGGCGGCACTTCCAATAACAAAAACCAGGAACCCGCCATGACTGCCCGATTCCACAACCCGGTAGACACCCGCTTCGGCTGGGGCTGCCTGCAAGAACTCGCCGCCCTCACCGAAGGCCAGAGCGTCGCCCTCGTGACCTTCCCCGAAGCCCGCGGGCTCGGTTTGGTGGATCGCATCCAGGACCTGCTGGGTGACCGCCTGGTGTACGTGATCGAAGACGTGCAGCCCAACCCCGACGTGGCCCAACTGCGCGACACCTACGAGCGTTTCTGGCAGCAGGCCGGTGACTGCCAGGTGGTGGTCGCCGTCGGCGGTGGCAGTGCGATCGATACGGCCAAGGCGTTGATCGTCGGCACCGAATCGGGGGACTTCGACGAGTTGCTCGCGTTGCTGGCCACCGGCAAACCGTTCGTGCCGGCCCGCCACAAGCAATTGATTGCCGCCCCGACCACCGCCGGCACCGGCAGCGAAGTCACGCCATGGGCGACGATCTGGGACTCCGCCAGCCTCAAGAAATATTCGCTGCACCTGGACTGCACCTGGCCGAAAGTGGCGATCATCGACCCGCAGTTGATGCTGACGGTACCGGGTGGCGTCACCGTCTCTACCGGCCTGGATGCCTTGTCCCACGCACTGGAGTCGATCTGGAACATCAACGCCAACCCGGTCTCGGACACCTTTGCCATCTCCGCTATCGAAGACATCCTGGAATGCCTGCCGCGCTTGCGGCGCGACCTCGGCAACCAGGAACTGCGCTCGCGCATGGCCCTGGCGGCGCTAAAGGCCGGCCTGGCTTTTTCCAACACCAAGACCGCCCTCGCCCACTCCATCTCCTATGAGATGACCCTGCACCACGGCCTGCCCCACGGCATCGCCTGCTCCTTCACCTTGCCGCTGGTGCTGGGCCTGGCGTGGGGGCATGACGCCGCGCGAGACCGCACCCTGCAACGGGTATTCGGCACCGACCTGCACCAGGCCCAGGCGCAGTTGCGCGACTTCCTCCACAGCCTGGACGTGAAGACTGAGTTTGCCGACTACGGCGTGAATGCCACCGAGGCCGAAGCGATGATCCGCTTCGCCCTGCAAGGCGCACGCGGCAAGAACTTCATCGGCGCGCAAGCGGCCTAGACTCACCGTAATTCGGTCGTTTCCTGTTGCACCTATCAAGAGTGCCCCCCTGCGGCTGCGGTCGCCGGGGCGAATAACAATAAGGAAAACATCATGAATCGTGCACACGTGCTGCCTGTTTCTGCCGTCCGTACCTCATCGTTCCGCGTTGCCCAGTGGCGCATGCTGCTGGCGGCGATGTTTTGCTATCTGTTTTTCTACACCGGTCGCCAGACCTTTGGTTTTGCCATCCCCGGGATCCAGGCGGAGTTCGGCCTGACCAAGGAGACCCTCGGCTGGGCCTCCGCCGCCATGCTCTGGGCCTATGCGATTGGCCAGGCCATCAACGGCAACCTCGCCGACAAGTTCGGCGGGCGCCGCATCATGACCCTGGGCGCGGTGCTGTCCTGCGGGGCCAACTGGGTCACCAGTTTCGCCAGCGGGTTTGCCGGGCTGATCCTGCCATGGGGCATCAACGGTTATTTCCAGGCCCTCGGTTGGGCGCCCGGCAGCCGGCTGATTTCCAATTGGTGGAGCGCCGGTGAACGCGGCAAGGTGTATGGCTTTTATGTGTTCGCCGCCGGTTGCGCCTCGGTGCTGTCGTACGTGACCTCGATCGTGGTGCTGGAAGTATTCCAACTGGAGTGGCGCTGGATCTTCCGCCTGCCGGTGCTGTTGATGCTGGCAGGCGGCATCATCTTTTATCTGGTGGCTCGGGAACGGCCTCAGGACCTGGGCTTCGAACCCCTGGCCGACACCGGCGTGGCCAACGCCGAAGACAAGAATCATGAAGTGGCCCACGGCGAAGTCGAAACCTCAGGGCAGCGCTACAAGGCCGTCCTGAAAAACCCGCGCCTGATCATCGCCGCCATCTCCCTGGGCTTCCAGAACGCTGCCCGCTACGGCCTGATCGTCTGGGTACCGGTGCACTTCCTGGGCGCCAACTGGAAAAGCGGCGACAGCATGATCGATCCGAAGTGGATCACCGTGGCCCTGCCAGTAGGCATGGCCATCGGCGCCCTGAGCAACGGCTGGGTCTCGGACAAACTGTTCGGCTCCAAACGTTACCTGGCAATCATGCTCTACATGTTCCTCGGCGCCGCCACCAGCCTGTGGATGTGGAGCCTGCCGCCCCACAGCGCAATCGGCCTGGTGGCGTTGTTCCTGTGCGGGTTCTTTGTGTACGGGCCGGCGTCGAGTTTCTGGGCGCTGTGCCCGGACCTGGTCGGCGCCAAGCGTGCGGGTACAGCCACGGGCGTGATGAATTTCTCATCCTATCTGTTCGCCGGCCTGGCGGAACCGCTGATCGGCAGTATGCTCGACAGTACCGGCAATACCTCGCTGATCTTCATCGTCGTGACCTCGGCCTGCCTGTGCAGCGCGGCGGTGGCGTTGTTTATCCGACGTTGATGACCGGCCCGGCGGACCTCAGGAACAGGACTCGTTATGTACCAGTACCACAAGTGGCTGCGCTCCTTTCACGCAGTGGCGAAGACCGGCAGTTTCACCCTCGCCGCCGAGTACCTGAGCGTCGGCCAGCCGACGGTCAGCGAGCAGGTCAACGGTTTGGAGAAGCAGTTCTCGGTGGAGCTGTTCCACCGTCGCGGGCGGTTTATCGAGATGAGTGCCGCCGGGCACGCCCTTTATGGAATCACCCAGGGGCTGTTCGGCCAGGAGGATGAAGCCATGCAACTGCTGCAGAGTTTCAAGCAGCGCAAGACCGGGCTGCTGCGCCTGGGCGCAGTGTCGCCGCCGATCGCGATGAACCTGACCTACGAATTGATGCAGCGCCACCCGGACATCGAACTGGAAACCTCGTTTTCCCCGGAGAAGGAAACCCTGGACCGGCTCTTCAACTTCGATATCGACGTGGCGATCCTGGCCCTTTCGGAATTCGACCAGCGCTTTGATACCCAGCTGTACCGGCGCTATCCGATCATTGCAGTGGTGCGCGATGACCACCCGTGGGCACAGCAGAAAGAGGTGCACGTGGAACAGATCAGCCGCGAAAAGTGGGTGATGCGCGAGAAGAGCTCACGCACCCGGCAACTGGTGGAAGAAAGCTGCAAGCGCCAGGGCATCGCCGTGAACTGCGTGATGCAGTTGAACAGTCGCGAAGCCATCGTGCACGCGATCACCAAAGGCATCGGCATCGGCTTTGTGTCTGCCGTGGAGTACGCCGAAACCCCGGGCACCACGCCCATCACTTTCGTCGACCATCCGTTTTTCATCGACTACCACCTGTGTTGCCTGGGCATCCGGCGCAACCGACCGATGATCGCCGAGCTGTTCGAGGCCAGCCCGATCCCGGCCACCTGATCGCCTTACCCGTTTAAACCCGCACCAGGCGCTTACCTCTTCTTCGGCAGAGGGACGGCCTGCTCACACCTGAAAATGGAGACTTGCCATGCACTACCAACAACCTTCCAAGCTGCAAGCCGTGGTCCTGGATTGGGCCGGCACCGTTGTCGATTTCGGCTCCTTTGCGCCTACGCAGATTTTTGTCGAGGCGTTCGGCGAGTTCGGCGTCGCCGTTTCCCTGGAAGAAGCCCGCGGCCCGATGGGCATGGGCAAGTGGGACCACATCCGCACCTTGTGCAACCTGCCGCAGATTGCCGAGCGTTATCGGGCGGTGTTTGACCGCCTGCCCACCGACGAAGACGTCACCGCACTCTACGAGCGCTTCATGCCGTTGCAGATCGAGAAAATCGCGCTGCATTCGGCGGTTATTCCCGGGGCTCTCGAGGCGATCAACACCCTGCGCGGCCAGGGCTTGAAGATCGGCTCCTGCTCCGGGTACCCGGCGGTGGTGATGGCCAAGGTGGTCGAGTTGGCGCGGCACAACGGCTACGTCGCCGACCATGTGGTGGCGACCGACGAGGTGCCGAACGGGCGCCCGCATCCGGCGCAGGCACTGGCCAACGTGATTGCCCTGGGCATCAGTGACGTGGCCGCGTGCGTCAAGGTCGACGACACCTGGCCGGGAATTTTGGAGGGCCGCAGCGCCGGCATGTGGACGGTGGCGTTGACCTGCTCGGGCAACGCACTTGGTTTGACCTACGAGCAATACAAGGCGCTGCCCGCTGCTGAGCTGGCGCTGGAGCGTGCGCGTATCACACAGATGTTCGAGGGTTCGCGGCCGCATTACCTGATCGACACCATCGTCGAACTGCCGGCCGTGATCGAAGATATCAATGCGCGTCTGGCGCGCGGGGAGACGCCGCAGGGTTCTTGACGGGCCGATGGGGTCAGCACGCTGACCCCACACCGCGCTCTAGCGTGCTCCGACCAGCTCTTCGCTCAATGCCCACATCCGCTGCGCTAAACCGGCATCCACCGCCCACGGCCTGACGCCCAGCGGTTCTTCCGAGTCGGCACTCATCGCAACCGCCACATCACAGTTCTCGCAATACACCCCGCCCATTCCCGCCAACTGCCCGCTTACCGCGCACCACACACTGGTGGCTGCGCCTTGCTCCGGGTTTTTCATGTTCCGCTCGGGGTCGATCACCGGCTGCCCGTGCTCGTCTACATAACCTGATGCCTGCAAGACGTCCGCCTGCATGTGCCGCACCAGGTCGGTGATGATCCCACCGGGATGCACCGCAAAAGCCCTCACTCCACTGGCTGCGCCCAGTGTGTCCAGGTGCACGGCAAACAACGCATTGGCGGTCTTGGACTGACCGTAGGCTTTCCATGGATCGTACGGCTGGCGCTCGAAATTCCAGTCGTCAAAATCGACGGCACCGTGCACATGCCCCCGTGAAGACAACGCCACCACCCGCGCGCCTTCGGCACGTTGCAGCGCCGGCCACAGGCGCTGGGTAAGCTGGAAATGCCCGAGATGATTGGTGGCGAACTGGGATTCGTAGCCCTGGGCGTTGCGACTCAGCGGCGGCGCCATGACCCCGGCGTTGTTGATCAGCAAATGCAGCGGCCGACCGGTCGCCAGAAAGCCCTCGGCAAACTGCTCGATGGAATGGGCGTCCATCAAATCGAGGGATTCAAGTTGCAGCTGTGGATAAGGTTTGAGTGCGGCGCGGGCCTTGGCCGGGTCACGGGCCGGGACGATCACATGGGCGCCGGCGGCGGCCAGGGTCCGGGCGGTGACCAGGCCAATGCCGGAGTAACCACCCGTGACAATCGCCACCTTGCCGGACAGATCGACACCTCGGATCACCTCAGCGGCGGTGGTCGCGGCGCCGTAGCCGCTATGGATCGGGTTTTGTGCTGTGGGCATGACAAAGTCTCCGTTAGACGTGTGGTTAACACGCTACGCCGGGAAAGCCGTACTCTGAATACTCGAACATCCCGTTTACCTGCGCGAAAGTACGAATATGCCCAGAGACCCGTTTTCCGAGATTCTCACTTTTGTGAATGCCCAATCCGTGATGACCGGCGGCTTCAGTGCAGGCGGCGACTGGGCCCTGCGTTTTCCCGCGCCGGACAAGATCAAGTTTTTCGGGTTGGTGAAGGGCCAGTGCTGGCTATGGCTGGACGGCGAGCCGGCGCCGGTCTTGATTGAAGCGGGCGATGTGTTCCTGCTGTGTGCACAACGTTCGTTTGTGCTGGCGGGCGATGTGTCGGTCCCGCCGTTGGAGGCGCGGCAGTTGTTCGCGGATGCCGGCCGCTTCCCACAAATTGGCGACGGCCAGGGCTGTGTGCAAATCGGCGGCTATGTGCAACTGGACCCGGAAAGTGGCGGGCTGCTGGCCAACGCGCTGCCGCCCCTGATCCACGTACGGGCCACGGCGCCCCAGGCAGCCATCGTGCAATGGCTGCTCGGCCAATTGGCGCATGAGGCGCAAGCCAATTTGCTGGGGGCGAGCCTGGCCTCGGCGCAGCTGGCGCAATTGATGTTTATCCAGATCCTGCGTGCCTATGTCGAAACCTCGGGCGCATTACCCGAAGGCTGGCTGCGCACGGTCAGCGACAAGCGCCTGGCACCCGCGCTGCGCTTGATGCACAGCGAGCCTGGGAATGCCTGGTCACTGGAGGCGTTGGCGGCAGCGGCCGCGATGTCGCGCACGACCTTTTCGCAGTACTTCAAGAGTGTCGCCGGGGTGCCGCCGCTGGCGTACCTGACCGAGTGGCGCATGCGCCTTGCGCAACGGGCGCTGCGCGAGGGCAATCTGTCGGTTGGCGTGTTGGCACAGTCGCTGGGGTATGGGTCTGAAAGTGCGTTCAGCAATGCTTTCAAGCGAGTGATTGGGAAAGCGCCGAGGCATTATCGGGATGCTTCCCGTCAATCAAACTGAGTTACTGCGCCTGGAACGTTGCAAGGTACGCCAACAAGTTGTCGATCTTCTCCTGGTCACTGATCCCCCAGAAAATCATCCGGGTGCCGCTCACGACCTTTTTCGGGGCCTCGATATAGGCGGCCAGCTTGTCCCGCGTCCAGACCACGCCTGAGTTCTTCATCGCGTCTGAATACTGATAGTCAGTGGTGGTACCCGCAGGGCGGCCAATGATGCCGTTGAGCTGCGGCCCAAAACCGCCCCGGGCGTTTTCGCCGACGCTATGGCAACCGCCGCAGGTTTTGCTGAACAACTTGCCACCGGCTTCGGCATCGCCGGCCGCTGTTGCCTGGAGACTGAACGCCCCGCAGATCAGTGTGATGGTCAGTAAAGCGGCGCATTTCATGAATGACTCCCCACTGGTCGTTCGCCCAACCGTTGCACCAGACGCACCAGATAGCCGTCCGGGTCTTGCACGATGAACTGCCGTTGCCCCGCTTCCACCTCACCCGCCCGATACCAGGCATCCTCAACGTCGCGGAACAGCGGCCAGCCGATGGCTGCCAGACGCTGCAAAACAGGCGCTACGGCAGGTACATCGATTTGCAGGTTGATGCCTCGCCCCAGGGGCTTTTCCAACGGCGCGGTCAACCACTGGCCGGCACCCGGATCGTATTGCTCCAGCATGATTTGCGCGCCGTGCAGGTCGAGATAAGCAAAGCCTTCCTCGGAGCGCTGATAGGCAATCTCGAAGCCTAACTGGGTGACCCAGAAGTCGAGGCTCGCCGTGAGCCCCATCACGATGAGTTCGGGAACAATAGGGTTGCGGATGAACATAAGGATCCTTGAAGGCTTGGACGGCGCTGTAGAGATTAACATCTGGAAACAGCCACTCAATTGATATCACCCCGCCACTCTGCTTGCATGCCCGCTCCCATCAGCACAGCGGTTCAGGAGACAAGCGATGAAAACCATGGTGGTCGGTGCAAGCAAAGGGTTGGGCAAAGCCTTGATGGAAGGACTGGGCGGGGTTGGCGATACGCTGATCGGGGTTTCCCGCAGCCGCCCTGAACATCTGATATCCAGCACCGGTGCCGAGGTGCAGTGGGTGGAAGCGGACCTTGGCCTGCCGGCACACGCGGCGCACGTCATTGAACAGGCGGTGGCGGCAGAGGGGCTGGACACGCTGATCTATAACCTGGGCATCTGGGAAGAGCGCGCATTTGACTCAGCCTATAGCTTCCTCACCGACGAGGACACGCAACTGGAGGCCATCGTCAGTTGCAACATCACCGCACCGCTGCTGCTGATCAAACGGCTACTGCCGGTGTTGCTGAAAAGTCCCCAACCCCGAATCATCCTCACGGGCTCGACCTCGGGATTGCCCCAGAGCGGCCGGCCGGAAGTGGCGTTCGGTGCGTCGAAATTCGCCTTGCGCGGTATCGCCGATGCGTTGCGTGAAGGCTATCGCCAGCAGCGACTGGGCGTCACCTGCCTGAACCTGGGTTACCTGAATACCGAAGATTCCTTGAGCACCTCACGCATCCAGGCCGAACAGCGCGGTGACGGCCAATTGATTCCGGTGCATGACGTGGTGCAAGTGGTGCGTATGGTCTTGAGCCTGTCCGGCGCCAGCTTCGTCAAGGAGCTGACGTTGCCGGCGCTGATGGATGAACGCTTCTAGCACGGAACCTGCCCATCAAATGACCACCCATCGCAAAAAAAACATCCAATCGAACCTATTCATCCGCCCCTCACTCCACCTTACTTAACCCTGATGGTGGAGTAAGGATTATGGCTCAGCCATCAATATTGGTGCTGGAAGACGACGAAATCATTCGCGCGTTAATGGTTGATGTTCTGGAGGATTTCGGTGCGGTGGTGACGTCGTTCCCCTCCGCGGATGAAGGGATGATTTTTCTTGAACGGACCAGCGATCCGGTTGACCTGATTGTCAGTGATATTCAGATGCCTGGCCTGATCAATGGCTACGACTTGAGCAAGGTGGTTGCCCATCGCTGGCCGTCGCTGCCGGTGGTGCTGACCTCGGGCAATACGGCGATGGCGTCGCAACTGGGCAGCACCGTGCGCTTCTTGCCCAAGCCGTGGAGCACCGAGCGCCTGCTCGATTGCGTACAATCTGCACTGATGCAGGGCCCCCCCATGCATTGATAGCATCGCGATATCAGCTGCGGCGAACTTCGCGACAGCTCCTGCGGTCAGTTATTACGCAACCCTACATGGCCAGCAGGCCCTCCAGCTCGAGTTTACTGAATGCATTTACAGGCCCATGACGTTGGTGCGCCCCCTGTACTTGAAGCCTTGCGCTCAGGTACCGCTTTACTGCACGTCGCCCTGGAAAAACGCTTGCCGTTTTTCTCCCCGCAGCTGGATCACGACGGGTATCGACGCCTGCTCCAGGCCTATTACGGGTTCTACAGCCCGATGGAAGCCACGCTGAACGACAGCGGCCTGATCCCTTTGGGATTTGACCAGGCACTGCGTCTGAAAACGCCCACCTTGCTGACGGATCTCCACGCCCTGGGCCTGGACGACTCGGCCATTACCGCCCTTCCCCACTGCACGTCGCTACCGCCCCTCGACACACCCGCCGCCTGCCTGGGTGCGCTGTACGTGCTGGAAGGCGCCACCCTGGGTGGCCAGATCCTGCGCCGGGAAATGGCGCAGCGCCTGGGGCTGGATTCCGGCAACGGTGGCGCGTTCCTCAATGTGTACGGCGCCGAAACCGGCCGGCGCTGGAAAGACTTTCTCGATTACCTGAGCCATGTGCCCCTCGACGCGCACGCCAAGCTGCGCGCCGTGAACGCGGCCCGCTCGACATTCAGCTGCTTTGAGCAATGGCTCGACAGCCAGGAGGTACTGCTATGAAACCCGATGACTTTGAAGAGCTGCTTGCCAACTGTGCAGACGAACCCATCCGCTTCCCGGGCGCCATCCAGCCCCACGGCGCGCTGCTGACCTTGTCCGAGCCGGAGCTGCATATCATGCAGGTCAGCGCCAACGTGGCCGGGCTGTTCAATCACTCGCCGGAATCCCTGCTGGGCCAGCCATTGCACACATTGATCAGCGCCGAACATGCCGACGCGGTCCAGGCCATGGTCACGCAGAACAGCTTCTTCGACGCCCCGCCCTTGCACATGACCCTCAACGGTGCGGAGTTCGAAGGGTTGCTTCACCGCCATCAGGACGTGCTGGTGCTGGAGTTCGAGCCGCGGCTCAAGGATTTCCAGCCCCAGGCCCTCAATGGCCGCACCAGCAACCTGGGCAAGATGCTGCAACGTCTGCAAGCGGCGAAAACCCTGCAAGCCTTGTATGAAATCAGCGTCAACGAAATCCAGGCCATGACCGGCTACGACCGCGTGCTGATTTATCGCTTCGAGGAAGAAGGCCACGGCCAGGTAATTGCCGAAGCGTCCGCGCCGTCGATGGAACTGTTCAACGGCCTGTTCTTCCCCGCCTCCGACATCCCCGAACAGGCTCGTGAGCTGTACCGCACCAACTGGCTGCGGATCATCCCCAACGCCGACTATGAGCCGGTGCCGCTGGTGCCCCGGTTGCGCCCGGACACCGGCCAGCCCCTGGACCTGAGCTTCGCCACCCTGCGCAGCGTGTCGCCGATTCACTGCCAGTACATGCAGAACATGGGCGTGCTGTCGTCCATGAGCATTTCCCTGATGGCAGGCGACAAACTCTGGGGCCTGATCAGTTGCGGCAACCGCCAGCCGCTGCTGGTGCCCAATGACTTGCGCACCGCCTGCCAGACCATCGGCCAGGTGCTGTCGTTGCAGATCAGCGCCATGGAGGCCCTGGAGCTGAGCCGCCAGCGCGAAGAAAAGCTCGAGGCACTGGCCTTGCTCAGCCAAGCCATGCAGGCATCCCCCGCAAACGTCTTCGATGGCCTGGCGCAACGCCCGCAACTGCTGATGGACCTGACCCAGGCAGGCGGTGTGGCGATCATCGAAGACAAGCAACTGCATCGCTATGGCAACTGCCCGGAACCCGGGCAGATTCGCGCCCTGCACAAATGGCTGCAAGAGACCGGGCAGCCGGTGTTTGCCAGCCATCACCTGGCCTCGGTGTACCCGCCGGCGGCGGAGTACCCGCACGTAGCCAGTGGCGTGTTGGCCATGAGTTTGCCCAAGCCGGTGGACAACGGTGTGCTGTGGTTTCGCCCCGAGGTCAAGGAACACATCAACTGGAGCGGCGACCCCAATAAGCCACTCAACCTGGAAACTTCCGACGCTGGCCTGCGCCTGCGCCCACGCACCTCGTTTGAAATCTGGAAAGTGGAAATGGACGGCATATCCACCAAGTGGAGCCACGGCGACCGCTTTGCCGCCAACGATCTGCGCCGCTCGGCCCTGGAAAATGACCTGGCGCGCCAGGTGCTGCGCGAACAACAAGCCGTGCGCGCGCGGGATGAACTGGTGGCGGTGGTTTCCCACGACCTGCGCAACCCCATGACTGTCATCTCGATGCTCTGCGGCATGATGCAAAAAGCCTTCAGCTCCGACGGCCCACACACTTCGCGGCGGATTTCCTCGGCCATCGACACCATGCAACAAGCCGCCGGGCGCATGAATGTGCTGCTGGAGGATTTGCTCGACACCTCGAAAATCGAAGCCGGGCGCTACACCGTCAAGCCAGTGTCTCTGGATGTGAGCCAGATGTTCGAAGAAGCGTATTCACTGCTGGCGCCCCTGGCGATGGAAAAGGCCATCGACTTGTCCTTCAATGCCGAACCCGGGCTGCAAATCAATGCGGACCCCGAGCGCCTGTTCCAGGTGCTGTCGAACCTGATCGGCAACGCCATCAAGTTCACGCCGCGCCAGGGCAATATCGGCATCAGTGCCATGAGCAATGGTGAAGAGATTGTGTTTTCGGTGCGTGACTCCGGTGAAGGGATTGCGCCGGAACAATTGCCCCATGTGTTTGACCGCTACTGGACCCAGACCGAAAACAATCCCACGGGCAGCGGCCTGGGGCTGTACATCACTCAAGGTATCGTCCAGGCCCACGGCGGGCGGATAGAGGCTGAGAGTGAATTGGGCAGGGGCAGTGAGTTTCGGTTTACGGTGCCCAAGCCGGCTTGAACCGTTCCTCGTGTGCGCTGTGGAAGCAAATGGAAACCCGATGGCCCGGAACGCTGGAGCGGGCCAGGGCCACTGATCAGGACGTACTCAAAGGGAGTTGATGCGCAGAGCAAACTTCCTATTGAACACGAGGTACCTCCATGATCATTGGCAACGCTTTCCATAACCAAACCCTGATTCAGCCCTTTCAACCTGCTCAGCCGGTTCAACCCGTTCAGCCCGTCCAACCCTCCTCCCCGACAAAGGATGAGCCGTCAGCCCGCAAAGAAGGCGGTGCACTAAGCGGTTTGGGAGAGCGCTTGCTCTGACCGTCCGGCCTTGCTAAACCGGCAATACCACCACGGCGGCCAGCCCGCCGCACGGGCGATTTTCCAAGGTCAGTGTCCCACCATGTTCCAGCACAATCGCCCGTGCCGTGGAGAGCCCCAAACCGACACCGCCGGTGCTTTTATTGCGTGAGCCTTCCAGGCGGAAAAACGGCAGAAACACCTGTTCCTGCTGCTCCACCGGAATACCAGGGCCACGGTCCAACACCCGCACCATCACTCTTCCCGGATTCTGTTGCAGTTCAATTTCCGGCGCCAGCCCGTAGTGGATCGCGTTGTCCATGAGATTGGTCATCACCCGTTTAAGCCCCAGCGGCCGGCCGAAATAGACCAGCCGTGGCGGACCGTTGAAGGTGATGTCGATGGACTGGTCGCGGTAGTCGTCAATCAAGGTTTGCAGCAACTCGGCAAGGTCCAGCTGGGTGGCCTGCTCCAGGCGCGCGTCATCGCGGAAGAATTCCAGGGCGGTGTTGATCATCGCCTGCATCTCGTCGACATCCCGGAACAGGCGATGCTGTTGGTCGGCGTCCTCAATGAATTCGCCACGCAACCGCAGGCGGGTCAGCGGTGCCCGCAGGTCATGGGAGATCGCGGCGAGCATCTGGGTGCGGTCCTGGATGAAGTGCTGCAACTGGGCCTGCATGCCGTTGAACGCGAGGATCGCCTGACGGATTTCGTGGGGGCCGACCGGATCGATGGGGGGAGAACGAAAGTCGGCGCCAAAGCGTCGCACGCCTTGGGCGAAGTCCTGCAGTGGCCGGGCGAGCCGGCGAGTGGCAACCCAGGTGACCAAGGCAGTCGAGAGCAACACCAGCACCAGTACCACCAGGCTGCGCACACCTTCCGGCAGGCCCCAACTGCGGGAACTGGCACTGAGGGTCAGCCAGGAATGGTCCGTCAATTCCACCAGCAATGCGTAGTGCCCGCCGGGGCCTTGCCAGTCCGACGGGTCATAGGCCTCGATGCGCCGCTGCGGCCATTTGAGTGACAGGCCGAACACTTCCTGGGCAGGATGCACCGACGGCTCTTTCATGACGGGCAGGTCGACCTGCCCACGATTGGCCGCCCACTGCACACTGAAACTCTCATCCCCGGCCGAGCGCGCAAGCCCTGGACGCTGAAGCGGATCCGCCGCCTCGATCATCCGCACGATCACCGCCACCTTGTCCAACAGGCCGGTCTCACTCAAGGGCGGCCGCGCCCAGACGCCCGCCAGTTGCACAAACAGCGCGTTGAAGGCCAAGGCCGTGAACATCGCGACCAGGATGGTCAGGGCAATCCAGCGGGCCACGGTGTCCCGGGGACGACGGCCACTCATGAACGGCTCACGCTGGCAGTAAACTGATAACCACCGTTGCGCACCGTGCGAATCATCGCCGGGCGCTTGGTATCGAACTCAAGCTTGCGCCGCAGGCGGCTGACCTGAACGTCGATGCTGCGGTCGAAGGCATCGTGGCTGTGGCCCCGCGCCAGGTTCAACAGCTGCTCGCGGGTCAGCACGCGCTGGGGGTGCTCGACAAACACCAGCAACAAGTCGAACTCACCGGATGACAGCGGGATCATCACCTGGTCCGGCGAACGCAGCTCCCGACGGGTCACGTCCAACTGCCACCCGGCAAAGCGGATCAAGGGGCGCGAAGCCTCTCCCGGCAGTGGCCGGCTCTCACCGGCCCGGCGCAATACGGCGCGTACCCGCGCCAGCAGTTCACGGGCGTCGAACGGCTTGCTCAGGTAGTCATCGGCGCCCATTTCCAGGCCGACCACCCGGTCGCTGAGTTCACCCATGGCCGTCAGCATGATCACCGGCGTGGCGTACTGCTGGCGCAGGCGCTGACACAGGAGCAAGCCGTTATCCCCGGGCAACATCAGGTCAAGAATGATCAGGTCGGCGGGCTGTCGCTCCATGGCCGCCCACAGGTCGGCGCCATGGGCGGCGGTTTCGACCGTGTAGCCATGTTGCACAAAAAATTTCTTCAGCAGCACGAGGACTTCGAGGTCATCGTCCACGATTAAAAGAGTACTCACCGGCGGGTATCACTAGGGCTTGTCGACACGCCATCTAAAACCATTCGGCGCGGCCCGTCATATATTTCAATCGTGCAACAAAGCGTCATCCCCGCAATAAAGCAGACATCTTTGCGCAAGCGGCGAATGCCAGCATCCGTCTCCCTTTTCCGGAGACTGCTTATGCGCTCGCTGACGTATCCCCAGCACCTGGCTCGCCAGGCCGTGCTGCTGTTGACCGTGTCTTACCTGACAGGCTGCGCGACACCGGCCGCCGAAGGGCCCGTCACCCGTTGTGCACAGGTGACTTATCCGGTGTACGACCCGGCCGAGCCGGTCAACCGCGGGGTATTCGCTTTCAACCGCGCCGTGGATGAATACGCCCTCACACCGGTAGCGCGTGGCTATAAACACCTGCCGGATTTTTTCCAGCAGGCTGTACATAACTTCGCCAGCAACTTCAGCGAACCCAAGGTGTTTATCAACGACCTGTTGCAGGGTAACCCTCGGCGCTCGGTCAATACCCTGGGGCGTTTTGCGGTGAATACCACCGTGGGGCTGGTGGGCCTGATCGATGTCTCGGACCCGCTGGGCATCCCCCGGCATACCGCCGATTTCGGGCAGACCTTCGGGGTGTGGGGGATCGGCAACGGACCGATTGTGGAATTGCCCCTGCTGGGCACGGGCAACAGCCGCGATGCCGTGGGCAAAGTGCTGAACTTTGTGGTCGCACCACTGGGGGACAGCGACACGGTACAAACCCTCGGCACCGTGAGCCTGGTGGGAGGCACCATCGATACCCGCGCTTCCCTGCTGCCGCTGACCGACACCTTGCAGCGACTGCCGGATTACTACAGCGCATTACGTAACGTGGTGGCCGAACATCGCGCCGCGTACGTAGAGGAAGGCAACGAAGGCGCCACCACGCCCGGGCCGGACCGTTGCGCGACGGGGGCCGCTGATGACTTCTGAGGGCGGCTCACTGCTGCTGCGCCATCACGTCCGAAAGCGCGGGGTCGGTACGTTGCTCTGTCGGGAAACACGCCTGCATCTTTCCAGCGACCAGGGTCGGCTGGTGCTCAGTCGCTATGTCGAACATTACAGCCCCCACGGTGTGCGCTGGGTCGAGCGCCAGCACAGTGTGGCCCTGGCCGATGTAATGCGCTGGCTGATTACCCAAGGGGAAACCTGCGACGCAGCCTGGGAACCCCATCAGGCGGCGGGCCGAACAACGTCATAATTTGACGCGAGACGTTTATAGCCGTGAAAACCGGCCCTGGATATCGTCCCGATCGCCGTGATGCCCCAGGCTTATCAAGGGGCACACTGATATCTTTCGTGCGATAAAAGGAAAATATTCAATGATTAACGCTCTGAGCAGCTCTATCGGGCAATGGCGCAGTTTCCCTTCCGAGCAGGATGAACCGGCACAGGTCCGTAAAAAACGTAGCCTCGAACATACCCTTGCCGAACAGCACGCTACCGACCCCAACGGTGTGCAATCCAGCAACCGCTCAAGGAACAACTCGGGCGGCCTGGACAACCTGGGCGGTGGCCGACTGCCTTAACCTTGAAAACAAGTGCAACGCCTGGCGTTGCACTTCGCCCTTAACAAAACGCTGACATCCACTGCGTTACCCTTTCCCCCCCTTGTCCAGAAAGCCGCTGCCCTGATGCCTGAATCTGCTCCCCTGCCCGCTGTCATCGCTGGCCCGCTGCTGCGACGCCTGGAACCTCAGCGTCTGGTGCTGTGGCTGGTGGCAAGCCGGGAGCTGGCGTTGACCCTTCGGCTCATGCCTTCTACGCAGGAGGCACTCGACATCGACCTGGACGCGACGCGTTGCCAGGTTATCCCCGTGGGCCGCAACGCGTTTATTCATCTGATTGACGTCGCACTCGACAGCGCCTTGCCCCAGGACATCACCATCGGCTATGACCTGCTGATCGACAACGCCGGCATTGCCCAGTGGGCACCTCACCTGGTGTATGGTCGCGGGCAAACCCCGAACTTCGTCCTGCACAGCCGGATCCACCAGTTGGTACACGGCTCCTGCCGCAAACCCCACCACAGCGCCGACGAAGGTTTGCTGTGCGTCGATCGGCTGCTGGCGGAGTCGAGCACCATCGCCGAGCGCCCGGCCCTGTTGATGATGAGTGGCGACCAGGTCTACGCCGATGACGTAGCGGGCCCCATGCTGCGGGCCATTCACGCGCTGATTGCCCGTCTGGGCCTGTTCGATGAACAGCTGGAGGGTGCCGTCGTCGACAACAGCGCCGCGCTCTATGAGCATGCCGCCAGCTACTACCATCGCGCCGACCTGCTGCCCGCACTGGAAAGCAACGAGACCTTGCGCGAGCGGTTTTTCGGTGGTGTGAAGAAGCCGATTTTTACCAGCAGCAGTGCCGACAACCACCTGGTGACCTTCGCGGAAGTCATGGCAATGTACCTGCTGGCCTGGTCGCCCACGCCGTGGACGCTGATCAGCCCGCAACCGCCGCGATTGAGCACCGAAGAACAGGCACGCTACGCACGCGAGCAAGTGCAGATCGACAAGTTTCGTAACGGCCTGGACGGCGTGGCGAGGGTATTCGCCCACCTTTCCTGCCTGATGATCTTCGATGATCACGACATCACCGACGACTGGAACCTCAGCGCCCAATGGGAAGAGACCGCCTACGGCCACTCGTTCTCCAAGCGCATCATCGGCAACGCATTGCTGGCCTACATGCTGTGCCAGGGCTGGGGCAACAACCCGGATGCGTTTGGTGCCCTGCTGGACAAAACCCTGGCGCTCACCACACAGGCCCGCGACAACCCTCTGGATGCCTGCGCCCAGGATGCACTGGTGAACGAGCTGCTGCAGTTCCAGCAATGGCATTACGTGCTGCCCACCACCCCCGCGCTGGTGGTGATCGACACCCGCACCCGGCGCTGGCGCAGTGAGTTCAACCTCAAGCAACCGTCCGGCCTGCTGGACTGGGAAGCCTTGAGCGAACTGCAACAGGAACTGCTGGACCACCCCAGCGCGATCATCGTTTCCCCCGCGCCTATCTTTGGCGTCAAGCTGATCGAGACCGTGCAGAAAGCCTTCAGTTGGTGTGGCTACCCGCTGCTGGTGGACGCGGAAAACTGGATGGCCCATCGCGGTGCGGCGCAGGTGATCCTCAACATCTTTCGCCACTCCCGTACCCCGGGCAACTACGTGATCCTGTCGGGGGACGTGCACTACTCGTTCGTCTACGAAGTGCTGATCCGCCACCGCAACGCGGGCCCGAAAATCTGGCAGATCACCAGCAGCGGTATCAAGAACGAATTCCCCCCGCGCCTGCTGGAATGGTTCGACCGCCTCAATCGCTGGCTCTACTCGCCCCGCTCACCGCTGAACTGGCTCACCCGTCGCCGGCCCATGCAGGTGGTGCCACATATTCCGGAACACGCAGAAGCGGGTGAACGGTTGTGGAACTCCGCGGGGATTGGGCAGGTGTTTTTTAACCGGCAAGGGCAGCCTGAGGCGATTTATCAGCACAATGCCGATGGGGCGCCAAAGACGAGGATGGTGGCGCCGAAGTAAGCCTTCCTACTCAAGCCAAACAACCTTCCCATGTGATTTCCAGAAGCTGCTTAACACGCAGTTTCTCATGCCATTTTTGGCAATATTTCAGCCTCCACCGTTTACAGAACAACGTGCGACGCTCTGACCGGTTTTTGCAAAAAAGCCCCTTTAATCGCAGGCATGACACTCGCCACCCTTGCAAGCGCTGCACGAGCATTGGGGCAGCGGGTTGAGGTGCGCCTTGTGCCGGATCCGGATGCAACGCCGGCAATGATTTAAAGCTGGCCAGGCGTAGAACCAAAGGCTAAACCACACAAAATTAGTGGCTATCTGCCACGCACCACCTAGACCAAAGCCCCCCTTCTAAGCGCCAAAGCGCCGTTGTAAAGTAATGTCAGCCACGGAGTATCGGCGTCAACTTTGACTGGCCTAAAAGCCAGTCCACGCAGGGAGTGCGCAATGGACGATACATCCGCCAGCGGGCCGTCAAGGAACGAGTTTTGCGACCTTAACGCTGACATGCTGCATGCCGTCATGGAGCTGGTCAGCGACGGGATCTGGGACTGGAACGCCAACACCGGGTTCGTCTATCGCAACCCCGGCTGGTACGAAATGCTCGGTTACGCCCATCATTCCCTCGAAAACAGCGTATTCACCTGGGAAAGCGTGATTCACCCCGAGGACTATCCGAATGTGATGGTGCTGTTTGATAACTACATCAACCGTCGCTCCACTCACTATCAGGCCGAGTATCGCTGCCGCAAGAAAGATGGCTCCTACCTGTGGATCGAAGACCGTGGCTACGTGATCGCACGTAACGACGACGGCTCAGTGGCACGCATGATCGGTGCCCACCGCAGCATCCAGGCGCGCAAACAGTCCATCGAACAGCTGGAACGACGCAATCAATCCCTAGAAGCCCTGGTGGCCGAGCGCACGCGCGAGCTGTCGCGGGTCAATCAACAACTGCAGTTGCAACTGGAGGAAAACCGCTCCCTGGCCGAACGCGATACTTTGACCTGCGTGGCCAATCGTTACCGCCTGGAGCGCGCCCTGCTGGAAGAGTGCGATCGAGCCCAACGGTTTCGCCTGCCGCTGTCGCTGATTGCCATGGATATTGACGACTTCAAGCCCATCAACGACCAGCTCGGCCACGCCGTAGGCGATGAAACCCTGGTGCGGGTGGTGGAATGCCTGGAAGCCTGCCTGAGCCCCGGCGACTTGCTGGCTCGCTGGGGCGGCGATGAGTTCATGGTGATCGCCCCAAAAAGCACGTTGGAAACCGCCCGGGCACTGGCCGAACGGATGCGCACCGCGCTCAAGGAACTGCCCGCCGTGGGCAGCTTCAAGGTGACGTTGAGCCTGGGTGTGGTAGAGCGGCGCAACGATGAGTCACCCACAAGCCTGATGGCCAGGGCCGATCAGGCGTTGTATCGCTCCAAGGCGGCAGGTAAAGACACCGTGTCGTCGTGAGCCTCAGCGCACCGGCGGCGCGTACTGGATCCCGCCGTTGCTCCACAGGGCATTCAGCCCGCGCTTGATCTTCAGCACACTGCCCTGGCCGATGTTGCGCTCGAACACTTCGCTGTAGTTGCCCACTTGCTTGACGATCTGCACCACCCAGTCCTTGCGCAGCTTCAGGTCCTTGCCGTAGTCACCGTCAGCCCCGAGCAGGCGGGCGACGTCCGGGTTTTTGCTGGACTTGGCCTGCTCTTCGACGTTCTGCGAGGTGATGCCCATTTCTTCGGCGTTGAGCATGGCGAACAGGGTCCATTTGACGATGCTGAACCACTCGTCATCGCCCTTGCGTACCAGCGGGCCCAGGGGCTCCTTGGAAATCACTTCCGGCAACACCACGAACTCATCCGGATGCGCCATCTTGATTCGCTGGGCATAAAGGCCCGACTGGTCGGTGGTGAGCACGTCGCAGCGGCCGGCTTCGAGGCCCTTGGCACTTTCGTCGGCGGTGTCGAAGGTGATCGGTGTGTACTTCAGGCCGTTGGAGCGGAAGTAGTCAGAGACGTTCAGCTCGGTGGTGGTACCGGCCTGGATGCAGATGGTCGCACCGTCCAGGTCCTTGGCGCTTTTGACGCCGAGTTTGGTGTTCACCAGAAAACCGATGCCGTCGTAGTAGGTCACGCCGGTGAACACCATGCCCATGCCGGCGTCGCGGGAACTGGTCCAGGTGGTGTTGCGGGAAATCAGGTCGATCTCGCCGGACTGCAGGGCGGTGAAACGCTCCTTGGCGGTCAACTGGCTGAACTTCACTTTCGATGCATCACCGAACAGTGCCGCCGCGACGGCGTGGCACACGTCCACATCGATGCCAGTCATCTTGCCATTGGCGTCCGGCACGCCAAAACCCGGCAAGCCGTCGCTGACTCCACACTGGATAAAACCTTTCTTCTGGATCGCGTCCAGGGTCGCCCCTGCGTGTGCGCTCCCGGCCAGCCCCAATACGGCGGCGGCAGTGAATGCCGCCAACGTGGATTTCATGTTCTTCATGCAAGGCGCTCCCTGTCGGTCTTTATTATTCGGCGCCAAAAACCCGCGCCGGTTTATAGTGTTGCCGGTCAGTATCAACGGCTTTACACCTTGGCCACAAACGACGTTTAGGCAAAGGCTCCTTCCGATTTGGAATGAACTCATCATGATTTCAAAACGCTTGACCCCTTCGATGACTGCCTTGCAGTGCTTCGAAGCCGCCGCTCGCCACCTGAGTTTCACCCGCGCCGCCGAAGAGCTGCACCTGACCCAGAGTGCGGTGAGCAAGCAGGTGGCGCAGCTGGAAGAAATGCTCTGCCACCCGTTGTTCCAGCGGGTTCGCCAGCGTCTGTACCTGTCGCCAGCGGGCTCGCTGTACCTGGAAGAAGTGCGCAAGATCCTCAATCAGGTGGATATTTCCAGCCGCTACATCCTGACCTACGGTGGCGAAACCGAAGTGCTGCGCATCGCCACCCAGCCGACCTTCGGTGACCGCTGGCTGGTGCCCAAGCTCAAGGATTTTGCCGCGCGCCATCCCAACATCCACCTGGACGTGCGCAACGAACTGGAACCGTTCGACGTGCTGCAGGCCAAGGCGGATATCGCGTTTTTCTTCGGCCAGGGATCGTGGCCGGGGGCAGCCTGCATCGAGTTGTTTCGCGAAGCCGTGGTGCCGGTGTGCGCCCCGGGGTTTGTCGCCGCTGGCAGCGACGCCTCGTCCCGCCACACCTTGCTGCAATGCACCTCCCGCCCCGAAGCCTGGCACGAGTGGTTTCTGGAACAGGGCCTGCACTCGCAAAACAGCTACCACGGCCCGCGCTTCGACACGTTCTACATGTGCATTCGCGCAGCCCAATCGGGGTATGGCGTGGCGTTGGTGCCCAAATACCTGGTGGCTGAGGAACTGGCGAACGGCAGCCTGATGATCCCCTGGGACTACACGATGCCCAGCGCCGGCGCGCACTTTATCGCCCATGCCGAACATGCCGGAGATATCCCGAAAGTGAAGGCATTCTTGAGCTGGATGGTGGAGTACACAACAACACATCCCGACTTTTAATAATGACCCGGCGACTTTATTTCGTTTGCGGGACAGGGCGGCTCACGGCTTAGATAAAAGGACGCACCCTATTCTAGAGTCCCGGATTTATGAGCCGCGAAACCATCAGCCAGTCGATTTCCACCGTCCATCCCATCAGCCTCAGCCATGGCAAAAACGCAGAAGTCTGGGACACCACCGGCAAACGCTACATCGACTTCATCGGCGGCATCGGCGTGCTCAACCTGGGCCACTGCAACCCTCGTGTGGTCGAGGCGATTCGCGAACAGGCGACCAAACTCACCCACTACGCCTTCAACGCGGTGCCTCATGCGCCCTACATCGAACTGATGGACCGTCTCACCGCGTTCATTCCGGTGGATTACCCGGTCAGCGGCATGCTCACCAACAGCGGGGCGGAAGCCGCGGAAAACGCCTTGAAAATCGTCCGGGGTGCCACTGGCCGCACAGCGGTCATTGCCTTTGACGGCGGGTTTCACGGCCGCACGCTGGCCACCTTGAACCTCAATGGCAAGGTCGCGCCCTACAAGCAAAAAGTCGGCGTACTGCCGGGTCCGGTGTTCCACCTGCCGTTCCCCAGCCGCGACAACGGCGTTACCTGCGGCGAAGCGCTGAAGGCGATGGACCGCCTGTTCAGCGTGGAAATCGACGTCAACGACGTGGCTTGTTTCATCATCGAACCGGTGCAGGGCGAAGGTGGTTTTCTGACCCTGGACGTGGAGTTCGCCCAGGCCCTGCGCCGCTTCTGCGACGAGAAGAACATCCTGCTGATTGCCGATGAAATCCAGTCCGGCTTCGGTCGTACCGGCCAGCGGTTTGCCTTCTCGCGCCTGGGCATCGAGCCGGACCTGATCCTGCTGGGCAAAAGCATCGCTGGCGGCGTACCGCTGGGCGCGGTGGTCGGGCGCAAATCGCTGCTCGACAACCTGCCCAAAGGCGGCTTGGGCGGCACGTACTCCGGCAACCCGATTGCCTGCGCGGCGGCGCTCGCCACCCTGGATGAAATGACTGACGAACACCTGCACAGTTGGGGCGCGCAGCAGGAAGAAGCCATCGTCAGCCGTTATGAATCGTGGCGTTCGAAAAAGCTCTCGCCGTATCTCGGCCGCTTGACCGGCGTGGGCGCCATGCGCGGCATCGAACTGGCCAACGCTGACGGCAGCCCGGCGCCACAACAACTCACTCAACTGCTGGCCCTGGCCCGCGACGCGGGTTTGCTGCTGATGCCCAGTGGCAAATCGCGGCACATCATCCGCCTGCTGGCACCGTTGACCATTGAGGCAGTGGTGCTGGAGGAAGGGCTGGATATTCTTGAGGGGTGTTTGGTGAAGCTGGGCCAGGTTAGCCACTAGCATCATAAGTGCAATTATTCTGGCCATATACCGACCAAAGAGCCAAAATAATTGCACACCAATCACTCATACGAAGTGCTATTATTCCTGCATCTTTTATTTTAAAACGCCGGAATAATTGCACTAATGGCTAAAAAAACCGCTCCCCTGCTCCCCATGACCCAGCAATTACTGGCGGACTTGGGCGAGCGCCTGCGATTGGCGCGCTTGCGGCGCAAGCTCACTGCCAAGCAAGTGGCAGAGCGTGCCGGTATGTCATTGATGACTCTGCGCGCGCTGGAACGAGGTTCTACGGGCGTGACCATCGGTGCCTACCTGTCTGTACTGCAAGTGCTCGGACTCGAGCAGGACATAGCCTCAATCGCCGACACCGATACAGTAGGACGCCAGCTGCAAGACTCCGCGCTCACAAACAAAAAGCGCGAAGCCACCAAGCCTCGCATGAAGAAAGCGGCTCAAATTGCCTCTGCCAGCACCGCCCCGCCGGCCTCGTTTCAAACGCAACCGGCCTCGAAACTTTCGGCCCTGATCATTAATCCCCTCAGCCCGTCCCGTGATGAGTTATCCAAGCCATGAGCAGGATTTTCGTTTATGCCGACTGGGATGGGCTCAATCACTCCCGGCGCCTTGGCGTACTGCATGCGCGCCAAGGCGGTGCCAGTGAGTTGTTTGAGTTTGAATACGACCCTGAGGCGCTGGCTGATCCGCAGTTGGGCCTGACTCAACTTGACCCGCGCATAGCCTTGTTCGAAGGCCCGCAGTTCCCCCCGCAAGGTCGCGACACCTTCGGCGTATTCGCCGACTCCAGCCCCGACCGATGGGGACGCATGCTGATGAAGCGTCGGCTGGAACGCGATAAACGAGCCGCAAGAGTTGCGCCCCACACGCGGCTTCTGGAGTCAGACTTCCTGTTGGGTGTACACGATACCTTCCGCGTCGGCGCACTGCGTTTCAAGCGGGATGAAAACGGGCCCTTTCTGGACAATCAGGACAGTCTGGCGGCGCCACCGCTGATCAAACTGCGGGAGTTGGAGGCCGCCAGCCGCGCCCTGGAAAACGATACCGACAATACCGCTGCCGAAGGCAGCGACTGGCTGCGGATGTTGATTGCTCCCGGCGGCTCACTGGGTGGCGCACGCCCTAAAGCCAGCGTGGTGGACACCGACGGGCATCTCTGGATTGCCAAGTTTCCGAGCCTGCGCGATGAGCACGATGTAGGCGCCTGGGAATACATCACAGGGTCCCTCGCCGAGGGCTGCGGACTGCGCGTCGCCCCCATGGATGCAGAACGCTACGCCAGCGAACATCACTGCTTCAGGGTAAAACGCTTTGATCGGAGCGCTCTGGGGCGACGTGTACATTTTGCCTCTGCCATGACCTTGACTGGCCATACCGACGGTGACGATGCCTCAACGGGTGTCAGCTATCTGGAGCTGGCACGGGTGTTGATGACCCAAGGCGCCGAGACGCAAGCGGACTTACGCGAGCTGTGGTGTCGAATCCTGTTTAACGTATTGGTCTCCAACACCGATGATCACTTGCGCAACCACGGTTTCCTGCTGGAGCCTGGCCGCGGGTGGCGACTCTCTCCTGCCTACGATATGAATCCAGACCGTTATGGCCATGGCCTGAAACTCAACATCAGCGAACATGACAACGCTCTGGATCTGGATTTGGTGCGATCGGTCGCCGGATTCTTCAGGGTGCCGCTCCGGGAGGCCGATACGCTTATCGAACGTTTCAAGGGTGTCGTCAATCAGTGGTCAACGCTGGCCAATGCAGTGGGCATCTCAAGACGTGAGCAGGAGGAAATGAGCCCCGCCTTCAAGTTGTCCACAGGCACGCAATGACCCCGCGACGCCACTATTACCAAATCCGAAAGAATCCATCTTCCGTTTAGCCCTTTCTCTCCCCGCGCCGGGGCATTATCCTTGTCAGCAACAAACTGAAACGTTTCATCACTCCATCAAACCACCGACCGCCCGTGTTCAACGCCTTTGTGCGAACGCGCCAGGCCGCTGTTTGCGTTTCAAAACCATAAAATATTAAGACCCCATTTTGCCTATGCCTGCTTTCCCAAACCTGCGCTTGTGCGCTGCGCTGCTGCCTTTCGGTCTGGCCACCTGTGCCCAGGCCGCCCCTGCCTTTGACGCTGAATCACCGTGGATGCTGGGTGATTTCGGCGGCACCCGGACAGCGCTGTCTCAACAAGGCTACGACTTCAAGTTCGACTACACCGGCGAGATGGGCAGCAACCTGCATGGCGGCTCAGACCACGACCGCACGGCGCGCTACAGCGACCAATTCGGCCTGGGCACGCACCTGGATCTGCAGAAGATCCTCGGCTGGCACGACGCAGAGTTCCAACTGACGGTGACCGAGCGCAGCGGCAATAACATCACCAATGACCGGATCAACGATCCGCGCGTGGGTGGGTTCACTTCGTCCCAGGAAGTCTGGGGCCGTGGCCAGACCTGGCGCCTGACGCAGATGTGGTACCAACAGAAATTCTTTGACCAGAAGCTCGACATCAAGGCCGGGCGTTTCGGCGAAGGCGAAGACTTCAACAGCTTCCCCTGCGACTTCCAGAACCTGGCGTTCTGCGGTTCGCAGGTCGGCAACTGGGTGGGCAGCATCTGGTACAACTGGCCGGTGAGCCAGTGGGCGTTGCGAGTCAAATACCACCTCACACCCGAGCTTTACGCTCAGATCGGGGCTTATGAACAGAACCCGTCCAACCTGGATCGCGGCAATGGTTTCAAGCTCAGTGGCAGCGGCACCCAAGGCACCCTGCTCCCGGTCGAACTGGTGTGGACGCCCACCCTCAACGGCCTGCCTGGCGAATACCGCGCCGGTTACTACTACAGCAGCGCCAAGGCCAGCGATGTCTACAAAGACCGCAACGACCAGCCTGCAGCGCTCAGCGGCGAGGCCTATCGCAGCGCCTCCAGCAAACACGGGGTGTGGCTAGGCGTGCAACAGCAAGTCACCAGCCTGGCCAGCGACCACTCCCGCGGCTTGAGCCTGTTCGCCAACGGCACGATGCACGACAAGAAAACCAACGCTGTGGATAACTACGTGCAGGCCGGCATGGTCTACAAGGGCCTGTTCGACGCCCGCGCCAAAGACGACATCGGCTTTGCCGTGGCCCGGGTGCACGTCAACCCGGCCTACCGCAAGAACGCCGAGGCGAGCAACCAGGCCCGCGCCGTGTACGACTTCGACGACCCGTCCTACACGCCGATTCAACACACCGAATACAGCGCCGAACTCTATTACGGCGTGCACGTCACCAACTGGCTGACGGTGCGCCCGAACCTGCAATACATCCGTCATCCCGGGGCCGTGGCCCAGGTGGATGACGCGCTGATCGGCGGGATCAAGCTGCAAAGTTCGTTCTGACGCCACAACTAATTTCTGTAGGAAACGAATTACCCCTGAACCATGCCTGCGCCGGAACGTCATCTACAGTGAACTGTGCGCAATCAATTCAAAACGTAACGGAGAACCACACTATGAGCACTGATGGTGCTTCAAGTCCAAGTCGCCTGCTGCCCAGGCTACTGGGGATCTTGCTGCTGATAATGGGCCTGGCCTTGTTGGCCGGGGGGATCAAGCTGAGCATGCTCGGCGGGTCGCTGTATTACCTGCTGGCCGGTCTCGGCATCACCGTCACAGGCCTGTTGCTGCTGGCGACACGCCGCGCGGCGCTGGGCTTGTACGCACTGGTGCTGTTTGCCAGCACCGTCTGGGCGCTGTGGGAAGTCGGCCTGGACTGGTGGCAGTTGGTGCCGCGCCTGGCCCTGCTGTTCGCCCTCGGCATTGTCATGCTGCTCCCGTGGTTCCGCCGTCCGTTGCTGCGTGGCCAAGCCGCGCCGCTGGGCACTGGCGCCCTGAGCGTCGCTGTGGTGCTGGCCGGTGCTGCTGCGCTGGCCAGCCAGTTCACCGACCCGGGTGCACTGGTCAAGAAAGGCCAACTGGACCGCGATGCGGTGCCGGGCATGGCCAGCGCCGCGCCGGCCCAGGCCGATGGTGACTGGAACTCCTACGGCCGTTCGGCCTTCGGTGATCGCTACTCGCCATTGGCGCAGATCACCCCGGAAAACGCCCACAAGCTGGTGCCAGCCTGGACGTACCGTACCGGCGACATCCCTGGCCCAGGCGATCCCGGTGAAACCACCGCGGAAAACACCCCGCTGAAGGTCAACGGCATGCTCTACGTGTGCACGCCCCACAGCCAGGTGATTGCCCTGGACCCGGACACCGGCAAGGAAATCTGGCGTTTCGACCCGAAGATCAGCAGCGAAGGGGCTGCCAACTTCAAGGGTTGGGCCCACATGACCTGCCGTGGCGTGTCGTATCACGATGACGCCGTGTATGCCTCCGAGCAGAGCCCGACTGGCAGCGCCAGCCCGGCCGCCGCGCCGAATGCCTGCCCGAAACGCATCTTCGTACCGACCGCCGACACCCGTCTGATCGCCCTGAACGCCGACACCGGCAAGATGTGCGAAGACTTCGGTGACAAAGGCCAGATCGACCTGCGTGCCAACATCGGCACCTTCGCCCCAGGCGGCTACTACTCCACCTCGCCACCGGCCGTCACCAAGAACCTGGTGGTGATCGGCGGTCACGTGACCGACAACGTCTCCACCGACGAGCCTAGCGGCGTGATCCGCGCGTTCGACGTGCACACCGGCAAGCTGGTGTGGAACTGGGACAGCGGCAACCCGGACGACACCACCCCGTTGGCCGAGGGCAAGACCTACACCCGCAACTCGCCAAACATGTGGTCGATGTTCGCGGTGGACGAAAAACTCGGCATGCTCTACCTGCCGATGGGTAACCAGATGCCCGACCAGTACGGCGGCGACCGGACTCCGGACTCCGAGAAGTACAGCGCCGGCCTCACCGCCCTGGACATCGACAGTGGCCACGTGAAGTGGACCTTCCAGTTCACTCACCATGACCTGTGGGACATGGACGTGGGCGGCCAGCCTTCGCTGATCGACATCAAGACCGCTGACGGCGTGAAGCAAGCGGTAATGGCGTCGACCAAGCAGGGCAGCATCTACACTCTGGACCGCACCAACGGTCAGCCAGTGGTGCCGATCAACGAAATCCCTGTACCGCAAGGCGCAGTGGCCGGCGATCACACCGCACCGACCCAACCGAAATCCGATCTGAACTTCATGCCACCGCCCCTCAAGGAGCGTGACATGTGGGGCGTGACGCCGTTCGACCAGATGCTGTGCCGGATCGATTTCAAATCCATGCGCTACGACGGTCCGTTCACCCCGCCATCGCTGCAAGGCTCGATCGTTTACCCGGGTAACTTCGGCGTGTTCGACTGGGGTGGCATTTCCGTCGACCCGGTGCGCCAGATTGCCTTCGTGAACCCGAGCTACATGGCGTTCAAATCGAAACTGATCCCGGCCGCCGACATCGCCAAGCAAGGCCCACGGGTCAGCGAAACCGAAGGCGTGCAGCCGAACAAAGGCGCGCCGTACGGGGTGATCCTCGAAGCCATGCTGTCGCCACTGGGCCTGCCGTGCCAGGCGCCGGCGTGGGGTTATGTGGCCGCGGTCGACCTGACCAACCACCAGACCATCTGGATGCACAAAAACGGCACCGTGCGTGACAGCTCGCCGGTTCCGATTCCACTGACCATGGGCGTGCCAAGCCTGGGCGGCACGTTCACCACCGCCGGTGGCGTGTCCTTCCTCAGCGGTACGCTCGACCAGTACCTGCGTGCCTATGACGTGAAAAACGGCAAGCAGTTGTGGGAAGGCCGCCTGCCAGCAGGCGCGCAGACCACACCGATGACCTACACCGGCAAGGACGGCAAGCAGTACGTGCTGGTCATGGCCGGCGGTCATGGTTCCCTGGGCACCAAGCAGGGTGACTATGTGATGGCGTTCAAACTGCCGGATTAAGTCATACCGGCGGCAAGAAAAAGGCGGCTACCTCATGGGTAGCCGCCTTTTTTTGTGCCGCCTACACCGGCAGGCGTTCGCGGCGCATCCACATTTCGAAGGCCATGGCATTCAACGGCCGGCTGATCAGGTAGCCCTGGGCCGTGTCGCACTTCCAGAGCTTGAGCAGCTTGAGGCTCGGCTCGAACTCCACCCCTTCGGCCACCACCTTGAGCCCCAGGTTGTGGCTCATCTCAATGGTGGAGCGCACGATCACCCCGTCGCCGGAGGTGCTGTCGAGGTTGCGCACAAACGACTGGTCGATCTTCAGTTCCTGCACCGGCAGGCGTTGCAGTTGCGCCAGGGATGAATAGCCGGTACCGAAGTCGTCCACCGACAGGCTGATGCCACAGCCGCGCAGTTGCTCCAGCACGCTGAGGGCCTGGGCCGGGTTGTGCATGATCGCGCTTTCGGTGATTTCGAAAATCAGTTGCCGAGCCGATACGCGGTAATGCGCCAGCAACTCGGTCACCCGCAGGGCCAGGCCGTCATCGGCCAGGTCGTCCACCGAGATGTTCACCGACAACTGCACCTGCAGTCCGCGCACTTCCCATTCGGCCAATTGCCGGATGGCTTCTTCGATCACCCACTGGGTCAGGCTGCCCATGCTGCCGGTGCGCTCGGCCAGGGGAATGAACTCGGCGGGCGATACCAGCCCGAGGGTCGGATGCTGCCAACGCAACAGCGCTTCGGCCTGGCGTACATGGCCGTGGGTCAGGTCGAGCTTGGGTTGATAACACAGGTACAGCTCGCCCTCTGCCGCCGCCCGGCGCAGGTCGCGGATCAGGCTGATCTGGCGTTGGTGGGCAAGGTCGCGGTCCTGTTGGTAGATCTGCAAATAGCCCGGCAGCGCCGCCGCATCGTGACGGGCAATCGCGGCGCGGCTGATCAGCTCTTCAACCTGCTGGCCGTCGGCCGGGTAAGCGGCGATGCCGATGCTCACTTCGTGGCGCAGTTCATCGCCGCCAATGCGCTGGGGTTCGGTCAGCAGCCCATACAAACGGTCGGCCAGGGCCACCACGCGGTCGATCTCGGTGTTTTCCAGCAGCAGCAGGAACTCACTGCCGGTGATACGTGCGGCGGTGTCGCTGGCTGACAGGCTCGACAGCAGGCAGCGGCTGGCTTCGCGGAGCATTTCTTCCACGCCTTCCGGGCCATAACCCTCGTTGATCACCCGGTAGTTTTCAATGCCCAGGTACAGCAACACCACGGGGCGGCCAGCACTGATGGCGCTGCCCAGACGCTCCATGGCCAGCGCGCGGTTGGGCAAGCCGGTGAGCGGGTCATGCAGCGCGTTGTGGGCCAGTTGCCGCTCGCGCACGGCGATCCCGGTTTGCATGGCGTTGAAGGCCTGTGCCAGCAGGCCGAATTCATCGTGGCTGCGAACCCGCACCGGCGTGCGGTAGTCACCGGCACCGATACGTTCGGCCGCCTGCACCAGCGCGTTGAGCGGGCGCGATACCCGCCGTGCCAAAAACAATGCGCCCGCCAGGGACACCAGCAGCACCACCAGGGCGATCGCGAGAAACTGCCGGTCCAGCGGCGCGAAGGATTCAAGGGCGTGGTCCAGCGGGCTTTGCAGCAGCACCCGCACTTCACCGCCGTCTGCGGTGTTGCCCAGGGGCAGCACCTGGCTGAGATAACGCTGGCCGTGAAACAGGTTCAGTTGTGCCACGGGGTTGATATACGGGGCCTGCAAGTCACTGGCAATCGAGGCCTGGAAGGCCTCGGGCTGGGTGCTGAACAATTCGCCGGGCTGACCGCGCTGCACGCTGATGAACGACACCTCAAGGTTGCTCATGGAGCGCAATTCACTGGCAAACACTTCATCCATGGGAAAGCCCATGGCGACGCGGGCAATCGGTGCGGGGTCGACAACCTCCTGCTGCACCAGCAGAAACGGCCGGCCATCGAGGGCCACGATCAACATTTGCAGGCCACTGCGCCGGGCCTGGCGCAGGGCATCGTTGTAGGGAAAGGCCTGGCCGGGGGTCAGCGCCTGTAACGTGCTGACCATCACCTGGCCGTCGAGGCCCAGCACAAACACTTCACTGGACGTCAGGCCGGTGCCGTGCCTGCGCAAGGCGGCGAGAATCACGGCGGGCTCGCCCTCGGCGACGGCCTGGCGAAACGGCAAGTCCGCCGTCAGCCAGTTCAGGCCGTATTGCAGGCGCCGGCCACGCAGGTCGAGCAAACGCTCGAACACCTGGCTGCCGGTTTCCAGTTGCACCTGGGCCTGGTTTTCCACGGCGCGATTGGTGGCGGTCTTCACCGCGAAATACACCGCGGCCACCACCACCAGCAACAGCAGCGCCAGCACCCCGGCGATCCGGGTTTGAAACGTATGGCGCCACCTCATTTTGGTGCCCTCTGGCAGCGCTCGCCTCCTCCAGCCGAAACGTTCCTTCGTCATACGCGTCCCTCGCGACAGCTGACCTGGCGTCAAATAAATGTCTTTTCAACAAGGACATTCGAATTATCCAGATTAGCTGTGCAAGAGAAGAAGTGCACCCAATAAATACGGGAACCTGCCCGTCATTAATTTGGCGACGAGCCTCAACTCCGTGCCCGCATGAAGTCCCCCCAACGCCGCACGAGGTAGTTGTGCTCGTCCATCACCGAGTTCCACACCGCGATATGCCCCATGCGTTGCTCATAGGACCCACCGTCACGCACTTCGCCCACATCGATCAGCGGCAAGCCATCGCTGCCCAGCAGCTCTTCCCGGGCGGGCAGGCCGGCGTACCAGTAATCCCATTCGGCGCTGCTCAGGTGATCGCGGCTGCGGGCCGGGTTGCCGATGTAATAACCCTGGCGCGCCATCACCGCGCCGGGCCAGCCGGACAGCCACCAGTTGAGGTAGGCATAGGCCGCGTCCAGCACCGGGCCCTTGGCATGGCGCGACAACGACAACCCGCCAAACCAGGCGCGATAGCCTTCACGGGGCACCGCCAGGCGGTATTTGACCCCGGCCCGATGCAGGCGCATCAGGGTCGGTGACCACAAACTCTGGATGTCGATGCTCGGGCTGAGCATCAGTTGCGCCGCTTCTTCGTCATCGGACCAGAACGCCGCGAAATGCCCTTCCTTCTGCTTGCGCACCAGGATATCCGCCAGCACATCGATCTCTTCGATGCTCATGTTGCCGATGTCCTTGAAGCTCGCCAGCCCCGCGCCCTGCACCGCCAGCGCCGCGTCGAGGGCACCGATGGCGGCGTCGCTTTGCAGCGCGGTACGCGCGCCCCAGGCCGGGTCCAGCAGCCAGCCCCAGCTCTCGTTGGCGCGGTTGAACCCTTCAGGCAAGCGCTCCGGGCGGTAGGCAAAACTGTCGGCGTTGTGAGTCAGAGGCAGCATGCTGATGCGTTCGGTGACGGTGCTGCCCAGGCTGCCGTCGTGCTGCACGAACAAGCGCTCGCTGGGCACACTGCCGCTGCCCAGGCGGTCGTTGGCCGACAGGCGTCCACGCTTGGGCAGGTCGTTGATCTCGTGCCACAACGCAATGCGCCGGGTGTCGATCGGCTGGATCGCCCGCGCCGGCCACACGAAGTCGACGTTGTGAAACCACTGGTCGTAGAGGTCGTAGCTGTCGGGCTGCATCACCGCGATGCGCTGGGCCTGCTCGACGTCGTGCACCTGGTACACCAGGCGAATGCCCAACTCCTGTTCGGCGCGCACACGCAAGGATTCAAGCAAGGTAACCGAGGTGCCGAGGACACGAAGCGTGATCATGCCGCGAACCTTCTGGAGAACACTTCAAAGGAGCGGCGCAGCAACGCCGGGTCGAGCCCGCGCAGGATAAACACCAGGCGCGATTGCCGGTCGGTACCCGGCCAGGCAGGCAGGTGAACCGGGGCATGCAGGCAGTGCTGCACGCCATGAATGACGATGGGAGCCAAACTTGCGTTCACGTTGAGCAATCCTTTGACGCGAAGAATACGTTCGCCGTGGCATCTTAACAGCATCGATAACCAGACCCCGAAGCCCACCCAATCCAGCGGCTGGTCGAAGGTCAGGCAGCAGACCTGCGCCGCGCCGTGGTTGGCGGCGGTGGTTTGATGGAGTTTCCAGCGGCTGACTTCCGCCGCAGGTTCCGCACTGCGCAAACCTTCGCCGAGCAGCAGTTGTTCACCGCTGTCGATATCGCAGGTGTTGAGGATCGGCGTGCCGGCGTTCAGTGCCTGCAAGTGCGCGCGCAGCGAGTCGCAGTCTTCGACGAGGTCGGTCTTGCTCAACAGCAGGCGATCGGCGGCGGCCACTTGCGCCAGCCATTCGGGGTGCAGGCGTTCTTGCAAGACGGCGTGGCTGGCGTCCACCAGCGTCACCACCAGGCCGATATGAAAGCGCCCGCGCAGTTGCACGTCGTTGTTCAAGGTGGCGAGGATCGGCGCAGGGTCGGCCAGGCCGGTGGTTTCCAGGATCACCCGCTTGAAGGCCGGGATCTCTCCGCGCTCGCGACGCTGCAACAGGCCGAGCAAGGCGTCTTTCAACTCGCCGCGAATCGAACAGCAGACGCAACCGCTGGGCAGCAGCACGGTGTCCGGCGCGACTTCCTCCACCAACAGATGGTCGATGCCGACGTCGCCGAATTCATTGATCAGCAACGCCGTGTCGCCGAGGCTTTCGCCTTGCAGCAGGCGCTTGAGCAAGGTGGTCTTGCCGCTGCCGAGGAAGCCGGTGATGACGTTTAGAGCGATGCTCATATTTCTACCTCAATGATGCCCCTGCAGGAGCCCGGCTTGCCGGCGATGGCGATATGAAGGGCGCCATCGCCGGCAAGCCGGGCTCCTACAGCTCCAGATGATCCAGCAGACGCGGGTCCAACGGGTCCAGCGGTCGACCGAGCATGGCCTCTGCCGCCCGCCACAATTGATCCAGGCCGCTGGCCAATTCCTGTTTGCCGGTGGCGCCCAGCAGCAGATAGGACGCGCCCTGGAAGTCTTCGACCTTGAGCCGGAACACCGCCAGCACCTGATTGATCGCGGCGATCCGGCGCAGGCGTTCGCGGCGGCGCGGCAACTCATCGCCCAAGGGATCGCTCCAGTGCAGCTCTTCGCCCAGCAGGCCGCAGAGTCCGCACATGCTTATTGCCCGCTCATGGCATGACATCGCCGGAATTCGGGCCCAGCGTCTGGCCCACGAACAGATTGCCGCCGGGCTCACTGGCCAGCAGCACGGCGGTGGGCGCCACTTCGTCCGCCAGGCCGAAACGGCCCAGGGGCAACTCGGCGGCCTTGGCGCGTTTCCAGGTGTCGCTGATGCCGCCTACCAACGGTGTCTCAATCGGCCCGGGTGCGATGGCGTTGACCAACACATTGTCCTTGGCTACCTCCAGCGCCAGGGACTTTGTGAAACCAATGACGCCGGCCTTGGCCGCAGCATAGTGCGTCAGCTCGGCGCCGCCCTTGATCCCCAGCTGCGAGGCGACGTTGATGATCCGGCCCCAGCGCTGGGCGATCATGTGGGGCAACGCTCGCTGGCTGGCGACGAAGACGCTGGTGAGATCGACGCGCAGCATGTCGTTCCACAGGTCGATGGTCAGGTCGACGCAACGGGCCTGGGTCAGCATGCCGGCGTTGTTGACCAGAATGTCGATGCCGCCGTAGTGGGCAACGCAGGCATCGACGCTGGCCTGGGCGCCGTCGACGGTGCCGACGTCGGCCACGCATTCGAGGACTTCGGCGCCGAGGTTGCGGCAGGTGATCGCGGTTTCGGCGAGGGTTGCGGCGTCGCGGTCGGCCAATAGCAGGCGCGCGCCTTCGACGGCGTAGGCGCGGGCGATGGCGGCGCCGATGCCGCTGCCGGCTCCGGTGATCACGGCGCGGCGGTTAGCGAGTTGGGGCATTGTTATTCCTCCACGGGTCGAGTGTTACCTGTGGGAGCTGGCTTGCCTGCGATGGCGTCACCTCGGTGCATCTGAAGGACCGAGTTGTCTGTATCGCAGGCAAGCCAGCTCCCACACTTGATTGCATCAGGCTTAAAACCGCATCAATCCGGCCAGCGCACGGTCAGCCCACCATCAATCACGATGCTTTGCCCGGTCAGGTAGCTCGATTCCTCGCTGGTCAAAAACCGCACCAGGGACGCCACTTCATCCGCCCGCCCGACCCGGCCCAGCGGGATCGCCCGCGCGGCTTTCGCCAGCCCTTCCGGCCCCAGGGAGTTCTTCGCGTCCAGCGACTGCGGCGTCTCGATCAACCCAGGAATCACCGCATTGCAGCGTATCCCCAGCGGCGCCAACTCCACCGCCAGCGACCGGCACAACCCCGGCACACCGGCCTTGGCCGCCGCGTAATGTGCGTGCTCCTGCCAGCCATACACGCCACCGGCAATCGACGAAATCGCCACCAACGCCCCGCCTTCATGCATGTGCCGGGTCGCCGCCCGGAAGGTGCGCATCACCCCGGTCAGGTCGACGTTGAGCATCTCGTTCCACAGTTCGTCGGTCATCTCCAGCAACGGTGCACGCCTTAACAACCCAGCGTTGGCCACCGCGTAATCGAGGCGACCAAAATGCTGGATCGCCTGGGCCGCCAGGTTGTCCACCGACGCGGTGTCACCCACGTCCAGCGGCAACATCAGGCATTCACCACCGGCCTCTTCCACCAGCGCGACGGTGTGATGCGGGTCGTGAGGATCGGCCGGGTAATACCCGCCCACCACCGCCACGCCGCTGCGGGCATACGCCACCGCGAGGGCCTGGCCGATGCCGCTGGCGGCACCGGTAATCAAGGCAACTTTACGACTCATCACATCAACTCCTTACTGGACAGTTTCCGGACGCACATGGCGTGCGGCAAACATCAATGCGCCGGACAGGAAGCACGGCAGCGCGCCGAACCACAGGGCAGCGGTCTGCCAGTCGCTGCCGGCAGACAGCACCTGGGTCGCGCCAAACCCGGCGACCACCGCACCAATCGGCCCCATCGCATGAATGATCGCGCCACCGGTGGCACGGATGCTGGTGGGAAAACTTTCACTGATGAAAAACAGCGCCGCCGAGTACGGCCCGATCAGGAAGAACAGGCCCAGGCTGTACAGCCCGACCACCATCGCCATGTTGCTCGGGCCAAACAGCATCCCGGCAAACGACAGCCCGCCGAGCATCCAGCCCAGGCCGATCACGTTGCGGCGGCCGATCTTGTCGCCCATCCAGCCGTGGCTGAGGTAGCCGCAGTAACCCACCAGGTTCGACAGCACGAGGATGATCAGCGAGTTCTCGAACGAGATGTGGTGCACGCTGACGATCACCGATGTGCCCAGCACGCTGAACACCTGGATGGCCGCCCAGTTGAGCAACAGCGCGGCGCCGATCACCAATGTTGCACGACGGGCCGGGCCACGGAATGCAGCCTTGAGGCCGGCCTTGCTGTGTTCGTCATAGTCCACGCCGTAGGTCACGGCGACGTTTTGCGCTTCTTTCACCGCGCCGCTTTTACGCAGCTCGCTGATGCGCTGGTGAATCTGGAACTGCGGGCTCTCCTTGAGCTTGCGCGCCATCACCGCGATGACAATCGCCGGGATCGCCGCAAACACGAAACAGCCCTGCCAGCCGATCACCGGCAACAACAGCGCGGTCAACCCGGCCGCGATCAACGCGCCCACCGGCCAGCCGCCCTGCACCAGGCTGTAGATAAAGCCACGGCGCTTGGCCAGTTTCGGATCATCGGACGCGGCGTACAGCTCGCTCAGATAGGTTGCGTTGACGGTTTCCTCGGCATAACCCAGGCCGCCCAGCGAACGGATCAGAATCAGCGACGACTTGCCCCACGCGCCGCCAATGGCGGTCAGCGCCGAGCAGATCGCTGAACCGGCCACGGTGAAAATAATCCCCTTGCGCCGACCCAGCTTGTCCACGATCGGACCGATGGCCAGCGCTACCACGGCGGTGCCGACCGCCACCCATGTCGCAATCTCCGCTTGCTCCACTTCACCCCAGTTAAAGTGCCGCCCGATTTCCGGCAGCAGGGTGCCGAACAGGATGAAGTCATACACCGCAAACACCCAGGCGAAAAACGCGATCCAGGTGGCGAAACGCACTTCCTTGGGCGTCAGTTGCCGGGGTTTCCAGCCAGTCAGATCAAGCTTGTTGTAGATAGACATGAATCGCGCCTCGGGAGGTTGGCCAGGGGTTGGTTACAGGTATCAGGTACGCGGTTGGCGGCGGATAAAGTCATCGGCGATTTCGTCGAAGGTGACGAAGCGCACGCCGGCATGGCTCTGGATGTGTTCGATCAGGCGCTCAAGCATCAGCAGCACTTGCGGGCGGCCGGACACGTCGGGGTGGATGGTCATGGTGAACACTGCGTGTTCGTGCTCGCGGTAGACCCAGTCGAACTGGTCGCGCCACATTTCTTCCAGGTGACGCGGGTTGACGAAGCCGTGGCTGTTGGGGGCTTTCTTGATGAACATCATCGGCGGCAGGTCGTCGAGGTACCAGTTGGCCGGGATCTCCACCAGGTCGGTTTCTTCGCCGCGCACCAGGGGTTTCATCCAGGTGTCGGGGTGCTGGCTGTAGTCGATCTTGGTCCAGGTGTCGCCCTTGCGCACGTAGTACGGGTGGAAGTCGTTGTGCATCAGGCTGTGGTCGTACTTGATGCCTTTTTTCAGCAGCAGTTCGTTGGTGACCTTGCTGAATTCCCACCAGGGCGCGACGTAGCCGGTGGGGCGTTTGCCGGTGACCTGGGTGATCAGTTCGATGGACTTGTCGAGGACGATTTCTTCCTGCTCGGCGGTCATCGCGATAGGGTTTTCGTGGCTGTAGCCGTGCACGCCGATTTCGTGGCCGGCATCGGCCACGGCCTTCATCTGCTCGGGGAAGGTTTCCATCGAGTGCCCGGGAATAAACCAGGTGGTGCGCAGGCCGTAGCGTTCGAACAGTTTCAACAGGCGCGGCGCACCGATTTCACCGGCGAACAGGCCACGGGAAATGTCGTCCGGGGAGTCTTCGCCGCCATAGGAACCGAGCCAGCCGGCGACCGCGTCAACGTCGACGCCAAATGCACAGAGAATGTCTTTAGCCATGATGTGTCTCCTTAAAAAGTGAGGGCTGTTTCAACCGACAGGGCAGCCCGAAGCAGGCGCGCGTCTTCACCGCTGGGGGCGCTGAGCAGCAGACCGGTAGGCAGGCCCAGGGCATCGCGGCCGCTGGGCAGGCTGACGCCAGGCATGTCCAGCAGGCTGCCGGGCATGGTCAGGCGCAGGGTGGCGAGGTTGGTGCTGACGAACAGTTGATCGTCGGCTTCCAGTGGCGCCAGGGCCGGGGCTACGTGGGCCACGGTGGGGGTGATGAGGATCGCGCCGTCGAGCTCGTCCACAAGCTGCTGTTGCAGGCGGCGGCGGGCGTCGTACAGCGCCAGCAGTTGGCTGGCCGGCAGTGTGCGGGCGGCTTCAAGTCGACGGCGTACGCGGGGGTCGAGTTGCTCGGCGTCGGGGCTGTCGAGCAGGGATTCGTGGAGTGCAAACGCTTCGAAAGAGCCGAGCCAGCCCTGATGCTGGATCAGGTCGAGGGTGCCCTGGAAGGTCTTCGACGGGCGCACGTCAATCAGTGCGCCTGCGGCTTTTAATTGGTCGACACAACGCTGCAGGTTGTCGCGCACCGCGGGCTCGACCCGGGCGTCTTGCAGCACACTCTGTTCAACCCAAAAACGCTGGCCATGGAGGCTGCGGGCCTGGCGTGGCTGGCGCTGGTCGCGACCATTGAGCAGGTCATCGATGGCCAGTGCATCGCGCACGCTGCGGGTCAGCGGGCCGAGGCTGTCGAGGGTATGGGCCAGCGGGAATACGCCGTCGCGGCTGTAGCGCCGGCAACTGCTGCGATAACCGACCACGCCATTCAACGCGGCGGGAATGCGGATGGAGCCGGCCGTGTCGGTGCCCATGGCGATGGGCACGATACCGGCAGCCACGGCGACCGCCGAGCCCGAGGATGAGCCGCCGGGAATCCGTGGCTGATCGATACTGCTCGGGTTGTGCGGCGTGCCGAAATGCGGGTTCAGGCCGAGGCCCGAATACGCCAGCTCGCTGAGGTTGGTCTTGCCCACGCTGACCATGCCGGCGCGGCACAACAGGCCAACACTCGGCGCATCCAGCAATGCGGCCGGCGCGTTGCCGCGATAGGCGGCACCCGCCGTGGTGATGCTGCCGGCCACGTCGAACAAATCTTTCCAGGCCAGGGGCACGCCATCGAACACACTCAAAGGCTGACCGGCACGCCAACGGGCAGCGGACGCTTCGGCCTCACGCCGGGCGCGCTCGGCGGTCAGGGAAATGAATACGCTGGGAACCATGCTCGCTTGAACAAGAGCCTGCTCAAGGGCCTGCACCGGGTCGCTGCGACCGCTGGCGAAATCCTCGGCCAGTGAAGTGGCGTCTGACATGGGAATGACCTTTAAAAACGTACATATTAATAAAATGTACATTTTACAAAGGCAGCTTTCGTGCCAGTCTTGTGGGAAGAGTGTTTGGCGGATCCGGCACTTTGGATCAGACCCACGGGATAGATAGGTTTTTAACATCAAAAGAAATAGCCGTTGATGCTTGGCGTTCGTCCACAATGAAATAATGTATCTTTTATTAATAAGTACATTTTGGTGCAGAAAAGTAACATTCACTCCCTGAAGGCCCCAAAAAAGTGCCACCGACGTGGCGCAGAGTGACAGGCGCAACTATGAGAGAATCCCCGGCCACCGACCCGTTTGCTCCAGAGAACCCGATGAAAGCAGTGTCAGCCTCGGCTTCCCGTTACGCGATGATTCACCAGGTTTTGCGCGATGCCATTACCCACGGCACCGCCCGCCATGGCCTGGTGTTGCTGGAAGCGCCGCTGGCCGAGCTGTTCGGCACCAGTCGGGTACCGGTGCGCAAGGCCCTGAACCTGTTGCATGACGAAGGGCTGATTTGCCGCTTCGATGGCCGGGGTTACCTGATCAATCCCGATGGCCTGGACATGGAGCCGCTACGCCTGCCCCTGAGCCACGCGCACCTGGGCCTCAACGGTGAGGATGAACTGGTGGACACCCGGCCGCTGGGGGAGCGCATCGTCGAGGAGATCGGCGCAGCACTGTCTACCTGCATCGCCTTCGGCCATTACCGCCTCGACGAACAGGCTGCCGCCGAGCACTACAACGTCAGCCGCGCGGTGGTGCGTGAAGCGCTGATGCGCCTGCGAGACCGTGGCCTGGTGGAAAAGGAACCCTATTCCCAATGGCTGGCCGGGCCGCTGACCGCCCGGGAAGTCACCGAAGACTACGAACTGCGCGCCTGCCTGGAGCCCGAAGCCCTGCGCCAGAGCGCGCCGAACCTCGATCGCGACCTGCTGCAAGCCATGCTGCAACGGGTGCTAGATGCACAGGACAGCGCCCATTGCAGCCTGGAGGAGATCGAGCAGATCGAGGAAGACCTGCACCAGCACTGCCTCGCGGGCCTGCAAAACCGCAAGATCGCCGCGCTGATCCGCCAGGGGCAGAGCCCGATGATCATCAGCCGGATTTTCTACCGGCTGCTGGGTATCGGCGCCGACCCGGCGATGCTGGCCGAGCACCGGCTGATCCTGGAGTTGCTGCTGCACGGCGCCTTCGACGCCGCCGCGCTGAACCTGCGCGAGCACCTGCAACGGGCCCGGCAGCGGATGTTGCAACGGTTGAAGGTGCTGTCGGTGCTGCCTGAGCAGCCTTTACCGGCCTACCTGCACAAACTCAGCTGAATTCATGCAATTTGTTGCTAACTACCCTCGCCCATTGAAACCACTGCCGACCCGCCCCATCTAACCTGCATACTTCCTTATGCAGGTGCCCCATGAGCGACCAGCAAGAATTCCCGGACATCGACCTCGACGACTACGCCGATCCGGAAAACGCTGAACACACTTCCGCCAACACAGGCTTGGCGCTGCCGGGGCAAAACCTGCCCGACAAGGTCTACATCATCCCGATCCACAACCGGCCGTTCTTCCCGGCGCAGGTGTTGCCGGTAATCGTCAATGAAGAGCCGTGGGCCGAAACCCTGGAACTGGTGAGCAAATCCGAGCACCACTCCCTTGCCCTGTTCTTCATGGAAACCCCGCCTGAAGACCCGCGCCATTTCGACACCTCCAGCCTGCCGCTGTACGGCACCCTGGTGAAGGTGCACCACGCCAGCCGTGAAAACGGCAAACTGCAATTCGTCGCCCAGGGCCTGACCCGCGTGCGGATCAAGACCTGGCTCAAGCACCACCGCCCACCGTACCTGGTGGAAGTCGAATACCCACACCAGCCGACCCAGCCGACCGACGAGGTCAAGGCCTACGGCATGGCGCTGATCAATGCGATCAAGGAACTGCTGCCGCTCAACCCGCTGTACAGCGAAGAGCTGAAGAACTACCTCAACCGCTTCAGCCCCAACGACCCGTCGCCGCTGACCGACTTCGCCGCCGCCCTCACCTCGGCCACCGGCACCGAGCTGCAGCAAGTGCTCGACTGTGTACCCATGCTCAAGCGCATGGAAAAAGTCCTGCCGATGCTGCGCAAGGAAGTCGAAGTCGCGCGCCTGCAAAAAGAAATCTCCGCCGAAGTGAACCGCAAGATCGGCGAGCACCAGCGCGAGTTCTTCCTCAAGGAACAGCTCAAGGTCATCCAGCAAGAGCTGGGGCTGACCAAGGACGATCGCAGCGCCGACGTCGAACAGTTCGAACAACGCCTGGTGGACAAGGTACTGCCGACCCAGGCGCAGAAACGCATCACCGAAGAAATGAACAAGCTGTCGATCCTGGAAACCGGTTCGCCGGAGTACGCGGTCACCCGCAACTACCTGGACTGGGCCACCTCGGTGCCATGGGGCGTGTATGGCGAGGACAAACTCGACCTCAAGCACGCCCGCAAAGTGCTCGACAAACACCACGCCGGCCTGGACGACATCAAGAGCCGCATCCTCGAATTCCTCGCAGTGGGCGCCTACAAAGGCGAAGTCGCCGGCTCCATCGTGTTGCTGGTAGGCCCGCCGGGCGTGGGCAAGACCAGCGTGGGCAAGTCGATTGCCGAGTCCCTCGGTCGGCCGTTCTACCGCTTCAGTGTCGGCGGCATGCGTGACGAAGCCGAGATCAAGGGCCATCGCCGCACCTACATCGGCGCCATGCCGGGCAAGCTGGTGCAAGCGCTTAAAGATGTGGAAGTGATGAACCCGGTGATCATGCTCGACGAGATCGACAAGATGGGCCAGAGCTACCAGGGCGACCCGGCTTCGGCCCTGCTCGAAACCCTGGACCCGGAACAGAACGTCGAATTCCTCGACCACTACCTGGACCTGCGCCTGGACCTGTCCAAAGTGCTGTTCGTGTGCACCGCCAACACCCTGGATTCAATCCCCGGCCCGCTGCTGGACCGGATGGAAGTGATTCGCCTGTCGGGCTATATCACCGAAGAAAAAGTCGCGATTGCCAAGCGCCACCTGTGGCCCAAGCAGTTGGAAAAAGCCGGTGTGTCGAAAAACAGCCTGTCCATCAGCGACGGCGCCCTGCGCGCCCTGATCGATGGCTACGCCCGGGAAGCCGGTGTGCGCCAGCTGGAAAAACAGCTGGGCAAACTGGTGCGCAAGGCGGTGGTCAAGCTGCTGGATGAGCCGGACTCGGTGATCAAGATCGGCAACAAGGACCTGGAAGCTTCACTGGGCATGCCGGTGTTCCGTAACGAGCAGGTACTGTCGGGCACCGGTGTGATCACCGGCCTTGCCTGGACCAGCATGGGCGGCGCGACCTTGCCGATCGAGGCGACGCGCATTCACACGCTCAACCGTGGCTTCAAGCTCACCGGGCAATTGGGTGATGTGATGAAGGAATCGGCCGAGATTGCCTACAGCTACATCAGCTCGAATCTGAAATCGTTTGGCGGTGACCCGAAATTCTTCGACGAAGCCTTCGTGCACCTGCACGTGCCGGAAGGCGCCACACCCAAAGACGGCCCGAGCGCCGGGGTGACCATGGCCAGTGCATTGCTGTCGCTGGCACGTAACCAGCCGCCGAAAAAAGGCGTGGCCATGACCGGTGAACTGACGTTGACCGGGCATGTGCTGCCGATTGGCGGGGTGCGCGAGAAAGTGATTGCGGCGCGGCGCCAGAAGATTCACGAGCTGATTTTGCCGGAGCCTAATCGCGGGAGTTTTGAGGAATTGCCGGAGTACCTGAAGGAAGGCATGACGGTGCACTTTGCCAAACGCTTTGCGGATGTGGCGAAGGTGTTGTTCTGATAATTATGTAGTGCCTGAGCTGGCGCCATAGCGGGCAAGCCCGGCTCCCACAGGGATCGGTGTTGTTAATGACAACGCGGTCAAATGTGGGAGCGGGCTTGCCCGCGATAGCGCCAGCCCTATCAACACAACTTCCTCGCTTGTCACACCTTGTCTCATCTTCGGTTATGCTCGCCCTTCGTCGCCAAACAACGGAGCCCCCATGACCGCTGCCCGCCTGCTTCTCCCCCTGAGCCTTTGCCTGCTCGCCGCCTGTGCCAGTGCGCCGAAGCAAAACGTCACCGTGGAAAAACAGAGCGCTTGCCCGCTGCAACTCAAGACCGGGCAAAACCTGATCCTGACCCTGCCCAGCAACCCCACCACCGGTTACCGCTGGGCCATCCAGGACTCGGCCGGCGGCGTGCTGCGCAGCCTGAGCCCCGAGGTCTACAGCAACACCGAAGACACCGGCGTGATCGGCAGTGGCGGTCAATCCACCTGGCGCTTCCAGGCCTTCAATGCGGGCCAGGGCCGTTTGCGCCTCACCTCACAACAGCCCTGGGAGCCGGAAGCTGAACCGGCCGAAACCTTCGACTGCGCCATTACGGTGAACTGATATGCCATGGATGATCCTTGCGTTGATGGGGGCGGTAACCTTTATCTACGGCCTGAGCACCCACGCCACCCTGCTCTGCCTGTTGGTAAAGCCGTTGCCGGTGCTGGCGCTGTTGGGCTGGCTGCATGATGCGCCGCCCACCGACTATCGACGCTGGATCAGCCTGGGGCTGATTTTTTCCCTGGTGGGCGATGTGCTGCTGGCCTGGCCCGGCGATTTGTTCATCTTCGGCCTGGGTGCGTTTTTATTCGCGCACCTGGCATACCTGAAAGCCTACTTGAGCGACTGCCGTCGCCCGGCGATCTTGCCGCTGGTATTGGCGCTGGTAGTGGGCGCGATCTTGCTGAGCATTCTGATTTCCCACGGCCTGGGCCCGTTGCTGGTGCCGGTGGTGGTTTATGCGCTGGTGATCAGCGCGATGTTGTGGCGAGCGCTGGCGCGATTGGGCAGCGGCGTGCCCAAGCGCTCGGCGTACCTGGCGGCGGCAGGCGCGGCGTCGTTCGTGTTTTCCGACACGCTGATCGGCATCAATCGGTTTGTGGTGGCGTTTGAGGCCGCGCCGTATTTACTGATCGTCAGCTATTGGCTGGGGCAGTGGGGCATTACCGCGTCGGCGTTCCATCAGACAACCCGCGCATCCGAGGAGCAAGTTGGCTAAAATGCCGGGCTTTCCCCCTTCGTCGCCGGAACAGCCGTGAGCAAAGAACCCGATCGCCTATTCGCCCAGCCCCTGCCCCAGGTGCCGGACTTCGCCTTCAACGAAGACGTGGTGCGGGTTTTCCCGGACATGATCAAGCGCTCGGTGCCCGGTTACCCGACCATCGTCGAAAACCTCGGCGTGCTCGCGGCGCAGTTTGCCCAACCCAATAGCGTGCTCTACGACCTCGGCTCGTCCCTCGGCGCCGTGACCCAGGCCCTGCGCCGTCACGTGCGCACCGACGGCTGCCGGGTAATCGCTGTGGATAACTCGGCGGCGATGGTCGAGCGTTGCCGCGAATACCTCAACGGCCAGGACTCGATGTTCCAGGAGTTGCTGCCGGTGGAAGTGATCGAGGGCGATATCCTCGCGCTGCAATTCCAGCCGGCTTCGGTGGTGGCGCTGAACTTCACCCTGCAATTTATCGCACCCCAACAGCGCCTGGCCTTGCTCTCGCGCATTCGCCAGTCGCTGCTGCCGGGCGGCGCGCTGATCCTTTCGGAAAAGCTGCGCTTCAATGATTCGCAAGAACACGCGCTGCTCACTGATTTGCACATCGCCTTCAAACGCGCCAACGGCTACAGCGAACTGGAAATCGCCCAGAAACGCAGCGCCATCGAAAACGTCATGAAGCCCGACAGCCTCGAAGAACACCGCGAACGCCTGCTGGCGGCCGGGTTCTCGAAAGTCGTGCCGTGGTTCCAGTGTCTTAACTTTGCCTCGTTGATTGCCTTGCCATGATTGATCTGTCTCCCCTCGCCCGCCATCTGGTCGGCACTCCCCTGGCCGTATGGGCCCAGGGCCTGCAAGCGCAACTCGATGCGAAGATGGAAAAGGGTCACGGCGACCTGGAGCGCTGGCAAAGTGCGCTGGATGCGCTGCCGAAGATCATGCCCAGTGAAATCGACCTGCTGAACGGCCTGGTGCTCGACACCGATTGCGACGACGAAACCCGCGCGCAAATGCGCACCGCGCTGATGGGCCTGTGCCCGTGGCGCAAGGGCCCGTTCGACCTGTTCGGCGTGCATGTAGACACCGAATGGCGCTCGGACTGGAAATGGTCGCGGGTCGCGCCGCACCTGGACCTCAAGGGCAAGCGCATCCTCGATGTGGGCTGCGGCAACGGCTATTACATGTGGCGCATGCTCGGCGCCGGGGCAGACAGCGTGATTGGCGTCGACCCGAACTGGCTGTTCTTCTGCCAGTTCCAGGCGGTGCAGCGCTACCTGTCGACGCCTAAGGCCTGGCACCTGCCGTTCCCGTTTGAAGACCTGCCGCCGAATATGGAAGGCTTCGACACCGTGTTTTCCATGGGCGTGTTCTACCACCGCCGTTCGCCGATCGAGCATTTGCTGGCGCTGAAGGATTGCCTGGTCAAGGGCGGTGAACTGGTGCTGGAGACGTTGGTGGTTGAAGGCGATCAGCAGCAAGTGCTGGTGCCGGAAGATCGCTACGCGCAGATGCGCAACGTGTGGTTCCTGCCGTCGGTGCCGGCGCTGATGCTGTGGCTGCGCCGCGCCGGCTTCAGTGATGTGCGTTGCGTGGATGTGAGCGTGACCACCATTGAGGAACAGCGCGGGACGGAGTGGATGAAGTACCAGTCCCTGAGCGATTTCCTGGACCCTGAGGATCACAGCAAGACCGTTGAAGGGCTGCCGGCGCCGATGCGGGCCGTCATCGTCGCCAGGAAGTAACCCACAAATCTCCCTGGAAAAATGGAGATCAAATGTGGGAGCTGGCTTGCCTGCGATCCCATCACCTCGGTTCGGCTGATACACCGAGGTGCCTGCATCGCAGGCAAGCCAGCTCCCACATTGATCGGGTTACCACATTGAATCTTCAGGGTTGATTAGAGTGTTGGCTTGGCGCGGCGAGCCTTGAAGAACTCACTCAACACCGTCCCGCACTCTTCGGCCAACACCCCGCCTTCATACAGCACCCGATGATTGAGAAAACCCTGGGTAAAAAACTGCCCCTGGCTTTGCACGATCCCGGCCTTTGGCTCCAGCGCGCCGTACACCACCCGGGCAATCCGAGAATGCACGATCAGCCCGGCGCACATGCTGCACGGTTCCAGCGTTACATACAGCGTACTGCCCGGCAGCCGGTAATTGCTCACCGCCTGGGCGGCCGCGCGAATCGCGACCATCTCTGCATGCGCACTCGGATCGTTGCCGCTGATGGGGCAGTTGAAACCCCGCCCGATAATCTCGCCATCCTGCACCAGCACCGCGCCCACCGGCACTTCACCCAGCGCCGCGCCTTGGGCCGCCAGGGCCAGCGCTTCACGCATGAAGTCCTGGTCGCGGCTGCGATCGATAATCGCCGTGGGGCGAAACTGGCGCATCACGCCACCTCGATGGCGGCCATCAGGCCGGTTTCCATGTGGTCGATCACATGGCAGTGGAACATCCAGACACCCGGGTTATCCGCCACCAGCGCCACGCGGGCACGTTCGTTCTTGCCCAGCAGGTAGGTGTCGGTGAAGTACGGAATCACCTTGTGGCGGTTCGAGGCGATGACCTTGAAACTCATGCCGTGCAGGTGGATCGGGTGTTGGTACTGGGTCATGTTCTTCAATTCGAATATGTAGCTCTTGCCCTTTGCAAGCTTGGCAATCGGGCGGTCGGCGCAGGTCTTGTCGGTGATGTCCCAGGCCTGGCCGTTGATTTGCCACAGGCTCGGCGGCTTATTGTCCACGTTCACCGAGACCGATCCAACCCATTCGAAATTGAAGTTGAGTTTCTCGGCATTGGCCAGGTCCGGCTCGGCAATCGGGTTGGCCGGCAGCGCGGGTGGCCATTCGGTCGCCGTGTCGGTGCTGGCCACCGAGCGGAAGGTACCCAGGCGCACCGGGCCGTTGCGGATCGACAATTCTTCACCGGCAGGCGGCGCCTTGATCGCCAGGCAAATGCGCATGCCCGGGCCCAGCCAGTATTCCTTGCCCAACGGGCGCGGCTCGATGGGGTTGCCGTCCAGGGCATAGATCTGCGCTTCAACGTCGGGGATGTTGATGCGGTAGGTCAGGGTGTTATCGAGGTTGAGCAGGCGCACCCGGGTGAGCTGCCCGGCCGGCAAATCGATCACCGCCTGGGATACGCCGTTGATGGTCGACAGGCGTCCGGCAGTGCCGCCCCGGGCTGCTTCGCGGGGAATGCTGAAGGCGACAAAGGCGCCTTCTTCGTCCACGTGCCAGCTTTTCAGGCTCAGGGTGCGTTCGTGTTTGAAACCGGTGGGTTCGCGTTCTTCGATGATCAGCGGGCCCACCAGGCCACGGCCCAGCTCTTCGCTGCTGTTCACATGAGGGTGATACCAGTAGCTGCCGGCATCGGGCACGCGGAATTTGTAGTCGAAGTATTCGCCCGGCAGTACCGGCAGTTGCGAGACGTAGGGCACGCCGTCCATTTCCAGCGGCAGGCGAATGCCGTGCCAGTGGATGGTGGTGGCAACCGGCAAGTGGTTGATAAACCGCACCCGCAGCCATTCACCCTGACGCACCCGCAATTCAGTGCCCGGCGCCGACGGGCCGAAGGCCCAGGCTTGGGTCTTGTGCCCCGGCACCAGTTCCACGTCCAGCGGTGCGGCGATCAACTGGTAATCGTGCCCCGCCTCGGCCTCGGCGACTTTACCCAGCCAATAGCGGTAGGCGCCACCGGCACCGACGCCCACCACCGCGAGACCGGCAAGACCACCCAGGATTTGTCGACGGGAAAACGATTGGGACACAACAACCTCACGTATCTGCAGCGGGTCCGAGCCCCGCAAAGGGCAGATACCATACACCGGCATCACCTAAACAGTAAGGGTTCGCATTGCCACATGTGGGAGCGGCCTTAGTGTGGGAGCTGGCTTGCCTGCGATGGCATCACCTCGGTGCAACTGAAATACCGAGGTGATGCCATCGCGGGCAAGCCCGGCTCCCACACAAGTCACACATTGGATCGTTGTTATTTCAGGCCTTGGCGGCGGCCAGAATCAAGGCTTTCATCTCGGCGACCGCACCTTTGAACCCGACGAACAGCGCATGAGCCACCAGCGCGTGGCCGATGTTCAGCTCGTTGATGCCCTTGATCGCGGCCACCGCTTCGACGTTGTGATAGTGCAGGCCGTGGCCGGCGTTGACGATCAGGCCTTCGGCCAGGCCGCAGTTGACGCCGTCGATGATGCGCTGCAATTCGTCGGCGACTTCGGTCGGCGTGGTCGCGTCGGCGTAACGGCCGGTGTGCAGTTCGATGGCCGGGGCACCCACACGGCGCGAAGCTTCGATCTGGCGCTCGTCGGCGTCGATGAACAGCGAGACTTCACTGCCGATCTTCGACAGACGCTCCACGGCCGCCTTGATCCGCGCTTCCTGGCCGGCCACATCGAGGCCGCCTTCGGTGGTCAGTTCCTGGCGGGTTTCCGGCACCAGGCAGATATGCGCCGGGCGGATGCGCTCGGCGAACGCCATCATCTCTTCGGTGACGCCCATTTCGAAGTTCATGCGGGTTTGCAGCACGTCCTTGAGCAGCAACACGTCGCGCTCCTGGATGTGGCGGCGGTCTTCGCGCAGGTGCACGGTGATGCCGTCGGCGCCCGCTTCTTCGGCGTCCAGCGCGGCCTTGACCGGGTCCGGGTAACGGGTGCCCCGGGCCTGGCGCAGGGTGGCTACGTGGTCGATGTTCACGCCGAGAAGAATGCGATTGCTGGTGGTCACGAAAAGCGCTCCTGAAGAGGGAAGGAATCGCTGCACAGCATACACGGGGATGTCAGGGCTTTCGAAACAACTCGCGGCTGACCAATGGCCGTCCGCCCAAATGCACGGCCAGTGCCTGGCGCATCAGCCGCTTGGCAGCAGACAACGCGCCGGGGGCGGTCCAGTCGGCTTCGCTCATGGCCAGCAGCTCGGTGCCCTGGAACAGACCGGGTTGCAGCAGGTAGACGCGCTCCAGGCCCGCGTCGACTTGCAGGCGGTACATGCCGTCGGCGGCGATGGGGTCGCCGTGCAAGTCGTTGCTCAATTCGAAGCCGTAGCCGAGATCGTCCAGCAGGCGCCATTCGAACGCGCGCAGCAGCGGTTCCAGGGGGCGGCCTTCGGCGAGGGCGAGCAAGGTGGCGGCGTAGTGATCGAAGACGCCGGGGTGCGGGTCTTCGGCGGGGAGCAGGCGAATCAGCAATTCGTTGAGGTAGAGGCCGCTGAACAGCGCCTCACCGTTGAGCCAGTTGGAGGCGCCGGCGGCTTCCATGCGGCCGACGTTCTTCAGCTCACCACGTCCACGAAACTCCACTTCCAGGGCCACAAAGGGGCGGGCCAGGGTGCCGGCCTTGCCGCGTGCGCTGCGCAATACTGCGCGCAGGCGGCCTTGGGGCGTGAGGAAGTCCACCAGGGCGCTGGTCTCGCGGTAGGCGCGGCTGTGCAAGACGTAGGCGGGTTGGCCGGTGGGTGGGGTTTGAGACATGGGAGTAAGAGTCTCTAAAGAGAAGCCAATGTGACAAAGCGCATTTGTGGCGAGGGAGCTTGCTGTGGCGAGGGAGCTTGCTCCCGCTGGGCTGCGAAGCAGCCCTAAAACCGGGCACCGCGTTTTAGCTGATGGGCCCAGGCCACTGGATTGGGGACGCTTCGCGCCCCAGCGGGAGCAAGCCCCCTCGCCACAACAAGCCCCTCTTCCACAAATCCGGCCGGGGCTTACAGGTCGCCGTAACCCAACGAACGCAACGCACGCTCATCATCGGACCAACCACCCTTAACCTTCACCCACAGGTTGAGCATGATCTTGGAATCAAACAGCAATTCCATGTCCTTGCGCGCTTCGGTGCCGATGCGCTTGATGCGCTCGCCCTTGTCACCAATGATGATTTTCTTCTGGCCGTCACGCTCAACCAGGATCAGCGCATGGATATGCAGGGTCTTGCCCTGCTGCTTGAACTCTTCGATTTCGACGGTGATCTGGTACGGCAGCTCGGCACCCATCTGGCGCATGATTTTCTCGCGTACCAGTTCGGCGGCGAGGAAACGGCTGCTGCGGTCGGTGATCTGGTCTTCCGGGAAGAAGTGCTCGTTCTCCGGCAGGTAGCCGGCGATCACACGCTCCAGGGCTTCGAGGTTGTGCCCGTGCTGGGCCGAGATCGGCATGATCTGGGCGTTCGGCAGTTGTTCCTGCAGCCAGCTCAGGTGCGGCATCAGCTCGGCTTTGTCTTCGATACGGTCGGTCTTGTTCAACGCGACGATCAATGGGCCGGTGACGTACTGCACACGCTCCAGAACCATCTGGTCTTCGTCGGTCCACTTGGTGCGGTCGACCACGAAGATCACCACGTCGACGTCTTTCAACGCCGCCGAAGCGGTTTTGTTCATGTAGCGGTTAAGGGCCTTTTCGCCGCCTTTGTGCATGCCCGGGGTGTCGACGTAGACAGCCTGAACGGCGCCTTCGGTCTTGATGCCCAGCATGTTGTGGCGGGTGGTCTGAGGCTTGCGCGAGGTGATCGCCAGCTTCTGTCCCAGGATGTGGTTCAGCAACGTGGACTTGCCCACGTTGGGACGGCCGACGATGGCAACATAGCCACAGCGCGTTGCGGTTGAATCAGTCATGGCCATTCTCCACGCCCAGGGCAATCAGTGCTGCAGCGGCCGCTACCTGTTCGGCAATACGACGGCTCACACCCTGACCTCGGCTTTTTTCATTCAGTAAGGTGATTTCACATTCGACGAAGAAGACTCGGCAATGCGGCTCACCCTGGATATCCACCACTTCGTAACGCGGCAGGTCGCAACCACGGGACTGCAGGAATTCCTGCAGGCGGGTCTTGGGATCTTTGTTGGTGTCAACCAGCGTCAGGCTTTCGATCTCGGTGGAAAGCCAGGCGACGACGCGCTCTTTGGCCGCTTCCATGCCCGCATCGAGGTAGATCGCGCCAATCAGCGCTTCAAGGGCGTCGGCCAGGATCGACTCGCGACGGAAACCGCCACTCTTCAACTCGCCGGAGCCCAGGCGCAGGTAATCACCCAAGTCGAAACCACGGGCCAGTACGGCCAGGGTCTCACCTTTCACCAGGCGCGCACGCAAGCGCGACAACTGGCCTTCGCGGGCCAGCGGGAAGCGATTGAACAGGGCTTCACCGGCAACGAAATTGAGGATGGCATCACCGAGGAATTCCAGGCGCTCGTTGTTACGCCCGGCAAAACTGCGGTGTGTAAGGGCAAGGATCATCAATTCCTGATCCTTGAAGGTGTAGCCGAGCTGACGCTCGAGACGGCTTAGAGAAACGCTCACGGTTTACCCACATTCAGTTCGAGGCACCGGTGGCCTGCGACGATTAACGCTGTGTTCAAATTCAAATCCTGGTGGTTGCTGCATGGAGCCGGACTTTGTCCAAGCCCCAGAAAAGCATTCGGCGCTGTGTTCACAGCGCCGCATGGATTACTTGATCAGCCCGACCCGCGAGAAGTTCGGCAGGTGGCTGAGCTTGGGTTCCGGCCAACTCATCCAGACCGCAAAGGCCTTGCCGACGATATTCTGGTCGGGGACCATGCCCAGCAGGTCCTTGGGAATATTGGGGTCATCCCAGTAACGGCTGTCATTGGAGTTGTCGCGGTTGTCGCCCATCATGAAGTAGTGCCCGGCAGGCACTGTCCACTGGTTGTCAGGCGGCGAACGGTAGCGGCTCATTTCCTTGCGGATTTCGTGCTCTACCGCCCCGAGCTTCTCCTGGTACAGCTCGGCGCTGCCCAGGGTGTTCGGCTCGGAACCGATCAGTTTTTCTGCCACCGACTCGCCATTGACGAACAGGCGCTTGTCGCTGGTGTAGCGAATCACGTCGCCCGGCAGGCCCACTACACGCTTGATGTAGTTGACGTTCGGGTCGCTTGGGTAGCGAAACACCATCACATCGCCGCGCTGCGGGTCACCGACCTCGATCACCTTCTTGTCGATCACCGGCAAGCGAATCCCGTAGGAAAACTTGTTCACCAGGATGAAGTCGCCCACGTCCAGGGTAGGTTTCATCGAGCCCGAAGGGATCTGAAACGGTTCCACCAGAAACGAACGCAGCACCAGCACGATGAACAACACCGGGAAGAACGACTTGCCGTATTCAACCAGCATCGGCTCTTTGTTCAGTTTCTCGACCACCGCCACATCGGGCTGGCTGACGCTGCCCTGATAGGACGCGATGGCTGCCCGGCGACGCGGGGCGAAGAACACCAGATCGAGCAACGCCAATAGACCGCAAACGGCAACGGCGATGACCAGCAACAGCGGGAAATTTAGTGACATAGGACCTAACTATCCAACCTGAGCACCGCAAGGAAGGCTTCTTGTGGAATTTCCACGTTGCCCACTTGCTTCATGCGTTTTTTACCGGCCTTTTGCTTCTCGAGCAGCTTGCGCTTACGGCTGACGTCGCCGCCATAGCATTTGGCCAGTACGTTCTTTCTGAGTGCCTTGACGGAGGTCCGTGCAATGATCTGCCCGCCAATGGCGGCCTGGATCGCGACGTCGAACATCTGGCGCGGAATCAGTTCTTTCATCTTTTCGGTCAACTGGCGACCTTTGTAGTGCGCGTTGTCCTTGTGCACGATCAGCGCCAGGGCATCTACCTTGTCGCCGTTGATCAGCACATCCAGCTTCACCAGATTAGCTGATTGGTAACGGTCAAAATGGTAATCCAGCGAAGCATAGCCGCGGCTGGTGGATTTGAGACGGTCGAAGAAGTCCAGGACCACTTCGTTCATCGGCAAATCGTAGGTCACTTGCACCTGGGTACCGAGGAACAGCATGTCGTGCTGTACGCCACGCTTTTCGATACACAGGGTAATGACGTTGCCCAGGTGCTCTTGCGGCACAAGAATATTGGCCCGCACGATCGGTTCGCGCATGTCTTCGATGGAAGACAGATCCGGGAGCTTGGACGGGTTGTCGACGTAAATCGTTTCACCGGTTTTCAGCGCCAGCTCAAAAATAACCGTCGGCGCGGTGGTGATCAGGTCCAGGTCGTATTCGCGCTCGAGGCGCTCCTGGATGATTTCCATGTGCAACATGCCCAGGAAACCACAGCGGAAGCCGAAGCCCAGGGCGTCGGAGCTTTCCGGGGTGTACTGCAACGACGAGTCGTTGAGGGTCAGCTTCTGCAGGGCTTCGCGGAAATCCTCGAAGTCGTCGGAGCTGACCGGGAACAGGCCGGCGTAAACCTGCGGCTGGATGCGTTTGAAGCCCGGCAGCACGTCGACGTCAGGGGTGGAACTCAAGGTCAGGGTGTCACCCACCGGTGCACCGTGGATGTCCTTGATACCGGCGATGATGAAGCCCACTTCACCGGCTTTCAGATCAACGGTTGCGGTGTGCTTGGGGTTGAACACACCGACGCTGTCCACCAGGTGGATCTTGCCGGTGGATTTGACCAGGATCTTGTCGCCCTTCTTCACACGGCCGTGGCGCACGCGTACCAGGGACACAACGCCCAGGTAGTTGTCGAACCAGGAGTCGATGATCAACGCTTGCAGCGGATCTTCGTAGTTGCCGGTGGGGGCTGGAATGGTCTTGACCAGGCGCTCGAGCACTTCGTCGACGCCCAGGCCGGTCTTGGCGCTGCACTCGACGGCGTCGGTGGCGTCAATGCCGATGATCTTCTCGATCTCTTCCTTGACGCGGTCCGGATCGGCCTGCGGCAGGTCGATCTTGTTCAGCACCGGCATCACTTCCAGGCCTTGCTCGATGGCGGTGTAGCAGTTGGCGACGGACTGGGCTTCAACGCCCTGGCCCGCGTCCACTACCAGCAACGCACCTTCACAGGCCGCAAGCGAACGGCTGACTTCATAGGTGAAGTCGACGTGGCCCGGGGTGTCAATGAAGTTGAGCTGGTACTTGATACCGTCTTTGGCGGTGTAATACAGAGTAACGCTGTGGGCCTTGATGGTGATCCCGCGCTCGCGCTCGAGGTCCATGGAGTCCAGCACCTGGGCTTCCATTTCACGCTCGGCAAGGCCGCCGCACATCTGGATGAATCGATCGGCCAGCGTCGACTTGCCATGGTCAATGTGGGCGATGATGGAGAAATTGCGGATATGACTCAAATCACTCACGGATCAACACTCAAAAAGGCTGCAGGCAGACTGCCCGCTGAAAAATAGCCGGGAATTGTACCTGATGCGCAGACCAGACGTCATCCATGGTGACCAAGAACAAAAATGCCCCGATCGTTCGAGCGGGGCATTTTTTGTTCATAAGCGCGGGTTCAACCGGCCCGACGCAACAGCCAGAAGCCGGCCACGGCGCAGATAGCGGTCGGCACCAGCACCGCAAACAGCGGCGAGAAGCCGAATACCAGGCTGGATGGCCCCAGCAGGTCCTGGGCAATACGGAAGGTGAAGCCCACCAATACGCCAGTAAACACGCGCTGGCCCAGGGTTACCGAGCGCAGCGGGCCGAAGATGAACGAGATCGCCATCAGCACCAGCGCGGCGGTCACCACCGGCTGCAACACCTTGACCCAAAACGCCAGCCAGTAGCGGCCATTGTTCAAGCCCTGGTCCTTGAGGTAGTGGATGTAACCCCACAAACCGGAGATAGGCAGGCTTTCCGGGATCATCACCACGGTGTTCAGCAATTCTGGCTTGAGGGAAATATCCCACTGTTCCGTCGGCACATTGATCACTTCGGTGCTCGACGCCGCGCCTTTGCCGATGTCACGGAAGTAGGTGGTGCTTACTTCGCTCAGTTGCCACTTTTCGTCGGCGTACTGCGCACGTTTGGCGAAGCTGGACGACAACAGGTGACGTTCTTTATCGAAGTGATAGCGCGTGACACCGATCAACAGGCCGCCCGGTTGCACGGCGTTGATGTGGATGAATTCCTCACCCTGGCGGTGCCACAAGCCGTGCTTGGAGCTCTGCGCATCACCCGAGCCCTGGGCCAGGGCACGATTGGCCTGGGCCGTGGATTCGGCCGGAGGCGCTACGTATTCGCCGATCAGCACGCTGACTACCATCAGCAACAGCATAGGCTTCATGACCGCCCATACGATTCGGCCGATGGAAACACCCGCCGCACGCATGATGGTCAGTTCGCTGTTGCTGGCCAGGCTGCCCAGGCCGATCAGGCAGCCGATCAGGGCGGCCATCGGCATCATGTCGTAGAGGCGACGGGGCGCGGTCAGCGCCACATAGCTCAGGACGTTGGTCACGGTGTAGGTGTCGCTGACATTGCCCACTTCATCAATGAAGGCGAACAACGAGGCCAAACCCAGAATAATGCCCAGTACCGCAAGGATTGCGACCAGGACGCTGCTACCAATGTAGCGGTCGAGCTTAACCACGAGCCAGCTCCTTCATGCTGCGACGACTCTGCATCTTCAAGCGCAACGGTTCCCAATAAAGCAGGCCCAGGCCAATCGCCAGGAAAATCCCGTGGACCCACCACAACCCGAGGGTCGGCGACAGCTTGCCCTTCTCCAGGGAGCCGCGGGCGGAAATCAGGATGGTCAGGTAGGCCATATAAAGCAGGATCGCCGGCAACAGCTTGAGGAAACGGCCCTGGCGCGGGTTGACCCGGGACAGCGGCACAGCCATCAAGGTCACGATAAACACCAGCAGCGGCAGGGAAATCCGCCATTGCAGCTCGGCGATCGAGCGCAGTTCCTTGCTGCCGAGCAGGTCTGGCGTCGGGATGGCGTCACGGTCGGTGACCTCGTCGCTGACATCCGGCCGGGCCAGCATCACGCCGTATGTGTCGTACTTGATCGCACGGTAATCGGCCTGGCCGGGGCTGCCGTCATAGCGATAGCCGTCCTCCAGAATCAGGTAGCGGCTGCCGTCCGGGCGCACTTCCTGGCGCCCCTTGTCGGCCACCAGGATCGAAATGCCACGGTCTTTCTGGTTCTGGCCGAGGTTTTTCTGGGAGATGAACACACCGCCCAGGTTGGCACGGTCATCCGACAGTTGTTCGGTATAAGTCACCCGAGTGCCGTCGTTGAGCGCCTGGAAGCGGCCCGGCTCCAGGGTGTCGAATTCGGTCATGGCGTCCTGTTTGTTGAGCACCAGCTGGAACTGCAAGGCTCCCTGGGGCGCCAGGCTCAGGCTCAGCCAGGCCACGACCAGCGCGATGCCGGTGGCCGGGACCATGGTCATGGCCAGCAGGCGTTGCTGGCTCATGCCGGTGGCCGACAGCACGGTCATTTCGCTTTCGAGGTACAAGCGGCCATAAGCCAGCAGAATCCCGAGAAACAGGCCCAATGGCAGGATCAGCTGCAAAAAGCCTGGCAGGCGAAAGCCCATGATCAGGAACAGCGAGCCCGGATCCAGGGCGCCCGAGGCAGCCTGGGCGAGGTATTTGACGAAACGACCACTCATGATGATGACCAGCAATACCGCACTCACGGCACTCAGGGTCAACAGGACTTCGCGGGACAGATAACGGAAGACGATCAAACCAGACACTCCAGGGTTGTCAGGCTAAGGCGGCCAAACAAGCAAGCATAGCGAGTCGACCCATTGCTGCAGGCCGGCTAAAAAGATGGCGCATTATCCTGTGATTGACCGCACCTGTCACGGAGCTTGCTCATACGCGTGCACAAAGCTGCCCGCAAGGGTTGTCAGGCTCGGCCGGCGAGGTTCAAACTGCGGCCTTTGTCGCGGGCGGCCTACAGGCTGCCAAGCTTACAAGCCGGAGTACAGACTCCTGGCTCACTGACCTTTATAAGGGACCCGAAAATGGAACTGGTTGTAAAAAGCGTTAGCCCCGAAACGTTGAAAACCGCCACCCTCGTGGTCGCTGTCGGCGAAGGCCGCAAGCTGGGCGTTGCCGCCAAGCAACTGGACGAACTGAGCGGCGGCGCCATCAGCGCGGTCCTCAAGCGCGGTGACCTAGCCGGCAAAGTGGGCCAGAGCCTGCTGCTGCAAAGCCTGCCGAACCTTAAAGCCGACCGCGTATTGCTGGTGGGCGTGGGCAAGGACGCCGAACTGGGCGACCGTCCGTTCCGCAAGATCATCACCGGCATCCTCAACACCCTCAAGGGCCTGGGCGGTACCGACGCAGCCCTGGCGCTGGACGAAATCGTGGTCAAGGGCCGCGACAGCTACGGCAAGACCCGTCTGCTGGCCGAAAGCCTGCTGGATGGCGAATACGTCTTCGACCAGTTCAAGAGCACCAAAGCCGAACCCCGCGCCCTGAAGAAAGTCACCCTGCTGACCATCAAGGCCGCCCAGGCTGAAGTCGAACGCGCCGTGACCCACGCCCAGGCCATTGCCGGCGGCATGGCGTTCACCCGTGACCTGGGCAACCTGCCACCGAACATCTGCCACCCCACCTACCTGGGCGAGCAAGCCAAGGCGCTGGGCAAGGAATTCAAGGGCCTGAAAGTCGAAGTCCTAGATGAGAAGAAGATCAAGGAACTGGGCATGGGCTCGTTCTATGCCGTGGGCCAGGGCAGCGACCAGCCGCCACGCCTGATCGTGATGCAATACAACGGCGGCAAGAAGTCCGAGAAGCCATTTGCCCTGGTCGGCAAAGGCATCACCTTCGACACCGGCGGCATCAGCCTCAAGCCGGGCCTGGGCATGGACGAGATGAAGTACGACATGGGCGGCGCCGCCAGCGTGTTCGGCACCCTGCGTGCCGTGCTGGAACTCAAGCTGCCGATCAACCTGGTGTGCATCCTGGCGTGTGCCGAGAACATGCCGAGCGGCGGCGCGACCCGTCCGGGCGACATCGTCACCACCCTCAGCGGCCAGACCGTCGAAATCCTCAACACCGACGCCGAAGGCCGCCTGGTGCTGTGCGACGCCCTGACCTACGCCGAACGCTTCAAGCCGCAAGCCGTGATCGACATCGCCACCCTGACCGGTGCCTGCGTGGTTGCCTTGGGCGCCCACACTTCAGGCCTTTTGGGCAACAACGACGAACTGATCGGCCAACTGCTCAGCGCCGGCAAGGCGGCTGATGACCGCGCCTGGCAACTGCCGTTGTTCGACGAGTACCAGGAACAGCTGGACAGCCCGTTCGCCGACATCGCCAACATTGGCGGCCCGAAAGCCGGCACCATCACCGCAGCCTGCTTCCTGTCGCGTTTTGCCAAGAACTTCAACTGGGCCCACCTGGACATCGCCGGCACTGCCTGGACCAGCGGCGGCAAGGACAAGGGCGCCACTGGCCGTCCGGTTCCGTTGCTGACCCAGTACCTGCTGGACCGCGCCAAAGCCTGAAAATGACGATCCCGGGGCGGCGATTCCAACGCCGTCCCGACCCGTAGCAGCTGTCGAGCTTCAGCGAGGCTGCGTCAGCGGTGTACCTGATACACCGCAACGCAGCCTCGCTGAAGCTCGACAGCTGCTACGGGGTTTTCGTGAGGGTCGATCAGACAGTATTTACACATGCAGGCCCCCCAATGACCCAAGTCGACTTCTATATATTGCCCAGCGCCGATCCTTCCGCGCGTCTGGACTTTGCCTGCAAGCTCACCGAAAAAGCCTGGCGCATGGGCCATCGCATCTACCTGCATTGCAGCGACGCCGCCCAGCGTGACGACCTCGACGCCCGCCTGTGGCGCTTCAAGGGCGAAAGCTTCGTGCCCCACGGCCCCGCCGAATCAGAGCCGCAAGGCCTGGTGGTGTTGGGTTTGGGCGACAGCTGTGGCGATCACACCGACCTGCTGGTCAACCTCGACCTGAAAGTACCGGCCTTCGCCAAAGGCTTCGCCCGTGTGGCGGAAGTGGTGGTGGAAGATCCGGCTATTCGTCAGGCCGCGCGGGAGAGTTTCCGCTTCTACCGCGAACAGGGCTATTCTCTGCAAGATCACCGGCTACAACGACTTTGAGCACATGATGGACACTCCAAACCCGCTAAAAGACTCTGACCACCTGCTGGACGACCTTGAGTCGATCCGCAAGCTGCTCGGTGATGATGAGCTGCAACCGCCGCTGCTGACCGATGCGGTCAACGGTGACGTACAGATTCCCTTGCTGTTCGATATGGTCGGTGGCAAGCCTGTTGCCCCGGAACCGGTCGAAACGCCCGTTGCGCCAGCCGCGCAGGCTCCGGCCGTTGCCGTACCTGCCGCCGAAAAAGCCCCCGACGCCCTGCTGCTGCACCTGGACAACGAACTGCGCGCCGCCGCGCAACTGATCATGCAAGACGTGATCGACGATTTTGCCCCGCATATCGAAACCGAGATCAAGCGCCGGCTGGATGCGCGCATGGAGCGGTTGTTGAGCCAGTATCAGAACTGAGTTCGAACCCAAATCCCTGTGGGAGCTGGCTTGCCTGCGATAGTGGTTTTTCAGTCAACCTCATCAGTGACTGCTACACCGCAATCGCAGGCAAGCCAGCTCCCACATTTGCCCTATCCCCCGTTATACTTGTCGGCTTTCCTGAATTAATGCCAACTAGGGTCCCGCCGCGCATGGATAAGACCTACCAGCCGCACGCTATTGAAACTTCCTGGTACCAGACCTGGGAGTCCGAGAATTATTTCGCTCCGCAAGGCGCGGGCGATTCCTACACCATCATGATTCCGCCACCGAACGTCACTGGCAGCCTGCACATGGGCCATGGCTTCAACAACGCGATCATGGACGCCCTGATCCGTTTCCGCCGCATGCAGGGTCGCAACACCCTGTGGCAGCCGGGCACCGACCACGCCGGTATCGCCACCCAGATGCTGGTGGAACGCCAACTGGAAGCCACCGGCCAGAACCGTCACGACCTGGGCCGCGAGAAATTCCTCGAGAAAATCTGGGAATGGAAGGATCAGTCCGGCGGCAACATCAGCCGTCAGATCCGTCGCCTGGGTTCGTCCGTCGACTGGAGCCGCGAGCGCTTCACCATGGACGACGGCCTGTCGGAAGCCGTGAAAGAAGCCTTCGTGCGCCTGCATGAAGACGGCCTGATCTACCGCGGCAAGCGCCTGGTCAACTGGGACACCAAGCTGCACACGGCGATTTCCGACCTTGAAGTGGAAAACCACGACGAGAAAGGTTTCCTGTGGAACCTCAAGTATCCGCTGGCTGACGGCGCGAAGACCGCCGAAGGCAATGACTACCTGATCGTCGCCACCACTCGTCCGGAAACCATGCTCGGCGACGCCGCCGTCGCGGTTAACCCGAACGACGAGCGTTACCAGGCGCTGATCGGCAAGTTCGTCGAGCTGCCGCTGGTTGGCCGTCGCATCCCGATCATCGCGGACGACTACTGCGATCCTGAATTCGGCACCGGCTGCGTGAAAATCACCCCGGCCCACGATTTCAACGACTATGAAGTCGGCAAGCGCCACAACCTGCCGCTGCTGAACATTTTCGACAAGAACGCCGCCGTGCTGCCGGCCTGCCAGGTGTTCAACCTCGACGGCACGCTGAATGAGAGCATCGACGGCAAGATCCCGGCCGAATACGCCGGCCTCGACCGTTTTGAAGCGCGCAAGCAGATCGTTGCCGCCTTCGACGCTGCCGGCCTGCTGGTCAGTGTCGACGACCACGGCCTGAAAGTGCCGAAAGGCGACCGTTCCGGCACCATCATCGAGCCTTGGCTGACCGACCAGTGGTACGTGTCGACCAAACCTCTGGCTGAGCCGGCGATTGCTGCGGTGGAAGACGGCCGTATCGCCTTCGTGCCGAAACAGTACGAAAACATGTATTTCTCGTGGATGCGTGACATCCAGGATTGGTGCATCAGCCGTCAGCTGTGGTGGGGCCACCGGATTCCGGCCTGGTACGACGAGTCGGGCAAGGTCTACGTTGGCCGCGATGAAGCCGAAGTGCGTGCCAAGCACAACCTCGGCCCGGACGTGGCGCTGCAACAGGACAACGACGTACTGGACACCTGGTTCAGCTCGGGCCTGTGGACGTTCTCCACCTTGGGCTGGCCGGAAAAAACCGAGTTCCTCGAGAAATTCCACCCGACTGACGTGCTGGTGACCGGCTTCGACATCATTTTCTTCTGGGTCGCCCGGATGATCATGCTCACCATGCATTTGGTGAAAAACGAAGACGGCACCCCGCAAGTACCGTTCAAGACCGTGTACGTGCACGGCCTGGTACGTGATGGCCAGGGCCAGAAGATGTCCAAGTCCAAAGGCAACGTCCTGGACCCGCTGGACATCATCGACGGCATCGACCTGGAAACCCTGGTGCAGAAACGCACCTCGGGCCTGATGCAGCCGAAACTCGCGAAGAAGATCGAGAAGCAGACCCGCGACGAATTTGCCGACGGCATCGCCAGCTACGGCACCGACGCCCTGCGCTTCACTTTCTGCTCGCTGGCATCCACCGGTCGCGACATCAAGTTCGACATGGGCCGCGTCGAAGGCTATCGCAACTTCTGCAACAAGATCTGGAACGCCGCGCGCTACGTGCTGGATAAAGGCGAAGACTGCGGCCAGAACGGCGAGGCCATCGAGCTGTCCCTGGCGGACCGCTGGATCATCTCCCAGTTGCAGCGCACCGAAGCCGAAGTGACCCGTCAACTCGACCAGTTCCGCTTCGACCTCGCGGCGCAGGCCTTGTACGAGTTCATCTGGAACCAGTATTGCGACTGGTACCTGGAACTCTCCAAGCCCGTGCTGTGGGACGAGAACGCGCCGATCGAACGTCAGCGCGGCACCCGTCACACCCTGGTGCGCGTACTGGAAGTGGCGCTGCGCCTGGCGCACCCGTTCATGCCGTTCATCACCGAAGAAATCTGGCAGCGCCTCGCGCCGCTGGCCGGCAAAGACGGCAAGACCATCATGCTGCAACCTTGGCCGGTGGCCAACGAAGCGCGCATTGATGAGGCCGCCGAAAGCGATATCGAATGGCTCAAGACCCTGATGCTCGGCACGCGCAACATCCGCGCCGAGATGAACATCGGGCCGGGCAAGCCACTGGCGGTATTCGTGAAGAACACCAGCGCCGAAGATCAGCGTCGTCTCACCGAGAACGACGCCTTGCTGAAGAAGCTGGCGAAGCTGGAGTCGATCACCGTATTGGCCGCTGGCGCCGAAGCACCGCTGTCTGCTACCGCTCTGGTGGGCGAGATGGAAGTGCTGGTGCCGATGGCCGGCCTGATCGACAAAGGTGCCGAGTTGGCGCGTTTGGACAAGGAAATCCTGCGTCTGCAAGGCGAAGTGCAGCGGGTGGGCGGCAAGCTGTCCAACGCCGCGTTCGTCGACAAGGCGCCGGCCGAAGTCATCGAGAAAGAGCGCGCCAAGCTGGCCGAGGCTGAACAGGCCTTGGGCAAGCTGGCCGAGCAACACGCACGGATTTCCAGCCTTTAAGGGGCAGCCCGTGTGAAAAAAGAGACCTTCGGGTCTCTTTTTTTTGGCCCGCAGAACACTGCTATTTCTCTTTGGAAACCCGATCAATGTGGGAGCTGGCTTGCCTGCGATGGCATCACCTCGGTCTGGCAGATGCACCGAGTCGCCTGCATCGCAGGCAAGCCAGCTCCCACATTTGACCGAGTTCGACCAAGGAATGTGTGACAATACCCGCCACTTTTGAAACAACCCCAGAATCGACGCAGCCCATGACCGCCCCCAGCACACCCAAAGCACCGCGCAAGAAGCCCAAATCCACCACGCCGGCCAAGCCTGTCGTGCCCCGGAAAGAAGCCACCTTGCACCCGCGTAACCGCCACCAGGGCCGTTACGACTTCCAGGCGCTGATCAAGACCACGCCGGAACTGGCGCAATTCGTGATCATCAACCCGTACGGCAAGGAAAGCATCGACTTCGCCAGCCCCGACGCGGTGCGGGTGTTCAACCGGGCGTTGCTCAAGGCGTTCTACGGCATCAATCACTGGGACATCCCCGCTGATTACCTGTGCCCACCGGTACCAGGCCGCGCCGATTACGTGCACTTCCTCGCCGACCTGCTGGCCAGCGTCAACGAGGGCGTGATCCCGCGTGGTGCGCCGGTGAAGGTGCTGGACATCGGCATGGGCGCCAACTGCGTCTACCCGTTGATCGGTTACAGCGAGTACCGCTGGAATTTCCTCGGTTCGGAAGTCGACCCCACCGCCGTGGCCGCCGCCAAGGCGATCGTGCAGTCCAACGGACTGAACAAGGCCATCCAGCTGCGCCAGCAAACCAATCCCAAGCAGATCCTGCTGGGCCTGCTGGAGCCTGGCGAGCGTTTTGACCTGACCATGTGCAACCCGCCCTTCCACGCCTCGATGGATGAAGCGACCAAGGGCAGCGAGCGCAAATGGCGTGCATTGGGCAAGGCGGATCCGAAACGCAAGTTGCCGGTGCTGAACTTCGGTGGCCAGTCGGCGGAATTGTGGTGTGAAGGCGGTGAAGCGCGGTTTGTGACGCAACTGATCGCTGAAAGCGCGCATTTCCAGCATAAAGTGCTGTGGTTCAGCACCCTGGTGTCGAAGGCGTCGAACTTGCCGGCGATCCAGACTGCGCTGAAAAAGGCCGGTGTACTGGAAAGCCAGGTGGTGGAGATGTCCCAGGGCCAGAAGCAGAGCCGCTTCGTCGCCTGGACCTTCCAGACCCCGAGCGAGCAACAGGTGTGGCGCCAGCGCTGGGCGCGCGACTAACCCTGTGGCGAGGGAGCTTGCTCCCGTTGGAGTGCGCAGCGCTCCCAGAATCTTGGGGCAGCTGTGCAACCCAACGGGAGCAAGCTCCCTCGCCACAGAAAGCACCGCATAAATCGCAGGCAACAAAAAACCGCGCCCGGATCACTCCGGAGCGCGGTTTTTTTTGCTGCGTCTTACTTGTTAACAGCGTCGGTCAGGCCTTTGGCCACAACCAGCTTGATAACTTTCTTGGCAGCGATTTCGATGGCAGCGCCAGTCGAAGGGTTACGGCCAGTACGGGCAGGACGCTCGGTCACTTTCAGTTTGCCAACGCCTGGCAGAGTGATTTCGCCGCCGTTTTCCAGCTGATCAGCAACGATCTGGCTCAGTTGGTCCAGCAGAGCACGCACGGTAGTTTTCGGTGCGTCTACAGCTTCAGCCAGATCAGCGATCAGTTGGTCTTTAGTAATAGCCATTGTGGTGTTCCTTCCCTATCAAATTCATTTGGATTGCAGAGTGCAGTGTCAGCCATCGAGCCCTGCCATCAAGGCCTGGCACCCAAGGGCTATAACCACGAAGATCGGGGTTATAGATACCTGAAACCGGGTTTGGTTCGACCTGACAAATGCTGAATGCACGCTTAACGCCCAGACTGCGCGTAAGACGGGGCAAAACTAGCACAGAGACGGGGAAATATCCGCCTCAACATACCCATTTGGTCAGCTTTATCGCTCTAAACCGTGAAAAAAAGGCATATGGCCTGTCGGAGAGCACCCAAAACGCCCTTCGAACAGCGCCATCCCCAGCGGGTGCGGTACACTGGCGACTTTTTCCGGGAGCCCCACCACTCCCCTTCAACCAGCCGAGAAGCCCATGCCGATCCGTCATTGCATCGTCCACCTGATCGACAAAAAACCCGACGGCACACCCGCAGTTCTCCACGCCCGCGACTCCGAGCTTGCCGAGTCGGCGGCGATCGAGAACATGCTCGCCGACCTCAACGAGAGCTATAACGCCAAACAAGGCAAGGCCTGGGGCTTTTTCCATGCCGAGTCCGGCGCGCACCCGTTCAGCGGCTGGTTGAAGGAATATTTCGACGGCGGCAAGGATTTCACCGCCTTCAGCCGCATTGCCGTGGAGCACCTGCAAAAGCTGATGGAGGAGTCCAACCTCTCCACCGGCGGCCACGTGCTGTTTGCCCACTATCAACAAGGCATGACCGATTACCTGGCCATCGCCCTGCTGCACCACAGTGAAGGCGTGGCCGTGACCGACCAGTTGGACGTGACCCCGTCCCGCCACCTGGACCTGGGCCAATTGCACCTGGCCGCGCGGATCAACGTCTCCGAGTGGCAGAACAACAAGCAATCCAAGCAGTACATCTCGTTTATCAAGGGCAAGAACGGCAAGAAGGTCTCGGAGTACTTCCGCGACTTTATCGGCTGCCAGGAAGGCGTCGACGGCCCGGGCGAGACCCGCACCCTGCTCAAGGCTTTCAGTGACTTTGTGGAAAGCGAAGACCTGCCGGACGAATCCGCCCGCGAAAAAACCAAAACCCTGGTGGACTACGCCAGCAGCCAGGCCAAGCTCGGCGAACCGATGGGCCTGGAAGAGCTGTCGGGGCTGATCGACGAAGAGCGGCCAAAAGCCTTCTACGACCACATCCGCAACAAGGACTACGGCCTGTCGCCGGAAATTCCGGCGGATAAACGCACCCTGAACCAGTTCCGCCGCTTCACCGGGCGCGCCGAAGGCCTGTCCATCAGCTTTGAAGCGCACCTGCTGGGCGACAAGATCGAGTACGACGAAGCCGCTGGCACCTTGATCATCAAGGGCCTGCCAACCCAGTTGACCGACCAGCTCAAGCGTCGCAACTGATGCTGGGCGGGGTTCTGAAGAAAGTCCTGCTGGTGTTGCTGGTGGTGGTGGTTTTCCAGAACTGGGGCAAGATCGAGCGGTTGTTCAACCCCTCCCAGGTGGTGCCAGAGCAGACACGCGCAGCGGCGCGCGTGGTGCTGTATTCCACCGAGTGGTGCGGCTACTGCAAGCAGATCCGGCGCTTCCTGGACTCGAAAGGGATTCCCTACCAGGCGTTTGATATCGAGAAAGACGCCCAGGCGCGCAAGGCGTATGAGGCACTGGGCGGCGGCGGGATTCCGTTTGTGGATGTGAACGGCACGCTGATTCGGGACTACAACCCGGAAGCGATCATGGCGGCCTTGAAGTAACGCAGTTTGTGCGGTCTTACATCAGAACCTGTGGCGAGGGAGCTTGCTCCCGCTGGGCTGCGCAGCAGCCCCAAAACAGGTGCCTGAATTCCTCCAGGTTGAACCCGATTGTCAGGTTTAGGGCCGCTTCGCGCCCCAGCGGGAGCAAGCTCCCTCGCCACACGTCATTTGTCAGCTATTGATAGGCGTACGGAGCCCTAGAAGTTGGCCTCCAGGGAAACCATCGCCGTACGCTCCTCACCCACGTTGTAATACGCCGAACTGCCCGCCAGGCCATTCACCGGCGCCGAGTTGAACGACACGGTGCGCGCCGAACTCAAGTATTCCTTATCAAACACGTTGAGCATCGAGAAGCGCAGCGCGGCCGACTTGAAGACCTTTTTGTCCACCGGCAGGTAAATACCAGCGTTGAGGTCGAACACCGTGCGCCCGGAAATTTTCTCGTTGTTGGTCAAGTCGCCGTAGAAGGCACCCACGTACTTGCCGGCAATGTTGCCGTAGTAGCGCTTGTCGTCATACCCGAACACCAGGTTGAACATGTTTTCCGGCACGTTGGCCAGTTGGTTGCCCTTGGTCGGCAACAGCACGTTCTTGCTGACAAAGTCGTCTTGCTGCTCGGACTTGGTGTACGTGTACGACGCGTAGTAGTTGAAGTTGTACGGCAGCAGGCCGCTGAACTCCAGCTCCAGGCCTTTGTTGGTCACGTCACCGACGTTGGCCATCACGTAGTCACCGTTCAAGTCGGTGGTCGACAGCTGACGGTCCTTGAAGGTGATGTAGAACAGGGTGGCGCTCAGGGCCATCTTCTCTTCGGTGTAGCGCCAGCCCAGTTCCTGGTTCCAGCTCAGCTCGGGGTTCAGGTTGAGGGAATCACCCTTGTTGTACAGCACGTAGTTCTGCGGTGTGCGCATGTTGCGGGTGACGTTGTAGAACGCCTGGTTGCTCTCGTCGACCTGGTACTTGGCACTGAAGTTCGGCAGGAACTGATGGTAGCGGGCGTTACGTTTTTCCGGTGTGTCGTACAGGCTGCCGAGGTTGTCGCCGTCACGCTCGACGTACTGGTACGCCAGGCCGCCGACGAAACTCAGGTCTGGCGTGGCTTGCCAGCTGTCCTGCACCCACAGCTTCTGGGCCGGGGTCACGGTGTATTGATGACGCCCCTGGACGGTCTTGCCGTTCTTGTCGACCACCTGGCCGCCGCTGTTGTAATCGCCCCAGACGTCGTCCGGTGCCCCCTCGCTATTGATGCCGATATACGGCTGGGTCTGGCGCTGGCGAGCGCGCTCGTACCAGTAGCCGTAGTCCAGGCTGTGCTCCTCGTTGATGTCCCATTTCATTTTGACGGTGACGCCAGGGCGCCAGGTCTCGGTCCATGAAGGGCGGTAGTAGTTGGCCGACTTGAGGTTGCTCAGGTCGTAGTTGCCGCCCTTGTCGGACCTCGGCCCCAGGTTGGTGGCGGTCTGGCCGCTGAAGCTGCCGCCGTTGCCCCAGTAGTAGTAAGGCGCAACCGTCAGGGCCAGGTCATCCCGCAGGCGCCAGCGCTGGGTGAAGGTGGTCATGACACTTTCGAATGGGTTGCGGTTGAGCTTGTAGGAAGACGACAGCAAGCCGTTCTTGTAGACCGGGGTTTCCGCGTAATCCAGACGGCGACCCTGTTGCTGGAACTGGCTCTTGCTCAGGGTGTTGTAGTTGTAGTTTTCCTGGGTGTTGTACTTCATGGTGAAGTTGCTGGTATTGCCGTTGTCGTCTTCGAACAGCGTGCTCCACTCCACCTTGTCGCCGCGCAGGGTGCCCTTGCCGCGCCACTTGTCGCCTTCGGTGTGAGAGGCCGAGACCCAGGTCTTGAAACCGCCGAGTTCGCCGGTGTTGATCCGCGCGAACGACTTGCGCAGGTTGTTCGAACCGATGGACTGCTTGACGAACAAGCCCGGCTCTTTGGTCGGCCGGATGGTGACCATGCCGATGTTGCCGCCGCTGGAACCGATGTGCGGGCCGTCCGCTTCGGAGGAGCCCTGGGTGACAAACACTTCGCCGACGTTTTCCGGGTCGCCCAACTGGTTGGCGTACACGCCGTAGCTGCCGGAGTCGTTGATCGGCACGCCGTCCATGGAAACCCCGACCTGGTCGGAGTTCATGCCGCGCATGGTGAAGCTGGTGCCGCTCATTCCGCTGGCGTCATCGTTCGAAACGTTGATGCCCGGCGTGTATTTGAGCTTGTCGATGGCGTTGGCCGTCGGGGACATTTCGTCCATGGCTTCCTTGGTCACGGTGGACCGGGCCTTGGCACTTTCTTCCTGAATCATGTGGCCAGTGCCCAGGGTACGTTCGCCGGCAACGTGTACCGAACCGACGTCCTGGGAGTCGTCTGCCAGAACCAGCGGCGCAAAGCCGCCCAGGCCCGATGCTAAAAGCAGGGCATAGAGTTTGTTGTAGGTCACGAGTAGATCCCTTACATGCATCTATCTGTTGTTATCGGGGAGGTATTGGCGGGTTGGGCTGGGTGAACAGCGCCGCCAATCTTCCTGACCACCTGCTCAGGAATCCGAGGATCATCCGTGCATCACGTAACGATTTGGTTACAGGTTTTGATGATTGCGATGAAGGTTAAATGAAAGGTCCGCAAACACGGATGTGCCAAGGCATGGGGATTTGAAGGGAAAGCGGTGCAAGTAATGACAGCGCTACGCCGTTGCAGCGTAGCGCTCTGTATCTAGCGCAATACGATCATCCGACCGAGCAGCGAGTGTTGTTCAAACCCCAAAACCGCCTGCAGGGCATTGAGCACCGCCTGGGGATCCTTGCTCGGAAAACTGCCGCTGACGCGCCGGGTGCCAAGGTCTTCGTTGAGCAGCAGAATGCGCCCGGGGTAGTAACGACCGAGGTCTTTCACCACATCGGCCAGGGGCGCCTTGTAGTAGTTGAGCCAGCCATCACGCCAAGCCAGGCGCGACTCGCTGTCGACCGCGTGCAGCTCATCGGCGACACCGTCGGCGTAGGCCACTTGCTGGCCCGCCGTCAGAATCTGTTGTTGGCCATGTTTGGACGGCGTGACACCGACCCGCCCGGACAACACCGTCACTTGGGCGCCCGCCGGTTGCAGGCGCACTTCAAATTGCGTGCCCAGCACCCGCGCTTCACCGCTGCCGGCCTCGACCACGAAGGACTCGCCGGTGTGGGTCACGCTGAAAAAGCCGGCGCCACGGCGCAGCTGGATATGACGCTCGCCATGTTTGAAATCCACCGCGATGGCGCTGTCGGCGTCCAGGGTGACCTGGCTTTGATCAGCCAGGGTGACGGTCTTCACTTCGCCCGGTGCGGTGATGTAATCGGCGCCGAAGTCATCAACCCAACGCGACGGCTGCCAACCGGCTCCCATCGAAATCATCACTAGCAAGCAGGCGGCCATGGCCAGCGCACCGGACCAGCGCCGCACACTGGAGCGCTTCGAGGTGTTCATCGCATTCAAGTAGCCCTGCAATGCCTGCGAGTCCTCATCGGCCAGCTTTCTCGCGGGCACTTCACTCAATTCCCACAGTACCTGGGCTTGGGCGTAGGCCTCGACATGTGCCGGGTCGGCCCGCAGCCAACGGCTGAAGGTGGCCTGGTCGCCACTGCTGGGCTGGTCGTGCAACAGACTCAGCCAGGCCAGTGCGGCCTGTTCCTGGTCGGGCGTCGGGGTGACGCTGGCAGTGGAATTCACGGTGCTTTCCTTGGCGATGGTTCACGAAGGCTGGCCTTGCAGGCTTCGAGGGCACGCATCATATGTTTTTCCACGGCACTTTGGGACAGCCCCATGGCCTTGGCGATTTGTGCGTACTTGCGGCCATGGATGCGGTTGAGCAGGAAAATCTGCCGGGTGCGCTCCGGCAGGCTGCGCAACGCCGCTTCGACATGGCGCAAGTCATTGCCCGCCTCCAGCGCGGCCTGGGGCTCGGAGCCCTGGTTGTCCTGCTGTTCCGGCAGCCAGCCCTCATTGCTGCGCACCCGGGCGCCTTCGCTGCGCAGGTGGTCGATGGCGATATTGCCGGCACAGCGCAGCAGGTAGGTGCTGAGTTCCTCGACCTGCACCAAGGGCCGGCGCCAGAAGCGCAGGAACAAATCCTGCACCAGGTCCGCCGCCGTCGCACGGCAACCCACGCGACGGCTGACCAACGCTTCCATCTGCGAACGCTGGGACAGGAACACCTGCAGAAAATGCGCCCGTCCGCCTGCCGCGTCGGCGTGCTGTTCGTTGGATTCGGGGGGCGTGGTGATCATCAAGGATGGCTCAAAGGGTGGCGAAGGCCGCAACCGGGCTGGCCAGCAGGCCGACGCCCGCCAGGATCAAGGCCAGCCTTGGCCGATACGGCAACAGCAACACCAGCAGCAACCCGCTGAGCATCAGTACCGCGCACCACTCCACCAGGCCCTGGCTCAAGCCGGTGGCGAGCACCGCCGGCCAGATCGAAACGATCAGCAGCAGCCAGCCGCCCACGCGCAAACCCAGGCGCCGACGGGGCGAAGGTTTACTGTGCAGCAGCTCGCCATGGTGACGGTCCATGGACAGGCACAACGCGGTAAACCCTGCGTAACACAGCAGCAGCGCCAGGAGCATTCAGTTCACCTCGCCCTTGAGGGTCAATGGCCGGGCACGTTCGGCCTTGGGCTGGGCGGCGCGGCGGTGCCGCATTTTCCAGGCCGCCCAGGCGAGGAACACGCCGCTGCCCAGGCAGGTCAGGTCGAAGCCGGCCATGGTCCAATCGCCGTTGGCCAGGGACACACCCAAGTGCTGGTTCGTGGTCAGCGCGTTGAGTATCGGCACGCCGATAAACAGCAGCGCGCCCACGCCCAATTGTTCAACCCAACCGCGACGGCCAGGGCGCACGATGGCATGCAGCACGCTCACGCCCCAGGCGATAAAGAAAGCGTTCACTTCCCAGTCCGACCGCCCGGCAAAGCTCACAGGCAGTAAACGGTTGGCCCAGAAAAATAGAGCGATGGCGATCATCAAGCCGGACATGCTGGCGACGTTCAGCACTTCCACCAGCCGCAGTTCAAACGGCATCACCCCGGTTTTGGTGTGTTTGAGCTGACGCTTGCCCAGCCACATCACCAGCCCGGTGCCGATCATCGCCGTGCCCGCCAGGCCGCAGATGAAATACAACCAGCGCAACACCGGACCGGCAAAATGACCCATGTGCAAGCCGTAGAAGCTGCCACCAATGGCTGCCGGCAAGGATTGCTCGCCGCTGACCCGCAACAGCTCGCCGGTGGTGCCGTTGAATGAGACGGTGCTGCCAAAGTCATGCACCACGCGATCCGACCCGGCGCGGAACACATTGACCGAGGCATTCACATCGCTTGGGTTATTCACCACCAGCCGCCCGACATGCCCACCGGCCCACTGCTCGCGCGCTTGCTCGTACATCGGGCCCAACGGCAACAACTGCCCCGGCTGGCCAAGGGCCGGCGCGTTGTCGGTGGCCGGAAACACATCATTGAAGAACGCCCGGGTGTCGTTGCCGTAGGAAGCGAGGATGCTCGCGGGCATCACCATGCTCATGAAAATCACCAGGCTGCTGTAGGTGATCATCAAGTGGAACGGCAGCACCAGCACACCGACCGCGTTATGCCCGTCGAGCCAGGAGCGCTGGCCCTTGCGCGGGCGGAAGGTGAAGAAGTCCTTGAAGATTTTCTTGTGGGTGATGATCCCGGTGATCAACGCCACGAACATCACCATCGCGGCGATGGTCGACAACCAGCGGCCCCACGGATACGGCATTTGCAACTGGAAGTGGAAACGGTAGAAGAATTCGCCGCCCATGCTTTCCCGGGCCTGCACGGGCTGGCCGCTGACCGGGTCGAGGACTTTCTGGATGAAGTTACCGCGCTTGCCGGGGTCGACCTTGTCTTGCCACGACACCGACAGGCCGGGCTCGCGCTGATCGGGCAAATTGATAAACCAGCGGGCAGCGTTAGGAGCCTGCTGTTGCAGCCACGTTTGCGCGAGGGCCAGACTGCGGGCGTCATCCAGGGAATGGGCCTGCACTTCCGGCTCCATCCAGTGGGTAATTTCGTCCTTGAAATACGACAAGGTGCCCGTCAGAAAAATCGCAAACAGCAGCCAGCCAAAAATCAGCCCGGCCCAGGTATGCAGCCAGGCCATGGCCTGGCGAAAGCCCTCTTTCATGGGCGCGCCATCCAATACGTCAACCCGGCGAACGTGGCCAGGATAGCGCTGGGCAGCAACACGCCAAACCAGGCGCGCCAGGCGGTACGGCAGGCAAAACACCAGATCACCGCCAACAGATAGAAGACAAACGAACTGAGCATGCCGCTGATCACTGCATCGGCGCGGCGGGTGGGCAGCCACAATGTCATGCACACACTGGCCAGGGACGCCAGCAGGTAACCGCCGACCACCGCCGCCAGCACGCGCGAAGTCACGGCCAAACGGTAGGACACGGGAAGTGAGGTTTTGCGTTTCATGCACTGGGCGCCAGGTTCGTCAGTGCGCAATATTAATGATAAATATTCTCATAAGCAAAAGAGAACGCATCCCTGGCAATTGCCGAACTGTCCTACTCGCCCTACAATGCGAACAATTCTTGTTCTCTAAAGCATACGCATGCTGCCGGAGTGTTCGCGTTGCAGCCGTCCAACACCGTCGAAGTCCTGTACCACGACCATCACCACTGGCTCACCGGCTGGTTGCGACGCAAGCTCGGCTGCCCGGAAAGCGCCGCCGACCTGGCTCAGGACACGTTCATCCGCGTGCTTACCGCACGGGAAACCCCGACGCTGATCGAACCCCGCGCCTTCCTCACCACCATCGCCAAGCGCGTGCTGTTCAACCATTACCGCCGCCAGGACCTGGAGCGCGCCTACCTCGACGCCCTGGCGCAAATGCCCGAGCACGTGGTGCCGTCGGAAGAAGAACGGGCAATCATCCTGCAAACCCTGATGGAGCTGGACCAACTGCTGGATGGCTTGGCACCCATGGTTAAACGCGCGTTCCTGCTATCCCAGCTGGACGGCCTGACCTACGCGCAAATCGGCGCGGAACTGGGGATCTCCATCGCCACGGTCAAGCGTCACCTGAATAAAGCGGCCATGCGCTGCTACTTCGCCTTATGAACTTCTCTACCCACGTCGCCGAACAAGCAGTGCACTGGCTGATGGAAATGCAGCAGGGCCCGCTCAACCCGCGCAAACAGGCGGCCTGGCAACAGTGGCTGGACGCCCACAGCGAACATCAGCGGGCGTGGGAGCAAATCCAGCGGGTGAACCAGCGGTTGCGCGGGATGCCCTCGCCGCTTGCCCACGCCGCGTTGAATGCACCGAAATCCAGCAGCCGCCGCCAGGCCCTGAAGCTGTTGCTGATCCTCGGCGCCGGCTCGGCAGCGGCCTGGGGCCTGCGCCAGCAACATATCCTGCCGCCGTTGAGCGCCGACTACCGCAGCCCCATCGGTCAGCGGCGCAAGTTCCAGCTGGCGGATGGCAGCCAGTTGCAGCTCAACACCGGCAGCGCCGTGGATGTGCACTTTGATGGCCAGCAACGCTTGATCCGCCTGCTCGAAGGCGAAATCCTGCTGACCGCCAAACCCGGCAACACCCCGCTGCGGGTCATCACCACCCAGGGCCTGCTCAGCGCCCAGGCGGCGCGGCTGAACGTGCGGCAGTTCAACGATCACACGCAGTTGGCGGTGTTCGACGGGCACGTCGACGTGATGCCCAACACCTATAGCGGCTTGCCACTCACCGTCGACAAAGCCCATCAGGTCAATTTCACCCGCAAAGGCTGGGACACCGCCCGCCCAACGGATGCCGGCAGCGGTGCCTGGGCCGACGGCATGCTGGTGGCGGCCCACATGCGCCTGGAAGATTTCCTCGCCGAACTGAGCCGTTATCGCCGTGGCCAGCTCAACTGCGACCCGCAAGTCGCCAACCTGCTGATCTCCGGCAGCTATCCGCTGGACGACAGCGAACGAATCCTGGACCTGCTGCAAGTCAGCCTGCCGGTCAAAGTCCGGCGGTTTACCCGCTACTGGGTGACCGTCGAAGCCCGTGCCTGAATTATTTTCAGAACCCGTGAGCCGTTTTCCACCCCTCGCGTGACAGAGAAGGAAAGCCCCCCTTGATCCTTCCTTCTCAGGACCGCACTTCATGCCCCAGCAACCGACCCGCCTGACGCCACTCGCCCGCACCCTGCGCCACTTGTTGCTGGGGGCCAGCCTCAGTTTCAGCGCCGTGCCTTACGTGATGGCAGCTGATGCAAAGCCCTACCGCATCGCCCCCACGTCACTGGAAGCCGCGTTGAATCAATTTGGCCGTGAAGCCGGCGTGCTGATTTCGTTTGGCTCGGACGTGACCGCAGGCCAGCAAAGCCATGGCCTGTCGGGCAACTACACCACCGAGGAAGGCTTGAACACCTTGCTCAAAGGCACCGGCCTGCAAGCCCGCGCCGAGGGCGACAATGCCTTCAGCCTGCAACCGGCCAATGCTCCGGCCACCCTTGAGCTGGGCACCTCCAACGTCGTGGGCGACTGGCTGGGGGATGCGGCGCAAACCAACGTCTTCGAACACCCCGGCGCCCGGGACGTGATCCGCCGCGAAGAATTCGAACGCCAGGGCGCGACACAGGCCCGCGACGTGCTCAACCGCATTCCCGGGGTCAACGCTCCGGAAAACAACGGCACCGGCAGCCACGACATGGCGCTGAACTTCGGCATTCGTGGGCTCAATCCCCGCCTGGCCTCGCGCTCCACGGTGTTGATGGACGGCATCCCGGTGCCGTTCGCCCCGTATGGCCAGCCGCAGTTGTCGTTCGCGCCCATCAGCATGGGCAACATGGACGCGGTGGACGTGGTGCGCGGCGGCGGCGCCGTGCGTTATGGCCCGCAGAACGTTGGCGGCATCGTCAACTTCGTGACCCGCGCGATTCCTGATGCGCCGACGGTAAAAGGTGGCTTGCAGACCGAAACCAGCCCGTCCTCCAGCCACGATGGCTTCAAGACCACCGGCAACCTGCTGGCCGGCGGCACGGCAGACAACGGCCTGGGCGGTGCGATCCTGTATTCCGGCACCCGTGGCGGCGACTGGCGCGAAAACAGCGACACCCGCATCGACGACCTGATCCTCAAGGGCAAATACCAGTTGGACGATGCCAACAGCTTCAACGCCATGGCGCAGTACTACGAAGGCAAGGCCGATATGCCCGGAGGCTTGAGCACCGCGGCCTACAAGGCCGACCCGTATCAGTCCACCCGCCCCTACGACCAGTTCTGGGGCCGCCGCACGATGTTCAACGCGGGCTATCGCTACCAGGAAGATCGCCGGGAATTCACGGTCAACAGCTTCTTCACCACCACCCTGCGCAGTGGTTACCTGGACCAAGGCAACTTCCTTTCCCTGTCGCCCCGCGAGTATTGGGTGCGCGGCCTCGAAACCCGCTTTGCCCAAGGCTTCGACCTCGGCCCCACCAGCCACGAAGTGGGCGTGGGCTACCGCTACATCAACGAAGCCGGCCACGAACTGCGCTACCGCACGCCGATTGCCGCCAACCAGCAATTGCCCACCACCGACAGCCGCAACGACCGCGACACCCGTGGCAGCACCGAAGCCAATGCGTTTTTCGTCGACGACCGGATTGATATCGGCAAGTGGACCATCACCCCGGGCATCCGCTACGAGATGATCGAATCCCAGCAGACCAACAACCTGAGCAACGTCAAATACAAGGGTGACTACAACACCGCCCTGCCGGCGTTGAACGTGCTCTACCACCTGACCGAAGACTGGAACCTCTACGCCAATACCGAAGGTTCGTTCGGCAGCGTGCAGTACAGCCAGATGCCCAACCGCGTGACCAGCGGCGAAGTGAAGCCGGAAAAGGCCCGTACCTGGGAACTCGGCACGCGCTATGACAATGGCACCTTGCGGGCCGAGATCGGCGCGTTCCTGATCAACTTCGACAACCAGTACGACAGCAACCAGACCAACGACACCGTGATCGCCCGGGGCGAAACCCGTCACCAGGGCATCGAGTCCAGCATCAACTATGCCCTCGACGGCTTGAGCCCCGCGCTCGCCGGTTTTGATGTGTACGCGACCTACGCCTACGTCGACGCCACCATCCGCGAAGACGGCCCGAACAAAGGCAACCGCGTGCCCTTCTCTTCCAAGCACAAAGGCACCCTCGGCGTGGGTTACACCGAAGGACGCTGGAAGTTGAATGTGGACAGCAGCTACCAAAGCAGCCAGTTCGCCGACAACGCCAACACTGAAGCGCAAAGTGCCGACGGCAGCACCGGACGCATCCCTGGCTACATGTTGTTCAGCAGCCGCGCGGCGTACGACTTTGGCCCGCAGCTGTCGGATTTGAACGTGGCGGTGGGTGTGAAAAACATCTTCAACAAGCAGTACTACACCCGCTCGTTTGACGACAACAACAAGGGCAAATACGTCGGTGAGCCGCGCACGCTGTATGTGCAGACGTCCATCGCGTTCTGATCAACTGCCCGCCAGGCACGACGGTGTGCCGGCCACCAACGCATCGATGGCACAGCGGGTCTTGGCCGGCATGTGCGTCGCCGTGGGCCAGATGACATGGATCGGCATCGGTTGCTCGCGGTGGCCCGGCAGTACTGCCTGCAGTTGCCCGCGCAATACGTAATGGGCGATCAGCCAACTGGGCAGCCAGGCCAGGCCGACCCCGGCGATGGCGGCATCGGCCACGGCCTGCAGGTCATCGAGTATCAACGGCGAGGCCACCCGCTCACGGTGCGAGGCATTGCTGCGGTAGGCAATGCCCCGATGCACGGCGAGGTCCTCGATGGATTCGATTCGGGGTGTGCGCTGCAGGTACGCGGGTGACGCCGCCAGGGCAATCGCCTGTTCGCCGAGGCGACGTGCGCTCAAGCGGTCGGTGTCGGGCAACGCGCCGATGCGTACCGCCAGATCGAAGCCTTCCTGGGCCAGGTCGATCAGACGGTCGGAGAAGGAAATCTCGATCTCCAACTGCGGAAAACGGTCCATCAGCGCCCACAACGCCGGCGCCGCATAGTGGTGGCCGAACGCCAATGGCAAGCTCGCCCGCAACCGTCCCCGTGGCTGCTGGCGGCCGCTTTCCAGCACGGATTCGGCGGCTTCCAACTCCGCCAGCGCACGCAGGCAATGCTCGTAATAGGCCTGCCCGTCTTCGGTTAAACGCTGGCGCCGGGTGGAACGTTGCAACAGGGACGTACCCAGTCGCGCCTCCAGCCGCGCCAGGCCCTTGCCCACCGCTGAGCGCGTGAGATTCAGCCGTTCGGCGGCCTCGGTCAGATTGCCGCTCTCGACGATCTGCAAAAACAGTTCAACACCATCAAAGCGCGGGGTAGCCATGGTCGTTTGTAGCCCTTTATTCCCTTATCACAGGAAGAAGTATCGCCAATAAAGAATTCTATTCCCGCAAAAATGACACCTTCCCCCATCGAAAGGAAGAGGCCATGCCGCCCGACGCCGTTGTAACCGCCATAACCCCGTCACGCACTGCCAGGGACGGCCTGGCGCTCACCGCCGTGTGCCTGGTGGCGCTGATGTTCGGGCTGGAGATTTCCAGCGTGCCGGTCATCCTGCCCACCCTTGAACAGCAACTGGGCACCGGCTTCCAGGACGCCCAATGGATCATGAACGCCTACACCCTGGCCTGCACCAGCGTGCTGATGGCGGCGGGCACTCTGGCCGATCGCTTTGGTCGGCGGCGCGTGCTGGTGCTGTGCCTGTGGGTATTCGGGCTGGCGTCGCTGGCCTGTGGGCTGGCCAATGATGCCTCCACGCTGATTGCGGCGCGTTTTGTCCAGGGCGTGGGTGCCGGGGCGATGATGATCTGCCAGTTCGCGATCCTGTCGCACCAGTTCCGCGAACCGGCGGCGCGGGCGCGGGCCTTTGCGGTGTGGGGCGTGATCGCCGGTGTGGGCCTGGGTTTCGGGCCGATGGTGGGTGCGTTGATCCTGGCCGTCGCGGATTGGCGCTGGGTGTTCCTGGTGCATGTGCCGCTCACCTTGGTCACCCTGGCCTTGCTGCGCATCAGCGTGCAGGAGTCCCGCGACCCGGCGGCCCATCGCCTCGACATCGCCGGCATGGCCACCCTGACCCTGGCGGTGTTTGCCCTGGTCTACTTCATCACCCAAGGCACCGCGAGCGGCTTTGCCACACCGGCCATGCTTGGTTGGGCCGGACTGTCGATGGCCGGCTTGCTGTTGTTCGTGGTGATTGAGCGGCGCAGCCCGCACCCGATGTTCGACTTCTCGGTGTTTCGCATCCCGCGCTTCAACGGCGCGCTGATGGGCTCGATCGGCATGAACTTCAGCTTCTGGCCCTTCATGATCTACCTGCCGCTGTATTTCCAGGCCGGCCTGGGTTACGACACGATGCTCACCGGGCTGGCTCTGCTCGCCTACACACTGCCCACGTTGATAGTGCCGCCGCTGGCCGAACGCCTGGCCCTGCGTTACGGCGCCGAACGCATCATCCCGTTGGGCCTGGGCCTGATGGGCGTGGGGTTTGTGGCCATGGCTGCGATCAACCACAGCGGCCAGCCCAGCGTGGTATTGATCCTGATCGCCTGTGGGATGGCCGGCAGCGGCTTGGCATTGACCAACTCGCCCACCACCAACACCACCACCGGCTCAGTGTCGCCGGACCGCGCGGGCATGGCCTCGGGCATCGACTTCAGCGCACGGCTGATCACCCTGGCGCTCAATATCGCGTTGATGGGATTGGTGTTGATACTCGGGATCGCTCACTACCTGGCTGGCGTATTGCCCGACACGGCACCGGTGGCCGCCCTGAGTCAGGACATCGCTGCGGGCAAACTGGAGGTGTTGCCACATGGCCAACTGATTGCCCAGGCCGCGCTGCGCAACGGCGCCGGTTGGGCCATGGTGTACGCAGGCTTGGGCGCGTGCGCACTGGCGGTCTTGAGCCGCAGCTTTTTCCGGCGCAGCCCGCGCTGACCTTTTGCGCATAAAAAAACGGGCCTGCATCTGCAGGCCCGTTTTCAGTGGGGTTGAAAAAGTATCAGCTATCAGCCGTTAAGCGCAGCCTGTTCGTTTTCCAAAAATTCCTCTTCAAGCTCGGCCTCGTCGGCCTTGGTATTGGGCAAGCTCTGACCCGCGGCGCGTGGTTTGCCGCGCAGTTTGCCGTACAGATGCTCCAGGGCATGCTCCAGCTTGGTGGCCGCACCATCGATCGCCTGTTCCAGCGTATCGGCTTTATGGAGGACCGAAATCGGTTGATGGCCTTTTGGCCGTGCTTCCAGTCGGCAACTCAGATCATGTGGACCGGGCTTGTCACCGTTCTCGTCCCGCAGGTAAACCTCGACGCGGGTCAGATCTTCTTCGTAACGTTCGAGCGTGCTCTCAATGGTGGTACGTACCCACTCCTCCAGTCGGATGCTGCTTTCAATATGGTTATCGCTATTGACTTGGATTTGCATAGTTTTCCCTTATTTCAGCTAGCTCGCGGAAGGCCATTCCTGCTTCACCGGATGGGTGAAAACCATGACCTCCTGATTACACAATTGAGCAGACAGAGGAACATTTCAAGCCCTTTGCAAAGATAAATCCCACATTACAAATTAACCCTGACTACAACCAAAAACGCTGTTAGGGTGGGGAGTTGGTTACATCTTCTTACCGCCAACTTCCTTACAATTGCCCCTCTCCCAACGGGTGCAATCCGCGAAAAATCCCGGCTTCCTCCACCAGCCAGTCATGCACCGCCCGCACGCCCGGATGGCTCAGCGCGCCCGGCGCATACAGCAGCACGTAACGTTTGTGATTGGGCACTGCCAGGCCGAACGGCACGATCAAGGTGCCCCGCTCCAATTCATCATTGAGCAAGGTGCGCCGGGCAATCGCCACACCCATGCCGGCAATGGCCGCTTCGATGGTCAGGTGGTTACGGTTGAAGGTATGCCCGCGCCGCACGTCGGCAGCGTCGTAGCCGATGGCATTCAGGTAGAACTCCCACTCTGCGTACTCATAACTCCCACGCCAGGCGGTAATGTCGTGCAACAGCGGGAAATGCACCAGGTCGGCCGGGCCATGCAGCGGCGGTCGCCCGCGCAGCAGGCTTGGGGCGCACACCGGGAAAATCTGCTCGTCCAACAGGGCTGTGGATAACAAGCCGGGGTAGCTGCCGTCGTTCAGGTCGATGGCCAGGTCGAAGTCGCCCTCGTGCAGGGCGATGCTGCTGTCTTCGGCGACCATGCGCAGTTGAATGTCCGGGAAACGCTGCTGCAAACGCGGCAGGCGCGGGGTCAGCCATTTGCCGAGAAACGACGGAATCGAGCGCAGGCGCAACGTACCGCTGATCATCCCGGCATCCAGGCGCTGCAACTCCGCATCGATGCTGCCATAGGCCTCGCCCACGGTGATCGCCAGCCGCTGGCCCTCTGCGCTCAGCTCAACCCCGCGTGCGCGCCGATGAAACAGCCGGAAGCCCAAACGCTCCTCCAATTGGCGAATTTGCTGGCTGACCGCGCCCGGGGTGATGTGCAGTTCTTCGGCGCAGCGGGTGAACGACAAATGCCGCGCGGCGCAGGAAAAAACGTGCAACCAGACGTAAGTCTGGCCATGAAGCGGGCGAGCCATAGGGTTTAGTCCTGCTAAAGGGTGTCTTAGGATAATTCGTTGGTCAGTGCCGATCCAGAGGCTCAGTATCGCGCCAATTCCGCTTGTCCTACAAAAGATGGCAGCGATTCCTACTCCATTGCTTGTAAGGGTTTAGCATGGCTATCAGTGTTTTCGATCTATTCAAGGTAGGCATTGGCCCTTCCAGCTCCCATACCGTCGGCCCGATGCGGGCGGCGGCGACCTTCGTCCAGGCGCTGACTGACCAACAATTACTCGACGAAACCCGTCGCGTCGAAGTGCGCTTGTACGGTTCGTTGTCCGCCACCGGCGTCGGCCATGCCACCGATCGCGCCTGCGTGATGGGCCTGATGGGCGAATGGCCAGACAGCATCGACCCGACCAGCATCGGCCTACGTATCCAGCAGTTGCGCGAATCCGGCCAATTGCTGCTCGCCGGCCGCAACTCGATTGCCTTCAACTGGCAACACGACCTCCTGCTGCTGGACGAAAGCCTGCCCTACCACCCCAACGCCATGTCCCTGCACGCCTACGGCGAAAACGGCCTGCTGAGCGAGCAGACCTACTACTCGGTGGGCGGCGGTTTCATCATCGAGGCGGCGGAAGCTGAATCCGGCATCGCGCCTACCAGCGAAGTGCAATTGCCCTACGACTTCTCCAGCGCCGTCGAACTGCTGGCCTTGTGCAACAAACATGGCCTACGTGTTTCCGAACTGATGATGGCCAACGAGCGGGCCTGGCGCAGCGATGCCGAGATCCGCAGCGGCCTGCTGCATATCTGGTCGGTGATGCGTGAATGCGTCGAACAAGGCCTGCGCCACGAAGGCATCCTGCCCGGCGGCCTGGATGTGCCACGGCGCGCAGCGAAACTGCACCGCAGTCTGCTGGAAATCGGCAAACCCAACGTCATCACATCAACCTTGTCGGCCATGGAATGGGTCAACCTGTTCGCCCTCGCCGTCAACGAAGAAAACGCGGCCGGCGGGCGCATGGTCACCGCGCCCACCAATGGCGCGGCGGGGATCATCCCGGCGGTGTTGCACTACTACATGAAGTTCAACCCGGACGCGTCCGACGATGACGTGGTGAATTTCTTCCTGGCCGCCGCCGCCGTCGGCATCCTCTGCAAGAAAAACGCCTCGATCTCCGGCGCCGAAGTCGGCTGCCAGGGCGAAGTCGGTTCCGCCTGTGCCATGGCCGCTGCCGGCCTTGCCGACATACTCGGCGCGTCCCCGGAACAACTGGAAAACGCCGCCGAAATCGGCCTGGAACACAACCTCGGCCTGACCTGCGACCCGGTAGGCGGGCTGGTCCAGGTGCCGTGCATCGAGCGCAACGCCATCGCTGCGGTCAAGGCGATCAACGCCACGCAAATGGCCCTGCGCGGCGACGGCAAACACTTCATCTCCCTGGACCGGGTGATCCGCACCATGCGCGACACCGGCGCCGACATGCACGACAAATACAAAGAAACTTCACGGGGCGGCCTGGCGGTCAGCTGGGTGGAGTGCTGATCGGAGCACTCCTGCCGCCCCAACGTGAGCCCGCGCAAAAATAATAACGAGGCAATAACGATGACCGATGTACGTACACCTGCTGCCGAAAATCCCGCTGTAGACCTGACGCCGACCACCGTTACACAAGGCTGGAACAAACACGACACCACCTGGATGCTCGGCCTCTACGGCACTGCCATCGGTGCCGGCACCCTGTTCCTGCCGATCAACGCCGGCGTCGGCGGCTTCTGGCCATTGATCGTGCTGGCACTGCTGGCCTTCCCGATGACCTTCTTCGCCCACCGTGGGCTGACGCGCTTTGTGTTGTCGGGCAAATCCGGCGACATCACCGACGTGGTGGAAGAACATTTTGGCATCGGCGCCGGCAAGCTGATCACCTTGCTGTACTTCTTCGCGATCTTCCCGATTTTGCTGGTGTACAGCGTGGCGCTGACCAACACCCTGACCAGCTTCATGGAGCACCAACTGCACATGGCGCCGCCGCCCCGGGCAATTTTGTCGCTGGTGCTGATCCTCGGCCTGATGGCCATCGTGCGTTGCGGCCAGGGCGTGATCGTCAAGGCCATGAGCGTGCTGGTGTACCCGTTCGTCGCCGCCCTGCTGCTGTTGGCGGTGAGTTTGATCCCCAACTGGAACGGCGCGTTCTTCGCCTCCGCCAGCGAAGGCATGCCTCTGCCGGTGTTCTTCAAGACCTTGTGGCTGGCGATCCCGGTGATGGTGTTTTCCTTCAACCACTCGCCGATCATCTCCGCCTTCGCCGTCGACCAGAAACGCGTGTACGGCCCCCAGGCCGAGCGTAAAAGCAGCGGCATCCTGGCCATGGCCCACAGCATGATGGTGCTGACGGTGATGTTCTTCTGCTTCAGCTGCGTGCTGGCCCTGTCGCCGGCTGACCTGGCAGCGGCCAAGGCCCAGAACATCTCGATCCTGTCGTACCTGGCCAACCACTTCCAGACCCCGGTCATCGCCTACGCCGCACCGTTGATCGCGCTGGTGGCCATCACCAAATCCTTCCTGGGCCACTACATCGGCGCCAGCGAAGGCTTCCAAGGCCTGATCGTCAAATCCCTGCGTGGGCGTAACCGTTCGATGTCGGCCAAATGGCTGGAGCGCTGCACCGCGCTGTTCATGGTCCTCACCTGCTGGGCGGTGGCCACCTTCAACCCGAGCATCCTGGGCATGATCGAAACCATGGGCGGGCCGATCATCGCCTGCCTGTTGTTCCTGATGCCGATGTACGCCATCCGCCGAGTGCCATCTTTGCGCCAGTACTCGGGCCAGGCGTCCAACGTGTTTGTGGTGTTGATCGGCTTGATTGCGCTGTCTGCGATCGTTTTTTCCGTGATGCCCTGAAACGGGACACACCCGCCACGACTTGAGTGAATGCCGCACCCTGTGGGAGCCGGGCTTGCCCGCGATGGCGGTGGATCAGTGGGTATAAATGCCGGCTGATCCTCCGCAATCGCAGGCAAGCCAGCTCCCACAGTTAATTCCAGGCATTGCTGAACCCTTGTACGGCACGCCCCTTGCTGTACAGCACTTGAGGAAAACGGACCTTGTGAAAACCTCAGCGAGAGAATGGCCGGTGGTCAGGAAACGCGAACTAATCCCGACACCGGTCGTCAATGACTGCATGTTCTTATCAGGCGGTAACGCACCATGGACAACCCTTTTCAGATCATCACCGACACCTTCGCCCCGAAATACCGGGTCAATTTAAGCATCCAGCGGCTGGACGGCAGCATCATGCTGACCCTGTCCGACGAAGACGGCGTAGTGGCCAAACGCATGATCAGCGCCGAACAACGCAACGACCCGCAGCGGCTGAAACGGCTGGTGCAGAGTGTGCAGTTCGGGATTGCGATTGAGCAGGGGCACAGCGCAATTGAGATATTGGCGGTGATGACGGATGGGGACAGCCACAAAGTGTTGCAGCGGCCGCCGGTCAGCCGGCCGCCGCTGAACGCCGGGTTCTAGAGCTCGCCCTTCTCTGCCAAGCCCCCGTCTAGTTCGTGGGGGCCGACTTCAAAATTCACGAACCGTACTAATAAGACTAGTTCGCAGAAGCCCTAGAGTTTATAAATCTGGCAACAGGCTCAAGCAGGTCTATCATTTTAGATGAACGATGCATCACTGAAGAGAGCAAAGTTCTTGTCGTTTCCACATCATTATACTTGCCTTTAGCCTTAGGCCTTAACTCCAAAACTTTGTGCCTAATATACCGCTGCAAAGAATGCCTAAGCATTTTACCGGGAAAATCTTCAATTGTATTTTCCGAAAAATCAAAATTATCAATATAGTACGCTTCAACCAAAGCTAACACATCAGGATCTGGAATAAGCTGATCAATTAACTCTTGAATTTTCGCATCACACAATCGCCACGAGTTATTTTCACATAGAAAAGCTTCACTCCATGCAACTTTTTGCTGCCCCACCAAAGAGGGGCAAATACAGCGCTGATAATAAAACAACACCTTTATAAGAGTTTGAACAGATGCAGTAATAGACTCTACATACTCATCCAAACTAAAAGCATCTCTCGCATCTTTAAATTTACAATTAAGAGCAAATTGCAGAGAGTAACTAATCACCTCCTCACAAATAAAATAATTCTCTATTGAGTACCTACTTAACGAAATCAAGCGATTATCAACGAGCCCGACATCATTAAAATCTTTATCTACCAAGAAAATAGCATTCGTATTTTGATTACTAACTAAAAATTCCTTTATTGCCGTTTTCCCACCAGAAAATATAACATCGAAGTCTTCTCCCTTGTCCAACATTGCGGACAAACAAGACTCATAGATAGGAACGTCATCGCTTCCCTCTACGACTACGAAGCTTAATTTTTTCTGCCTCTTAATCCTCCTAAAATTTTCCTCTGCTGAGTACTCCCTAGTCGAGGTCATTAACGGCACTCCTCTAAGTCAATCTCAGTAGCACCAGCAGCGTGAATTGAAGGCGAATGCGTCGCTACGATAACTTGGGACTTAGGCGACAGCTTTATGATCGAAGGTAATATTTTTCTCTGCCAATCTAAATGAAGGGAGAGTTCTGGCTCATCCGCTACAAATATTGCACCATCTTTTCGACTTAACGCCGCTCGTCCAAGAATAGTGAGGATATGCTTCTCACCAGACGACAAGTCTGACAGCCTAATTTCTTTATTATTCGATCGAACTCTGAACTGACCATCCTCATTTAGAGAAAAGCTCTTTCTAGAATTAAAATAGCTGTTGATCTCATTCTCATAATCACTGAAAGACTTAGTTAGCTCCAGCTTTTCACCCTGCATTGACTCAACATCTTCAACAATCGATAAAAAACGATCATTGAAGTTTGTCATGGCAATCAGATTAAAATAAGAGGTATTAAACTTAACTGTCGCTGCATTTATTTTTTTGCTGTCGGCCCTGCTTCGCTCAAGGTCCATCTCTTTATATGCCGCCTTCACATCGTCATTTAATTTCTTCCAAGTTTTAAAATGTTCATAAATTTTTTCTTCTGGAACATTTATCTTTGCATCTCTCAGTTTTTTTACATAGCCAGGAACATTGACATCTTCCAAATCTGAATCAATCGCTTTTGTAGCTTTATTAAGAGCCTTAGAGCTCAGCTTAACCAAGCTCTCGTCAATCATAACCTTTTCAATTATCTTAGACTTCAAAACTTCCAATTTATTAGTGATGGTTTTTCGCGTCTCGTTCGCCTCACTAATAAACTGCTTTTGCAAAGAGTTCAAAACTCTCACACTAGGATCCATTATTTCCAATATTTGAGATTGAGTAATATTCTTATGACGCAATGCACTATGGAGATACTCATCACGCTCATCCCTCATACCAAATATTTCCGAGTCATGCATCCGCAACAATGGCACATGAGTTAAGTTTATCTTACTCAAAATTGACTGCTTCAGAAGCTCCGGTATTTCTCCATACTTCTCCTGTATACGGTCAGAATATTCACGAGATCTGATAACAAATGTGTGCGGTTCCGACTCTTCAATTTGATAAGTTATTTCATACCCAGACCTGTGGGACTCAGAGGCAACACGATGCAGGACCAAAAATTTTGCTGCCCGGACCTGTCCCGCCTTCGCTAAAAATATAGTTATTGACTCAAAAGCTATTTTAGCAAGCGACTCCAGCTCAACATTAAGGCAATTAACAATAAGGTTAATTATCGTTGTTTTACCTGCACCATTATCCCCGAAAATACAATTACAACCCTCAGACAAATCAATTTTATAATTATTATCCTTTTCAAAAAGCCCGTTAATAATGACTCTTTTTATATAATATTCCATATCTTCCCTTCCCTTTTAAATTCGCATATATCGTTTATCGCAGAGCCACCAGCGAGCAGTGGAACTCCAAAAAGCCAAAGATATCAATTGGCCACCACCTTGTCCAGTCTTGAAAAGACCAACCCAAAAAAATTAGCTACGCAAGACCATAAGAACTATCAACCAGTTAAAACGTAAAGACCATAAAGAACAAAATCCAACTCATAAAAAATACAGGGCAAGAGCCGAAATGTGCGCCCCCTTAAACTTACAAACAACCAAACATCCAGATAGTTAAAACCTATTATTCAGCAACAACCACACAACCATTATTAATACCCCTACCCAACTAACACTACGCCTCTATTAACTCTTCAAAAAATTGCCTTCAAACGACGTCCTAGACCTCTTCAATGAAATACAAAATCCTGGACAGATCAAGTAGGCTTCATGGATAGCTTTTATCAAAAAAGTTAGTCTCTACCTTTTTTGGTGATAGCTGAATAACTGTATTATTTTGATCCTGCCTAATAATGACCGCATGGTTATGAAGTGCATGAGTTGTGCCGAACAACGGAACAATCTATGCCTGTTGAAAAGTTGGGATAAGGCGTGCAGTTAATGACCGCAATTGAGCAGGAGCACATTACCATTGAGATATTGGCAAGGGGACTGATGGGGATAAGCGGCGACCGGTTATCCGGCCGCCGCTGAGTGCCGGGCTTTAAAGCTCGCCCTTCTCTGTTTCAAGGCTCGCTTCGCCCTTGCGGCGCGGGCCTTCGACCTTTACCGACGGAAATGCCGACGAGGCATACCGCACCACCAGAATCGCGAACGCCAACAGCAGAATCCCGCCGCACAGGTAGATGATGCCGAGGTCGGGCGGGTTGTGGTGGGAGACGTTGGAGATCAGCAGGCGGGTGAGCGCGGTGATCGCCACGTAGATCAGGAAGCGCACGGGCATGTGGTTGGTCTTGAAGTAAATCCCGACCATCGCCCCCAATTCCAGGTAGATGAACAGCAGCAAGATGTCATCGATCTTGATGTGCCCCGTTTCCAGCATCCCCAGAAACTCCATCACCGCCGCATAGGCAGTCACCGCACCAATGGCGAACAGCGCCAGGTAGTGGAAGGTCTCGACGAACAGATTTCCCAAGGACTCGGCCAGTTGGTGCACGGTCTTGCGCAGGTTTTCAGCCCAGTTGATTTTCACGATGATGCTTCCTTAGGTCGGCTCGACCGGATAATGCGGGTTGGACGTGACGGTTTCTCTGCATGCAGAAAAAAGGCCAGGGAACAGGAAGTGAGATGGTGGCGGGGTGATATGAGGCACTTCAATCGGTTTTATGAGCTAAACGCTTAGCATCTATCAGCGCCTTTATCTGCGACATGACCTGATCATGGGGGATACCTGGTCTCGCGTCTTCAAGGGCGGCCTGCACGTTGGCGCGGAACCAACGGTCATAAGAAACAGCAGAACTTTCGCTTTCAGGCAATTCCGGAACGTCATGAATACTCATTGTGGCTCCTTATGCGGTCGTTCCCGCCAGCGCAGGAACGACTTAGCAGTCCGACATCAGGTCGGGGCGACTTGATCCAACGCTTGATCGACCAATAAACCACTCATTTCGAGCAGTTGATGGATCGCCAGAAGCAAACTTCGCTGCGGGCCCTCAAGCTCAAAAGCCAGGCTACAGGCCATTTCACGGGCACTGTTCAAGGTTTCGCTGGCGTTGGCGAGTAACGTTTCGGTGTCAGTATTTGGGGTTACAGCGAAAAGCGCGGTAGACGGCTTTAGAGGCGATTCAGAAAAACAGGCAGTCATTTTTACCATGGTGCAATTCCTTGGATTAACAAGAGGTTTGCTCCTTCATTTCGAGCCGCCAAACTCGTGCACCGCATAAGCGAAGCCCGGAAAAGGTAAGCCACTGAACGACGCCCCTGCAACCCCATCAACCTGTGAGAAGTTTCCGATAGGGCAAACCAGCATTTGCCAGCTACATTAAAAAGCCACTACCCAAAGCCCATGGATTGGCTTATGCTTTTAGCTGTATATAAATACAGTATTCGCACGAACGCATGGCGACACCCGAACCAAGGGCTACCCCCTTCAATACTGCACCGATGACGAGGCCGAAAAATGGCTGTTGAAACCCTGTATCGCAGTACCCGTGACCTGGAGACTACATTCGTGGATCGCAAACTTGCCGACGCACACGACCAGATGCTTGAACTGGCAGAGTCCCTGATGGAAGTGCTGCTGAAAAACGTCGAAGGTTTGAGCGAGAAGCAGGCAGAAGATGCCGGTATTTTCATGGCCAAGAACCGCACGGCGTTTGCGGCGGCGTTCAAGAACAATGCGAGTGCGCTGGCGGAGATTGGGCAGGCGGACGCTGAGTGATGCGTTGCCTGTAGTGGTGAAAGGGCTTGTTGTGGCAGAGGGAGCTTGCTGTGGCGAGGGAGCTTGCTCCCGCTGGAGTGCGCAGCGCTCCCAAGCTTTTGGGTCTGCTGCGCAGCCCAGCGGGAGCAAGCTCCCTCGCCACAGGTTATGCGTTGATGCCTTTCACATGTTTTACGCCTGCCACAACGTCTTGCCAAAGAACGTCAACGTCCGGTCCCACGCCAGTTGCGACCAGGCGGCATCGTATTGCGTGTCTGCAATCCGACCATCACCAATCGCCGTCTCGTTGGCAAACGCATGGCGCGCCAGGTAGCGATGGAAGGTCGCGTCCACGCCCGCCGCGTGCAGTTTTGACTCCAGTTCAGCCACGGTGTCGATATTGAAGAAGGCATCCTGCGTGCCCCAGTGCCCAATCAGCGGCGCCTTGATCTTCGAAGCATCCAGATATTCCAGCGGCGGGAAGCCGTACCACACCACGCCCGCAGCCAATTCCGGAATCGCATTCAGCGCCAACAACGTCAGCGCCCCGCCCATGCAGTAACCGGTCACGCCGACTTTTTTCGAGTCCGCCTGCAAGTACTGCACGGCACCTTTGATGTCCTGGGAAACCGCATCGCCAAAATCCAGACCATCCATCAGGTGATGAGCTTCTTCCTCTTCCACCGTCGACGCACCGCGATAAAGGTCCGGCACCAACACCCGGTAGCCGCATTCCGCCAAGCGGTTGGCCACGCCCTTGATCTGGTCGTTGACGCCCCACCACTCCTGAATCACCACAATCGCCGGCGCGCCTTCGAGTACCGCCGGGCTGGCCAGGTAGCCGTTGACTTCCGCGCCATCCGGGCGTTTGAAGGTGATCATGCGCCCGCTGGAGCGCCCTGCTGTTTGTTTGGACATGCAAACCTCTGTCTCGGGATTTGAGAAACCAAGCGTTCAACCACAATAGTAAAGTGCGCGGCCGCGCGGATGTAACCATCTCCCACGCAGGCGCATGACAGTTACACGCTGACGGTTAAGCGGCGATTATCTTCAGCGGTACAACAACCGCTCCGCCAGCTCATCCGCCACCCGCGCGGGTGAGCGTTTTTCAGCCTGGGCATGGGCGAAGATTTCCGTCAGGCGTGTGCCGATGTTCGACAAGTGTGCGGTGATGGTTTCCAGCTCTGCGCCGCCATGCTTGAGGGCGACGTAAATCAGGCCGCCGGAGTTGATCACGTAGTCCGGCGCGTAAAGAATCCCACGCCCTTCCAGTTGATCGGCCACTTGCAGGTTGGTCAGTTGCGCACTGGCAGAGCCGGCCACCGCCGCGCACCGCAACTGCGCGACCGTGTAGCGGTTGAACACCGCGCCAACGCCGCAGGGCGCGAGGATGTCGCACGGGGTGCTGAGCAAGGCTTCGTTGGCAATTGGGTGCGCGCCCAGCTGTTCCATGGCCAGTTGCACCTTGCCGTGGTCGATGTCGCTCACCAGCAACTCAGCCCCGGCGGCGTGCAGTTGCTCGGCCAGGGCATAACCGACGTTGCCCAGGCCCTGGATCGCCACGCGCAAACCTTCCAGGTTATCGCTGCCCAGGCGGGCCATGGCGGTGGTGCGGATGCCGGCGAATACGCCCATGGCCGCGTGGGGCGATGGATCACCGGCCGCCGTGGTGCTGGTGACATAGCGGGTCTGCTGGGCGATGCAATCCATATCGGCCACCGAGGTGCCGCTGTCGATGGCGGTAATGTAGCGGCCATCGAGCTGCTCGATGCAGCGGCCGAAGGCCTCGAACAATGCGGCGCGGCTTTCCACATGGGCGGGGCGGATGATCACCGCGCAACCACCGCCCACCGGCAAACCGGCCAGGGCGGCCTTGTAGCTCATGCCCTGGGCCAGGCGCGCGGCATCCGCCACGGCACTTTCTTCGTCGGGGTAAGAGAGGTATCGGCAACCTCCGAGGGCGGGGCCCAGGCGGCTGTTGTGGATGGCAATAACCGCCTTCAACCCGGTGACCGGGTCGACGCTCAGGTGCAGCGATTCAAGGCGGGTGCTGTGCATGAGCGCAAACATCGTCGAGCTCCCGAATCACTTCTTGTAGGCGCCAAGTATAGGACTGCCAGCGGAAGACTGCTGAAGCGCGCAGGAATAAGGCCACCGGTTTTAAAGGGTTTGCGACATAAACAAGTAGGACCCGTCTTAAGGCACTGGACGAAAGTTCACAGCAAGGCTAAAACGAGACATCCGCCGGAGAACCCAATGACGCCCCGCAAAGCCTTTTTTGCCTGCCTGGAACGGTCACCGCCCGCGCTGTTTGAAGCCGCGCTGTGGATGGCGGCCGAGCACGACCCGGCAGTGGACCCCTTGGCCATCCTGCAGGACTTCAAGGTGTTGCAGCAGTTGGTCAGCCTCAGCATGCCGATGCTGCCGCCGGATGAATTGGGGCAACCATTGCTGCGGCGCATGAACGACCTGGGTTTCGCCCAGGATGATCACACCCCGCTGCGCCCCGCCGCCGCCCTGCTGGACAAGGTATTGAAGCGCAAACGCGGGCAGCCGCTGGCGTTGGGGCTGATTGCACTGGAACTGGCCCGGCGCCTGGACATTCCCCTGGTGGGCGTCAACTTTCCGGGACACTTCCTGTTGCGGGTTCCGGGCGCCGATCACCTGCTCGACCCCTGTGGCGGCCGCCGGCTGTACCCCAACGATTGCCGCGACCTGCTGACTCGCCAGTACGGGCCCAATCTCAAATTGCAGGCCGACCACCTGCACACCGCCGAACCACGCTCGATCCTGCAACGGCTGTCGCGCAATCTGCGCCAGTTGCACCTGTCCAACGACGACCACCTGGCCGCCCTGGTGGATGCCGAGCGCGTGCTGGAGCTGGGCAATGCCAGCGCCGCCGATTACCTGGCCCGGGCCAGTTTGTATCAGCGCCTGGATTGCCCGAACGCCGAGCGTTTTGATCTTGAGCATGCATTGATGCTCAGTGAAGACCCGATCCAGCGCCTGCGCCTGACCGAGCGGCTGGGGCATTTGCCGCCTAACTCTGTGGTGCATTGACCCGCTTGGCGTAAGCTGTACCGCCCCATGGATGAGGTTGTCATGCCCCTGCGCTCCCCCGCCGAACGTTACCTCGAAGATTTCCACCAGCGCCAGCCCGGCACCACCAGCGCGGCGTTCGCTGAACTCGCGGCGGTGAAATACAGCTCTTCCTATGCCGCGTTGACGGCGCACGTGCCGGCAACACACAGCCCACTCACCGTCCTGGACCTGGCCTGCGGCGATGGTTATCTGCTCAAGCTGCTGGCCGACCGCCAGCAACCCGGCTTGCAACTGATCGGTGTCGACATGAGCCAGGCCGAACTCGACGCCGCCCGCGAGCGTCTTCCAGTTGAGATCACCCTGCTCAAGGAACGCGCCCAATCATTGAGTGTGGCTACAGCCAGTGTCGACGTGCTGCTGTCGCACATGGCGATCATGCTGATGGATGACCTCGACCAGGTGCTGCAAGAGGTGCAGCGAGTCCTGCGCAGCAGCGGCACATTGGCAGTCCTGATTGGCAGAAGCTTTCTACTGGGCCCAGTCGGCGTGGCGTTTCTGGAAGCCTTTCGTCCAATCGCCGAGGAAGACCGCCTGCCCAACCTGCAGATGGGCGACCCGCGCACCCGCAATGAAGCCGGCTGGCACACCTTGCTGGAGGACCACTTCAGCGACCTCAGCGTCGAAGATATCGACGTCCATTGGCAGCCTCAGCCAGAGGAACTATGGACGTCATTAAAGGAAACCTACGATATCGACCGGCTGACACCGCCCGCCAAGGCCCGCCTGAAAGAACGCTTCCTGGCCGCCATCACCCACCTTCGGCAGAGTGATGGCAGCGTGTCCACCGGGTGGGGGTTACGCGTGATCAGCGCCAGGCGCCGCTAACGCATCAGCGCCTTGTGACACCGGGCTCTTTGGCGAGCGCACCTGGATAATCAACAACGCCGCAATCACCGCCGGAATCGCGCAGAAGAAGAAAATCTGCTGCACTGGAATGTGCATCGCCAGCAGCAGGCTGCCGAACAGCGGCCCCAGGATCGAGCCGAACCGCCCTACTCCCAACGCCCAGCCAGTACCGGTCGCTCGCACATGAGCCGGGTAGAAGTTACTGGCAAATGCGTTGAGGGTCAGTTGGCCGCCGATGATGCAGAAGCCCGCCGCAAACACGCAGGCCACCAGGTAACGCGGATTGTCGTGGTTCAGGCCCAGCAGAATGGTGCACACCGCAGCTGCAGCGAGCACGCCGGACAGCAGGCGCACTTTGCTTTTGAGCCGGTCGGCAAACCAGGCCATGCCGATGGCGCCCAAGGTCCCGGCGAACAGGAACATCGAGGTCACCAGGTTGGCTTCGTTCAGGCCCAGGCCGCTTTCCAGCAACAGCGAAGGCAGCCAGCTGATCATGAAATACAGCAGGATCAGGCTGACAAAAAACGTTGCCCATAGCAGCAAGGTCGGGCGCGCATAACCATGGCGAAACAGCTCCACCACCGTCAGTTTGCTGCCTTGCTCCTGGCGGTTTTCTGCCTCGCTCGCCGCCGGCGGTTGCCAGCCGGGCAACATCCGCGCGGTGACTTTTTGCAGGCGCGCATACGGCGGTGCATCACGCAGCAGGCGCGGCAGGGATTCGGGCAACATCCAGGCGAGAAACGGGAACAGCAGCAACGGCGTCACGCCGCCGGCGAGGAACACCGCCTGCCAGCCAAAGCTGTCGATAAACCCGGCGGCCACGAAACCGCCCGCCGCGCCACCGAAAGAGAAACCACACGCCGCCAGCGTCACCATCAACGTGCGCAAGCGGGGCGGTGAATATTCCGACATCAAGGCCATGGCGCTGGGCATCGCGCCGCCCATGCCGATGCCGCAGATGAAACGGGCGGCCATCAAGGTATTCAGGGAATTGGCGAACACCATCAGCACCGTGAGGCTGGCGTAGATCAGCACGCAACACAGCAGGATGCGCCGCACACCAAAACGATCCGCCAGCGGCGTGACGGCGAGGGAGCCGAGGGTCAGCCCCAGCAGGTTGGCGCTGAACACCGGGCCGAACGCAGCTTTTTCCAGGCCCCAGTCCTTGGCCAGCGCCGGGACCACGTAGCCTAGGACCTGGGCGTCGTAGCCGTCGGTGACCAGCAACAGAGCCAGCAACAGGAGTATCAACCACTGATAGCGCGACACCGGACGGGCGTCGAGTGCCGCACGAAAGCTGGCAATCTGATTGTGCATCGCAAGAGACCTGTGTTGTTTTTATAGTTTGGACACGCTGGAGCTCACATGTGGGAGCTGGGCTTTTGTGGGAGCTGGCTTGCCTGCGATAGCATCACTTCGCTGTAACTGACACACCGAGGTGCCTGTATCGCGGGCAAGCCCGGCTCCCACAAAAAGCCAGCTCCCACATTGATTTAGGGTGTGTCAGGGGTATCGGGCTGGTTGGCAGGATGAGCCGCCATGAACGCCGGATGCTGCGCCGCCAATGCCGCCACTCGCTGAATGCGCGGATACGCCGCCAGCGACACCTTGAACCGCTCGGCCGCATAAACCTGCGGAATCAAAAACGTATCCGCCATCCCCGGCTGCTCGCCAAAGCAATAACCCTGATCACCGATCAACTGCTCCACCGCCGCCAGCCCCTGGCTGATCCAATGCCCGATCCACTCCAGCACCTGCGCTTCATCGTGCCCCCACTGCTTGAGCAAGTTCTGGGTGCTGGAGTTGTGCAGCGGATGAATGTCGCACCCGATGATCGACGCCACCGCGCGCTCATGGGCGCGGGTCGCCGAATCCTTGGCGAGCAATGGCACCTGTGGATAACGTTCCTCCAGGTACTCGATGATCGCCGGCGACTGAATCAACACATCGCCGTCATCGGTGCGCAAGGCCGGCACGCGACCTTGGGGGTTGATCGCCAGGTACTCCGGCTGGTGGTTGGCGCCGCCCTTGGGCACCAGCAGGTTGACCGGCACCGCAGTGAAATCCAGGCCCTTGAGGGCCAGCGCGATGCGCACCCGGTACGACGAAGTGGAGCGGTAATAGGTATAGAGTTCCATGGCCCTGCCCTCTCAGCGCGCCGCGACCACGGTACCCCGGCACTCGCCGAAGCCGATGGAGGCAAACCCGTCGCGACTGGCGCGGGCACGCAGGATGATTTCGTCGCCGTCTTCAAGGAATTTACGTACCTCGCCAGACGCCAATTCGATCGGCTTTTTACCGCCTTCGGTGATTTCCAGCAGGCTGCCGAATTGGCCCGCTTGCGGGCCCGACAAGGTGCCCGAACCAAACAGGTCGCCGGCCTGTAACTGGCAGCCGTTGACGCTGTGGTGCGCGACCATTTGCGCCACGGTCCAGTACATGTGTTGGGTGTTGCTCAGGGTCAGGCGATGGGCCGGCAGGTTCTGCTCGCGCATCGAGGCGGTGGTCAGCAGCACTTCCAGTTCGATATCAAAACCACCGGCGGCCTGGTCGCGCTTGTCCAGCAGGTAGGGCAGCGGTTGCGGGTCGCCTTCAGGGCGCGCCGGTTGTGCCTTGCGGAACGGCTCCAGGGCTTCAGCCGTCACCACCCAGGGCGAAATGCTGGTGATGAAACTTTTGGACAGGAACGGGCCCAGCGGCTGGTATTCCCAGGCCTGGATATCGCGCGCCGACCAGTCGTTGAGCAGGCAGAAACCGGCGATGTGGTCAGCGGCGTCGCCAATGGCAATCGAGTCGCCCATGGCATTGCCCTGGCCGATCCAGATGCCCAGTTCCAGCTCGTAGTCCAGACGGGCGCAGGGGCCAAAGGTCGGCTCGGTCTGGCCGGCCGGCAGGGTCTGGCCTTTAGGACGGCGGACGTCGGTACCCGAGGGGCGGATCGTCGAAGCGCGACCGTGATAACCGATGGGCACGTACTTGTAGTTGGGCAGCAACGGGTTGTCGGGACGGAACAGTTTGCCGACGTTTTGCGCGTGCTCGATACCCACGTAGAAATCGGTGTAGTCGTTGATTTTGGCTGGCAGGTGCATCTCGCAATCGGCCGCCAAGTGCAGCGCGCTTTGCAGTTTGCCTTGCAGGCTGCTGCCTTCCGCCAGCAGTTCCAGCAGGCGCTCACGCAGGGCCACGCGTGGGCCACGGCCGAGTTCGAAAAACGCATTCAGTTGACCGCCAGCAGTGGCTTCAACGGCACGGCGGGCTTCGCCCTCAAAGCATTCCACAGCGGCCTGCAGGTCAAGAACCTGCTCGCCAATCGCCACGCCACTGCGCGGCGCCGAACCGTTGAGGCTGAACACACCCAACGGCAGGTTTTGCAGCGGGAAATCCCGGTGACCGTTGGCGCAAGCGACCCAACTGCGGGTGAGATTAGGCTGAGTCATGGGTTATCTCCGATTCGGGTTGAAGGTTGCAGGCAGCGAGGCCCAGCAAGCGTCGTAGGAAGGTTGCAGTTGCGGGCATTCCAGCGCGAACTGAGTAGGACGCAGCACCTGGCTGGTCTCGAACATGAACGCCATGGTGTTATCAATCTTGTGGGGCTCAAGCGTCGCGTTGATGGCCTTGGTGCAGGTCTCGCCATCCGGGCCATGGGCGCTCATGCAACTGTGCAATGACGCGCCGCCGGGCACGAAGCCTTCGGCCTTGGCATCGTAGGCACCCTGGATCAGGCCCATGTATTCGTTCATCAGGTTGCGGTGGAACCACGGCGGCCGGAAGGTGTTTTCGGCGACCATCCAGCGAGGCGGGAAGATCACGAAGTCGAGGTTGGCCAGGCCGTGCACGCTGGTGGGCGAGGTCAATACGGTGAAAATCGACGGGTCCGGGTGATCGAAACTCACGGTGCCGATGGTGTTGAAGCGGCGCAGGTCGTATTTGTACGGCACGTTGTTGCCGTGCCACGCCACCACGTTCAGCGGTGAATGATCCAGCTCGCAGCCCCACAGTTCACCGAGGAATTTCTGCACCAGGGTGGTCGGTTGCTTGAGGTCTTCGTAATGGGCGACGGGCGCGAGGAAATCCCGTGGGTTAGCCAGGCCGTTGCTGCCGATCGGGCCGAGGTCGGGCAGGCGCAGTGGCGCGCCGTGGTTTTCGGCGACGTAGCCGCGGGCCTGAGCGTCCAGCAGTTCAACGCGGAATTTCAGGCCGCGTGGCAGCACGACAATTTCCAGCGGCTCCACGTCCAGCACGCCCAACTCGGTGGCGATGCGCAGGCGGCCCTGCTCGGGGACGATCAGCAGCTCGCCGTCGGCGTTGAAGAACACACGGTCCATGGAGCGGTTGGCGCGGTAGGTGTAGATGCTGATGCCTGAGGGTTTTTCCGACCCGGCGTTGGCGACCATGCCGACAAGCCCGTCGATGAAATCTGTCGGCTCATCCGGAATATCCAGCGGGTTCCAGCGCAAGCGATTGGGCGTCACGGCGCCCAGCGGTCCACCGGCCAACTGCCGTTCCAGCTTGACGAACGCCGGGTGGTTGGCCGATGGCTGAATGCGATACAACCAGGTGCGCCGTGCTTCGCTGCGGGCCATGGTGAAGGCGGTGCCGGAGAAGAGTTCGGTGTACAGCCCGTAGGGCGCTTTTTGCGGGGCGTTCTGGCCGACGGGCAATGCACCGGGCAAGGCTTCAGTGGCAAATTCGTTGCCAAAACCCGACTGGTAGACCGGCTTTGAAATAGTTGATTCGAGGGTCATGGATCATCCTCTGAGCGGAAGTTGTTTTTATCGTAATCCAGTTACGCATAACGTAATTTGATACCTGTTGACCGTCAAGCTATAAAGACGCCCATTCGTCCTTCGGATTCATGCCCTCCATGGAAAAGCCGCCCGCTCCCCGCGACACCGGTAAACAGAAAGTCCGCTCGGCTGAAGTGGGCACCGACATCCTCAAGGCCCTGGCGGAACTGTCGCCGGCCACCTCGTTGTCGCGCCTGGCCGAACACGTGCAGATGCCGGCGAGCAAGGTCCACCGCTACTTGCAGGCGCTGATTGCCTCAGGTTTTGCCGAACAGAACACCGCCACCAACCACTATGGCTTGGGCCGCGAAGCCTTGCGCGTGGGGCTGGCCGCGCTGGGCAGCATGGACGTGCTGAAAGTCGCCGCCCTGCCGCTGGCGGAACTGCGGGACGAGTTGAATGAAACCTGCTTCCTGGCCGTGTGGGGCAACCAGGGCGCGACCGTGGTGCATATCGAACCGGCGGTGCGCGCGGTGACGGTGGTCACGCAATTGGGGTCGGTGTTGCCGTTGCTCAGTTCGTCCACCGGGCTGGTGTTCAGCGCGTTTCTGCCGACGCGGGAAACCGTGGAGTTGCGTGAGCGGGAGATTCAGGCGGGCATCGCCCATGCGCTGGCGGATGACCAGGCGTACGCCAGCACCTGTGAGCAGATCCGCCAACGCGGCCTGCACTTTGTGCACGGTTTGCTGATGCCCGGCGTGGACGCGCTGTCGGCGCCGGTGTTCAACGCAGTCGGCCAGGTGGCGGCGGTGTTGACCGTGGTGGGGCCGACGTCGCTGTTCCATGCCGATGAAGACGGCCCGGCGGCGAAGCGTTTGTTGGCGGCGACCCAGGCGGTGAGTTGGCGGATGGGTTATCAGCTTCCCTGACACAAGGCCGTTCAACTGTGGGAGCTGGCTTGCCTGCGATAGCGGTGCATCAGGTTAGCCATCTGTCACTGACACACCGCTATCGCGGGCAAGCCCGGCTCCCACACTGGCCTGCGTAGCTTTCCGGATTGGAGTTCAAGCCATCAAGCCCAAGGTCTTGGCCTTGGCCACCGCCTGGGTGCGCCGCTCCACCCCCAGCTTGCTGTGAATCCGCCGCGCATGGGTCTTCACCGTGTGCAGCGAGATAAACAACTGGCCGGCAATTTCCAGATTGGAATTGCCCTGGGCAATCAACTGCAGCACCTCCAGTTCACGCTGGCTCAGAGGATTTTCCCCCGCCGCCGCCGGGCATTCCTGCGGCTCCAGCCCCAACGCGCTTAACAACCCCGGCTGCCTGAGGCGCAATTCGCGAATCGCCTGTTGCACCTGGCAACGCCCCGCCAGTTCCAACCCGGCTTCCAGCGAGCGCACGGCCAATGGTCGATCGCCGACTTGCCAGGCCACTTCCCCCAGCACCAACTGCAACTCCGCTTCCAGGCACAGCATGCCCCGCTGCCGGGCGGTCTCCAGTAGTACGCTGAGGCGGGCGATGGGCTCTTCAGCGCGACGCAATTTGACTTCGGCCAACACCTGCAAATACTCGAGGCGCGGGATCAACTCCAGGGTAGCCGGCGGCGCCTGTTTGGCTTTCGGCCCACGATAGTGACGCAGCACGCGGGTCACTGCTTCCAGGGTCAGTTCAGCGCGGCCCTGTTGCAGCCAGAAATGCCCGCTGAGCAATAGCAGCACAGCGCGATACACCGTGTCGGGTACCTGGCGTTGCTGCATCAGGCGCTCGGCGTCCCGCAACTGGATAAACGCCTGTGCGTAATCGCCTTTGTTGGCGGCCAAAAGCGCCAGGCCGAGGTAGCCGTAGAGCACGCGCTTGTCCTGGCTGTGCAGGCACATTCCCAGGCCGGATTCGAAGCATTCGGCGGCCACCGCATCGTGCCCCTGGCGCAGGGCCAGATGCCCCCGTCGCAACGAAATCCGCCCCATCAACGGCCCGGCCTTGAGTCGCTGTTGCACCAGCATGCGTTGCACGTTTTCCAGCAGGCTCTGGGCCCGATACGGCGCGCCGCGTTGCTCCAGCAACTGCGCGTGATCCAACTCCAGCAACGCCTCCAGCAGCAAGGAGCCGTGGGACCGCGCCAGGCACAACGCCTCGCGGTTCAGCGCCTGGGCCACGTCCAGTTCGCCACGCAGCAGGGCCTGTTGAGTCAGGCCCGACAGGCACATCAACCGCGAGGTCCAGGCGCTTTCAGGCAAATCTTGCAGGGCTTCCAGAAAATGCTCGCGGGCCCGTGCGGCTTCGCCGCCAAGGTGCAGCAGCCAACCCCATTGCGCCTGCCAGCGAGCCAGCAGATACCGCTGCAAGTGCGCGGTCGGTTGCGGGGTAAAGCGCGCCAATTGGTCGATACACAACGCCGCCTGATCGAAGCGCCCGGCAAACAGCAACGCCGCCGTCACCAGCCCCACCAGTTGCGCGGAACCCAGCATCAATTCATCACCATGCTGCTCATGCAGGCGCAACAGCAGCACGGCGTTTTGCTGGCGGAACAGGTCTTCAAAACTGAAATGCTGCAGCAGGCTCACGGCCACTTCGTATTCTTCGGCCAGCAGCGCCTGTTCAAAGGCCGCTTGCCAGTCTTCGGCGGCGGTGAACCATTGGCAGGCACGCCGGTGCCAGGAGCGTTTGGCCGGCCAGGGTTCGTCGCGCATAAGCTGCGCCAGCGGCGGGAAGATCTGCAGCCAGTCGGTGGCGTCGTCCCAGGGTTCGATAAAGGCGCCCAACGTCTGCAAGTCACGCAGGTAGGCGCCACCGTCGCCAAAGCCGAACAGATGGTCGCACAGGCTCGGGTTGAAACGTGGCAGGTGCGCAAGCACGCGCCAGGCTTCGGCCAGTTCCGGCGCGAGGCCACTGAACAGTTCGTGTTGCAGGTAGTCGAGCAAGGTTTTGTCGGGGTGCCCGTCGCCTTCAAGCAGTGCGATGCGTACACCGGCGCACCAGCCGGCGCTGAACGTCAGCACCTTGTCGACAGCGGTCCCGGCCAATACGTGGATTTCGTCGTGATCAAACGCCAATTCCGCCGCGCTGCATTCCCACAGTTCATCGTCCAGCAACAGCCGCGGCCAGTTACACGCCGGGCGCCGCCGCGCGCCGATCCACCAGGTCAAGGCCGGGCTGCTGGCGGCCAGAATGCGATCGAGCAAGCCATCCAGCTCAGGCGCCGGCACACGGCAGAAGTCATCCAGAAACAGCCACGCAGGCGCTTGCCAGCGGTTGAGGGCCAGCAGCAGCGTAGGCTCATCGACAAAATCGAGGCCAAGGCTATGGGCCAGGCGCTGGCACAAATCCAAAGCCGCGCCGTTCAGCGGCAACCAGTACACCTGGCAATCTGCCGGCGCCTGCAAGGCGCACTCGGCGAGCAGCGCACTCTTGCCGCTGCCGGCCGGGGCGCAGAGCAACTTCACCCGCGCCGAGGCGTTGAGCAACGGCACGGCCAGGCGTGGGCGCAACAGATGATGGGGAGACAAGCGTGGCATGAATCCAGGACGATCCAGACAACGGGTCATGGCGGTCATTACTGCGTCCCTGTTTTTATTATTGGGCGGCGTGCGCCCTACCCTAGTCCTGTGGCTGGCGGTTGTTGAGGAGTATTCAGCAGGCTGATTGTCGGACATAAAAAAGCCGGGAGCCCAAAAGGCTACCGGCCTGAAACTGTAGGAGCTGGCTTGCCTGCGATAGCGGTGTGTCAGGTTAGGTATCTGTTACTGATACACCGCTATCGCAGGCAAGCCAGCTCCTACAGGTGGAGCGCATTTCAATCAGGTTTTAGCGCACGCCCTCCGAGCGCAATGCCGCCGGGGTGTAGTCGGCCGCCTTGGCCGCAAAGCCGAACACGAAGCTGCTCTTCTCTTCGTTCTTCATGCCCAGGGCGATGTAGCGCCCGGCGATGATGTCGTACAGGGTTTCGACGGTGTAGGCCGGCACCTGGTGGTCGTAGTAGAACTGCGCATGCCCCTCGGCCACACGCCACAGTTGGCCACGCCCGTCGTAGTGATCCACCAGCGCCACTTGCCAGCTGTCTTCGTCGATGTACATGTGGCGCTTGGCGTAGATGTGCCGCTCGCTGGGCTTGACGGTGCCGATCACTTCCCAGACCCGGTGCAGCTCGTAGCGGGTCAGGTCCTGGTTGATGTGGCCGGCCTTGATGATGTCGTCGTACTTGAGGGTCGGCGAGTCGAGCTTGTAGCTGTTATAGGGAATGTACATCTCTTTCTTGCCCACCAGCTTCCAGTCGTAGCGGTCGGGGGCGCCGGAGAACATGTCGAAGTTATCCGAGGTGCGCAGGCCGTCGGCCGCAGTGCCCGGCCCGTCGTAGGCCACTTGCGGCGCACGGCGCACCCGGCGCTGGCCGGCGTTGTAGACCCAGGCCAGGCGCGGTTCCTTCACTTGGTCGAGCGTCTCATGCACCAGCAGTACGTTGCCTGCCAGGCGCGCCGGAGCAGTCACCGATTGTTTGAAGAAGGTCAGCACGTTGGCGCCCTTGACCGGGTCCATGTCCGGGATCAGTTGCGGCACGGCCACTTCTTCTTCGAAGCGGATCGGCGTGTAGCTGCCGTTGGTCTGAGGCGTGGCCTGGGTGATGATGCGGCGCAGGTTGCCGCCGTGGTAACGGGTGATGTGGTTCCACAACACTTCCACGCCGTTCTTGGGAATCGGGAACGCGTAGTAGCGGTTACCGGTGAAGTTCTCCAGGCCGTTGCCGTCGTTGATCGCATGCACGTTGAGCGCGCTGCGCTTGATCGACTCGTAGATCTCCGGCGGCAGGTTGACCGTGCGGTGGGTCGGGTAGACCGGGATCTTGTAGGTTTGCGGGTAGCGCTTGAACATCGCCACCTGGCCTTCGGAGAGCTTGTCCTTGTACTTGTCGACCGTGGCGGCGGTGATCACGAACAGCGGTTTTTCACTGGCAAACGGGTCGGCGAGGAAGCCTTTGCTGTCGACCGCGCCGGCGTTTTTCGGGATGCCGCCGGTCCATGCCGGGATCGAACCGTCGGCGTTGCCGGCCTTCTCGGCGCCCACCGGGGTGAGGGTGGTGCCGAGCTTGGCCGCTTCTTCCGGCGAAACAGCCGCCATCACGTTGGCAGCCAGCAGGCTCAGGGCCAACACGCCGCATTGCAGAATCATCTTGCGCATAGTCTCTTGTCCTTCCTTAAACCCAATCAGAAGTTCACGCCAAAGCTTAAGGCGATGAAGTCGCGGTCGGTGAGGGTGTTGTAGTCACCGCCAAAAAAGTCGGTGTAGCTCAGGCTTGCGGTGTAGGTGTTGCGGTAGTCCGCGTCCACGCCAACGCTGATGGCCTTGGCGCCTTCGTTGAACAGGCCGTTGGGGCCGTAGCCGCTGACGTCCTGGGACCACGACACGTTGGGCTTGAGGTTGACCCCGGCGAATACGTTGTTGTAATCGAGGATGGCCCGGGCGCGATAACCCCAGGAGTTGGCCGTGACGAAACCGTCGGTATCGCCGCCGAAGCCGTATTGGCCGTAGACCGAATCGCGGCCGTAACGCAGCTTGGATTTCGCCTCCAGGCCGCCGACGTGCACGAAGGCCGCTTCGCCCACCAGGGTCAGGCGTTCGGCGCCCAGCACCTGGTCGAAGAACTGGGTCATGGTGCTCTGGATCTGGGTGATTTCCTTGCGGCGGTAGCCGGCGTTGTCGGCACCGAAGGAACTGCTGATCGGTGAAGCGGCGTTACCGGCAATCGGGTTGACCAGGGCCAGCGTCAGGTCGGTGGTGTTGAGTTGTACGGGCGCATTCGGGCGGTAGCTGATTTCGCCGGTCCAGGCGGTGCCGGTGGGCAAGGTGGTGGAGAAACTGGCGCCGAACAGGCGGATATTTTCCGGGTAGTCGAGGTAATACTGGCCACGGCCAAGCATCGTGCTTTGCGCCAGGCCGGAGCCTGATCCGGGGGCGATACTGTTGGCGGTATTGATGATGCGGCCAATGGTGGCCAGGTTGGTATTGGCGGTGATGGTACCGACGGTGGGCGTGCGACTGTGGTAGTTCATGAAGTACAGGCCGTACTCCGTGTCATCGCCCAGCCAGCGCAAGGCCATCCCGAATTGGCCGCCATCGCGCGCCTCGCGGTCTTTTGCACGCTGCACCACCACGCCTTCGTTCGTCACCTGGAAGCCCTGGCCAAACGCCGCCGCCACCGGTTGCAACGGCGCAATCGCCGGGCTGCCAACGGTGTAGTTGCCATTACAGCCGTGGGCCACCACATCGTTGCCGAAGAAAGTGCCGCAGTTGTCCACCACGGTATTTTCCCAGTTCAACTGGTAGAAGCCTTCCACGCTCAGTTGGTTGGTAAGGCTTTGGGATGCAAACAGCATGTTGACGGGAATCAGGCCTTCCTTGATCTCGGCACCGGGCCGGCGAAAGGCTGAGACGTCAATCGGGTTGATGCTGTTGATGGAGTTGCCGATGAAGGTACTTTCGCCCCAACTGACCACCTGTTTACCAACGCGCACGTTGCCCGGCAAATCACCGATGGAATAGTTGTGGTAGACGAACGCATCCAGCAATTCGTAGCCGGACGAGCGCGCACCTTCGTCGCGGTGGTTATTGCTGATCTGCTTGAATTCGCGGTCTTCGTCCTGCAGCTCGAAGTCGTACCAGTACTTGCCGCGCACGAACACGCCGCTGTCGCCGTACTTGAGCTCCAGGTCGTGGATGCCCTTGAAGATCTTGGAGAAGGTCTCGCCCTTCTTGAAGTTCAGGCGGCCGTCATCGCCGGTGGACGCCTGGCCCGTGCCGCCGTTGGGAATGCCCACCAACTTTTTATCGGCGTCGCGCATGCCCCAGCTGGCACCCACCGACAGCGAGGAATCGAATTGCCCTTCGATCTCGCCAATGTTGAACGAAACAGCCTGCGCCTGGGCACAGCAACCCAAAGCAACCGCAGCGGCCAGCGCCTGTGGCCTGAAGATGGCGCGCATTGTTGTTCTTGTCATGCGTCTTCCCCGGTGGTGTGACAGAAGGCCCCACCCTACTGCCCGCAATCAGGAGCGATAAGCGCACCAAGGAGGTATTCGTGTTGTCGCCCGAAAGGATGAAGGGGCGCTCTGGCCGGGGTATTGGCGGGGGCATGGACGAGATGGATGAAGGGTTATCAGGGGGATGTATGAGGCGCCGGCACCACTGTTGCCGGTTTGGTAACAGTCCTTGTCCCGAATCGCTATTTTTCATTCTGTAACAAACGCCTATTCTTGCTTGGCTTTCAGGGCGAACCGCCCGCTTCCCTCACTGGGATGAACAGCAAGTTTTTATGGATTGATCACTATTTTCAATCTGTTACCGGTGTTCACTGACGTTGATTTATTGCTCCTTGATCAAACGTCTTACTTCAGCCGCTGCCTTTGCAGCGGCTTTTTTTTGCCGGAAATAAAACGGGGCGCCATGGCGCCCCGGGTTGATTAAAACTTTTTCATGCAACGATCAGAGGCTGTATTTCTGCAGATTGGCCATCATCTCCTTCAAGGCCTCGATGTTGTCCTTGGGGTGAGCGGCGCCTTCGAAGTCGCAGATCTGCTGCCAGTGGGCGGCGACGTCATCCGGCGAAAACCCCGCCTCAGGGTCGAAGCCAACGCCCAGGCTGCGCTCCCAGCGGGTCTTGCCGATCCAGCCACCGCCCACCTCAAACAGCCCCGACGTTTCCTGGCACGCTTCGCTGCCCAGGTACACCACCAACGGGCTGATCAATTCCGGCTTTAAGCGCTCGAAGACTTGCGGCGGGATCAGGCCTTCGGTCATGCGTGTGCCACCGGTAGGAGCGATGGCGTTGACCAGGATGTTGTTTTTGCGGCCTTCCAGCGCCAGGGTGCGGGTCAGGCCATACAGGCCGAGCTTGGCCATGCCGTAGTTGGACTGGCCGAAGTTGCCGTAGATGCCCGAGGTCGAGGCGGTGAAGATCACCCGGCCGTAGGCTTGTTCGCGCAGATGCGGCCAGGCGGCGCGGGTGACTTTGTAGGCGCCTTCGACGTGCACGCGGTAGACCAGGTCCCAGTCGCTGTCTTCCATTTTGTGGAAGGTCTTGTCCCGCAGGATCCCGGCGTTGTTGACCACCACATCGATGCGTCCGAAGGCGTCGAGGGCGTTTTGCACGATCTTGTCACCGTCGGTGACAGAGTCGTGGTTGGCCTCGGCGATGCCGCCTGCTTCACGGATTTCGGCCACGACGCGATCGGCCGCCGAGGCGTTGGCGCCTTCGCCCTGGGTTGAGCCGCCAAGATCATTCACCAGCACTTTGGCGCCGTGTCTGGCGAACAGCAGTGCGTGGGCGCGACCCAATCCGCCGCCGGCACCGGTGACGATCACGACCTTGTCTTGGAACTGCACAGGCTCACTCATTGGGAACTCCAGGGGCGGTTAGGGATAGATGAGTGGAGTGTCAGGCACAGGGCTTTTGGTCACAATAAATACGGTTGGGGGTGAATGGTGCGCGATAAGGCTGGGGGATGATTGGTGTGGCCTGGGTGTGGGTACATATCCGTTATTTGGGAGATGGCCGGTTAGGGTTCCGCTCTTACAGCGGCTCACTTTTGAACAGCGCAAAAGTAAGCAAAACGCTCTTGCCCCACCACTCGGCACCTCGCCTAGGCTCGGTGTGCCCTCAGCTCCGGTAGCACGAAGCGGGCCGCCGCGACGGGGCGTCCCTGCCCCGTCGCGGCTAAACCGGCGTCCTGCCGGTTTACCCGCTCCGTACTACCTGCGTTCGGCCAGCGTGGTTTAACGGGGCGCCTAAGATCAAAATCAAGATCAAAAGCCAGAGCACAGCGGCCTACAGGCCGGCTTGAGTGTGGTGAAGCAAAGGCAAAATCTACAGCGAGCACGTTCTACTGTAGGAGCTGGCTTGCCGGCGATGGTCGTTAACGATGACGTTGGCGTCCTGAATGAACGCGGCGCTCTCAGGTTCTTCGCCGGCAAGCCAGCTCCTACAGAAAAGCGGCTTTTGCCTTTGCTTCACCACACTCAGGTCGGCTTTCAGGCCGCCGTGCTGTTGATCTTGATCTTGATCTGACTGCCCCATTCAGCCCGAGGCCGAACGCAGGGATTGAGGAGCGGGTAAACCGGCAGGACGCCGGTTTAGCCGCGACGGGGCAGGGACGCCCCGTCGCGGCGGCCCGCGGAGCAAGCCCGGAGTGAGGGAACACCGAGCCTAGGCGAGGTGCCGACAGGCGGGGCAGAGCGTTTTGGTTACTTTTGCGCTTTTCAAAAGTGACCCGCTGTAAGAGCGGAACCCTAAGTAGCCGTTACCGCAGCAACGGATATGCCCCCCATCAAAACCTCAAGAATAAGCCACCCGAGAAACCCCGACCCCAAGCCCCTCCCGAAACGCCAAGTAATGCTTCAACACCTGCACGGGCGCCTCAATCTGCGGGTAGTGCCCGATATTGGCCAGCAACACCGTATCCGCATGCGGCACCAGCTCACGATAGCGCTCAACCATGTGCCCCCCGGAAATCGGATCAACTTCACCATCAATCACCCGCAAAGGCACCTCGCCACGCTGCATCGCCGCCACCCAACGCTCCCGCTGCTGGCGACGCTGGGGAATATAGCCAATCAACTTGTGCAAAATCCGCGGCCCATCCTGGCTCTCAATCAAGCTCCAGAAATCATCCAGCGCACTTTCACTGGGCCGAGTCGCCGGCCCGAAAATCTGCCCAAAACTGTTGGCCAACGCATTACGCCCAAACGCCCGCCCGATCATCCACCCCAACGGGCTCAGCAACAGCTTCTGCACCAACGCCGGACGATGCGTCTCCGGAAACAACCCACCGTTGAGAAACACCCCGCTGGCCATCTGAAACCGACCTTCGTAATGCCGCGCCAGCAACTCCTGCGCAACGCTGTCACCGTAATCATGGGCCAGCACATGCACCGGCTGCTGCACCCAAAGATGCTCCAGCAACGCCTGCTGCAAATCGGCCTGTTCCAGCAGGCAATAAGTGTGATCCAGCGGCTTGGCCGAATCGCCGAACCCCAGCATGTCGCAGGCAATCACCTGGTAACGCTGGGCCAGCGGCTGCCAGAGGTAATGCCAGTCCCAACTGGCGGTCGGGAAACCATGGATCAGCAGCAACGGCTCGCCCTGCCCCGCCACCCAGTAACGGATGGTACGGCCACGAAACTCGAAGCTCTGGGCGCGCTGGCGCCAGATGCGCAGCGGGATCTCGGCGAGTGGCATCAGCTTTTATACCCGGGGTCGAGTGCATCGAGTTTGCGCAGCAACGCCGGCCACGCCAGCGCGCCGCCCATGCCTTGGGCACTTTTGGTGACCCCGGCGATCATCGCCCGGGCACCGGCCAATATCTGTGGCGCAATCGTGATCAATTCAGCGCCACCGTTCTGCGCCATCACCTGGATATCGCAGGTGCGCTGAAAGATGAACATCATCAGGAAGGTGTCGGCGATGCTGCCACCACAGGTCAGCAGGCCGTGGTTGTGCAGCATCAGGAAATTATTTTCGCCAAGGTCGGCCTGCAAGCGGGCCTTTTCCTCGTGGTTCAGCGCCACGCCTTCGTAGGCGTGATAAGCCAGGCTGGACAGCACAAACAAGGATTGCTGGCTGATGGGCAACACGCCCTGCTTCTGCGCGGAAACGGCGATGCCGGAAGCGGTGTGGGTGTGCAGCACGCAAACCACGTCGTGGCGAACTTCGTGTACCGCGCTGTGGATGGTGTAGCCCGCCGGGTTGACGTCGTAGGGGCTGTCCATCAGCTTGTTGCCGGCCTGGTCGACCTTCACCAGGCTCGACGCGGTGATCTCGTGGAACATCAGCCCGTAGGGGTTGATCAGGAAGTCTTCGGTGCCCGGCACCTTGGCCGAGATGTGGGTGAAAATCAGATCGTCCCACCCATGCATCGCCACCAGGCGATAGCACGCGGCGAGGTCGACGCGGGCCTGCCATTCGGCCGCGCTGACCTGGTCTTTTACGCTGTGTGTCGATTGAACAGTGGCTAGGCTCACGGCAATGACCTCCTTGGCGCGTATTCTTATTATTTTTTTGAGTGAAGGCGCAGTCTAGTTCAGAGCTTGAGGCCGCCGTAGTTGCATTGGCAGCCAGCTTGATGACCGAACGGGTCAGTCCTCAGAATAGTTCGATTTTGTTCAACGCGTGTCAGAGAAGCGACGCCAATAAAGGCGCAGCGAACAGGTTGAGCAGCCCGGTGAGCACCATCACCAGCCCCGCCACCGAGCCTTCCTCGCCGCCCACTTCATGGGCCCGGCTGACACCCGCGCCATGGGCGCCCACGCCAAACAATGCACCGCGCGCCAACGGCGTGCGCAGCGGCAGCCACTTGAGCAGTACGCCGCCGAGCATGGCGCCGAACACGCCGGTGAACATCACAAACACGGCCGTCAGTTCCGGTACGCCACCAAGGTCAGAGGAGACCGGCATGGCGAACGGCGTGGTGATGGAACGCGGCACCAGCGACATCGTCACCGAGCTGTCCAGCGCCAGGGCCTTGGCCAGGCCATAGGAGGTGGCGATGGACGCCACGCTGCCCGCCACCATCCCCAGCAACAGGGCCGACCAATGGCGCATCAGCAGTTGGCGCTGCTGCCAGATGGGAATGGCAAACGCCACGGTCACCGGGCCCAGTACCAGCATCAGCCAGTGGGTGTCGGTGGAGTATTCGGCGTAGGCGGTTTTCAGCGGCACGGCCACCGCCAGCAAGAGCGCAGGAACCAGGATCAGCGGCGACAGCAGGTAGCGCCCGGTGCGCCGGTAGATCCAGCGGCTGAAACCGTAGGCACCCAGGGTCAGCGCGAGCCAGAACATCGGCATCAGCTCAAGCCTCATGGCGCAGCTTCCAGCGGCAGACAAATTCCACGGTAAACGCGGTCACCAGCATCACCGACAAGGTGCTGAAACCGATCACCAGCATGATCCGCCAGCCGTCGTGCTTGACCAGGCCGCCGTAGTCCAGAAGGCTCATCAACGCAGGAATAAAGAACAGCAGCATCTCCGCCATCAGCACACCGGCGCCCAATTGCAGGGCTGCCGGTTTCACCAGGCCGGTGGCGAAGGTCAGCAACAGCAGGCCGAGGCCCACCACACCGCCGGGAATAGGCCAGCTCAGCCAGGCGGCCAGTTGACAGCCCAGAAAGTAAATGGCCAGCAGGACGATCAGTTCAGCCAGCAACCGACCGACGAGTTTGAAGGTGAAACGTTTCATGAGCTTTGGGTCCTCGCAGGGCTCCCATTTTAAAGAGGGCCCTGGCATCCCCACAGCGAATTGTTAGACTGCAAGCTATTCCAAACTGGAATCAGGCTAATGGAATTCAAACAGCTGCGCAGCTTTGTCGAAGTGATCCATCGAGGCGGTTTTACCCAGGCAGGCAAAACCCTGCACATCAGCCAGTCCGCCGTCAGCAAGCAGGTGGCTCAACTGGAGCAGAGCCTGGGCACACCGCTGCTGGATCGCCTGGGTTCGCAGATTCGTCTGACAGCCGCCGGCCAGGTGGTGCTGCAGCGGGCAGAGGCCATGTTGCGCCAGCAAGCGGAGTTGCTCAGTGAGCTGGATGACTTGAATCAGCTGACCCGTGGCGAGCTGCGCATGGGCCTGCCGCAGTTGGGCGGCGACACGCTGTTTGCCGGGCTGTTTGCCGAATACCGGCGGCGCTACCCGAACGTGACCATTCAGTTGCTGGAAGGCGGCAGCCGCAATATCGAGCAGGCGATCTTGAGTGGAGAGCTGGAAGTGGGCGGCAGCCTGATGCCCAGCGACCCGGCATTCGCCTGGCAGGCATTTTGCGATGAGCCGCTGGACGCCCTGCTGCCGATGGACCATCCGCTGGCTGATAACGCGCAGATTCGCCTGGAGGAGTTGGCTGACACGCCGTTCCTGATGTACCAGCGCAGCTTTGTATTAAACGACCGCCTGCTGCAGGCCTGTCAGCAACTGGGCTTTACCCCGAAGGAAAGCGGGCGCAGCGGCCAGGCGGATTTCCTCGCGGCCCTGGTGGCCGCCGGCCAAGGCGTGGTGCTGCTGCCCAGCGTGGTGGCTCGAGGACTGGTGCGGCCCGGGGTGGTGCGCCTCACGCTCAAGGCCCCCGACTACCTGCGCTGGGACATTGCCTTTATCTGGCGTGAGGGCGCCTATCTGTCGAAAGCCGCCCAGGCCTGGCTGGCGTTGTTGCGGGAGTTTCCGGTCAACCGCGCAGTGCAGTAACCAACTCGGCCAGCCACGGCTCGGCGTCGGCTTCCGGGGTCACGCTTTCGCTGGCATCCAGGCGCAGCATCGGCAGCACTTCGTGCACGCCCAACTCGGCAAACAGCTCGCGCATTTGCTCACCGCCACCGCAGAAGGTGTCGCCATAGCTGGCATCGCCCAGGCCGATCACCGCGCCCGGCAGCCCGCGCCAGGCGGCCGGCAGTTGGTCGCGAATGGTCGAATACAGCGGCTGCAGGTTGTCGGGCAATTCGCCCATGCCGGTGGTAGAGGTCACGGCCAGAAAGGCTTCAGGGGCGAAGCCCTGCACGTCGGCCAGGGTTGCCCGCGGGTTGTGCCAGGCATCGAAGCCGGCCGCGTTGAGAATACTGGCAGCGTGGCGGGCAACTTCTTCAGCCGTGCCGTACACCGAGCCGGAAAGGATGGCGACTTTCATCAATCTGATCCTGTAGCTGACTAAAAGCCTGGGATATTAACAGCTGGGGCCAGTGGACAGACTACCGGCATGTCTTAAACTGCACATTCCAAGACAAGCCATGGACCGCTCAATGATTAACGCCAAGCTGATGCAACTGGTGATCAACGCTTCCAACGACGGCATCGTGGTTGCCGAGCGGGAAGGCAAGGACAAGCCACTGATCTACGTAAACCCGGCGTTCGAACGCATGACCGGCTACACCCTCGACGAAATCCTCTATCAGGATTGCCGCTTCCTGCAATCGGGCGACCGTGACCAGCCGGGGCTGATGGCGATTCGGGAAGCCCTGGACAGCGGTGGCTCCTGCCGCGAAATCCTGCGCAATTACCGCAAGGACGGCACGCATTTCTGGAATGAGCTGTCGTTATCAACGGTTTACAACCAAGCCGACAAGCAGACCTATTTCGTCGGCGTGCAAAAAGACGTGACGGTACAGGTCAAGGCCCAGCAGCGTGTGGCGCAATTGGAAGCCCAACTGGCAGAACTCAGGGCGGAGCTTGAAGCACTCAAGGCGACGAGCGGATCTAACAAAAACTAGAAAACGCGGTCTTTAGAGAGATAATGGCGTTTTAATACCTCTCCCTTGAGCAAGATCAATGCAACGCGACGCGCTTTTGACGCAGGACGAGCTGGATTTTATTCAGACCATGCACCATAACCCGCAACTCAACGTGCGGGATGCGTCGTCGAGCCTGACGGTCAACGGCGGTGCGCAGATTCGTGATCTGCTCACCCGCCTGGCCGCCCATGACCATGTCACCCTCCAGGCACAATTCGACAACCAGCAAATGACCTTTCCGCTGCAATTGGTGGAAGACGAGTTTCATGCCGTGCATTTGCGCCTGGGTGTGCCGAGTATTTTCGAAGACGGGCCGATGATCCGCCCGTGGCGCCTGGCGCTTGAAGAGCCGGTAGCGCTGGAAAATATCAAGGGGCAGCCCGGTGCACTGTGGGTGCACGAGGTGTCGTTCAAGGGATTGCTGGTGGAAATTCGCGGGCGGCTCAAGGCGCCCAAGACCTTTTCGCTGTGGTTCAGCCCGTCCGGCTACGAGCGCATCTCGGTGCGTGGCACCCTGGAGCGGGAAAATGCCCGAGGTCTGTTCGCCTACCGTTTAAGCCAGAATGACGTGGATGAAACCGAACGCCTGCGCCAGTTCATCCTGCAGCAACACCGCCTGTTTCACCCCGAAGTCCACGCCTGACGTCAGGTATCCAGGTTGCCGCGCAGAAACTGCCGCAGGCGGCGCTGCATCAGTCGCCCTTCATTCCCCAGGCAACCGACAAGCGTATTCTCCAACTGCTCCTGCGCCAGTTCCGACGCATCGCCGGCCAGCAGCAGCGGGCAATCCAGGGTCACGGCCAGCCGCTCAAGGCGCCGGGGCAATTCGTTGGTAGGCGAGTGATTAGAGAACACCACAAGAGCCTGTGGCTTGGTTTTTTCACAGACAAGGGTCAACTCATCCATCGGCTGCCCCACAGCCAGGACCTTGACCGCCAGCTCGTCACCGCTCATCAGCAGGCCTGCCACCAACAGTTCAAGCTCCCGGCATTCCCCGGCAATGGCCGCCAGCAACACCCGCGGCGCCGCAGTCGCACAGCCTGTCTGCAGGCGTTTCCAGGTGCGGCTACGCAGGAAACCATCAAAGAACAGCCACTCACTGGTTTGGCCAAAAAGCCCCTGGTGCCGCAATAGCTGCTGCCAGAGCGGCATCAGAATGTCCTGGAACACCACCGCGACCGGGTAGGCCGCGTAAATCTGGCCATACAACCGGTCCAGTTGCCGGTCGTCGAAGGCACCGACGGCCGTTCGCAGTTGCTGCTGCCATTGGCTCCATTCCTGCTCGGCGCCGGCTGGTGCGACGGAAGCTGCGTCGACTGGCTGCTCATCGCGGGCAAGGATTTTCCCAACCTTGCTCACCGACACGCCGCGCTCAATCCAGTCCAGGATGCGATGAACGGTCTCGACATCGGTGCGCGAATACAGGCGGTGCCCGCTTTCGGTGCGAATCGGCTGGATCAGCCCGTAACGACGTTCCCAGGCACGCAGCGTGACCGGATTAACGCCTGTCAATCTTGCCACTTCGCGAATCGGGAACAGCTCGCCGGAATCAGCGGGGTCGCCAAACGCAATTTCAGGGAGGGGAGCAGTCATTACGGACATCTGGGCACTGAATCATCGGGGAATGTTGGATCCCATTTAACGCCCATACAACTGTCCGATTCAAGGTCTTCAGTTAACCGACCAGTGCCGCTGGCGTATTTTTTCAAAACAGGAATAATCCTTGCCTGTTTTTTCAACGTGGCTGCTTACCCCGCAGCTTCGTTCGTGCGCCACCTACCCGGCCCAGCGCACCTGATCCTTATGGAGATACACGATGTCTACCTCCCCCGTTACCCTGATGGTTGCGCGCCGCGTGGCCAAGGGTCGTTATGAAGAGTTGATGGCCTGGCTGCGCGAAGGCGAGCAATTGGCCACGGACTTTCCCGGTTACCTGGGCTCCGGCGTGCTTGCACCGCCGCCCAACGATGATGAATTCCAGATTATTTTCCGCTTTGCCGATGAAAAGACCCTGCACGCGTGGGAGTTTTCCGCGTCCCGCAGTGCATGGCTCGGTCGTGGCAGCGAGCTGTTTGCCGCACCGTCTGAGCACCGCGTACGCGGTATAGACGGCTGGTTTGGTGCCGCCGCCGCGCGACCGCCGCGCTGGAAGCAGGCCGTGGCGATCTGGCTGGCATTTTTCCCGGTATCGCTGCTGTTCAACTTTGGCCTTGAGCCGCTGCTCGGCGAGCTGGGTTTGTTGAGCCGCGTACTGGTCAGCACCCTCGCGCTCACGCCATTGATGGTTTACTTCTTTATCCCGTTGTCGACCCACCTGCTGGCCGGCTGGCTGCATCCGACCCCGGCCCGGCCAAAGGCCAGCGAAGCCACCGCTTGAGTACAAGGGAGGCCGCTCGCTGGTATAGTTTTAGCCTGCCAGCGACCCGAGCCTCCCATGTCTTCCACTCCCGCCCCGATCCTGATCACCGGTGCCGGCCAACGTGTCGGCCTGCATTGCGCCCAGCGCCTGCTGGACGAAGGGCAGCCGGTGATTTTCAGCTACCGCAGCGAACGCCCCGGCGTGCAGACCTTGCGCGAGCGCGGTGCGATTGGCGTGTTTGCCGATTTCTCCAACGAAGCCGGTATTCTCGCTTTCATCGACGAACTGAAGACCCACACCCAAAGCCTGCGGGCGATCATTCATAATGCCTCGGCCTGGGACGCGGAAACACCCGGCAATGAGAGCAGCGCGTTCATCGACATGTTCAGCGTGCACATGCTTGCGCCGTACCTGATCAACCTGCATTGTGCCCACTTGCTGCAACGCTCCACACCTGCGGATATCGTGCACATCAGCGACGACGTGACCCGCAAGGGCAGCCGCCAGCACATTGCCTACTGCGCCACCAAGGCCGGGCTCGACAGCCTGACCTTGTCGTTTGCTGCGCAGCTTGCACCGGATATCAAGGTGAACGGCATTGCCCCGGCGATGGTGATGTTCAACGAGGGCGACGACGCGGCCTACCGCGCCAAGGTCCTGGCCAAGGCGGCACTGGGCATCGAGCCCGGCCCCGAGGTGATTTACCAGAGTGTGCGTTACCTGCTGGATAACCCGTATGTCACCGGTACCACCCTGACCGTCAACGGCGGGCGGCATATCAAGTAAGCCGTTTGCGAGGATGTTGTATGACTTTATCCCTGCCCCACCACTACCGCGAGATCCTCAAGGGCCTGGGTGAAGACCCGGAGCGCGAAGGCTTGCTCGACACGCCAAAGCGCGCCGCCAAGGCTATGCAGTACCTGTGTCATGGTTACGAGCAGAACCTGGAGGAAATCGTCAACGGGGCGCTGTTCGCTTCCGACAACGACGAGATGGTGATCCTCAAGGACATCGAGCTGTATTCACTGTGCGAGCATCACCTGCTGCCCTTTATCGGCAAGGCGCATGTGGCCTATATTCCGACCGGCAAGGTCCTCGGCCTGTCGAAGCTGGCGCGTATCGTCGACATGTTCGCCCGGCGCCTGCAGATCCAGGAGAACCTGACGCGGGAAATCGCCGACGCCATCCAGCAAGTCACCCAGGCATCCGGCGTGGCGGTGGTGATCGAAGCCAAGCACATGTGCATGATGATGCGCGGTGTCGAAAAACAGAATTCAACCATGAACACCTCGGTGATGCTCGGCGCCTTCCGTGAGTCGAACACCACGCGCATGGAGTTCCTGCAACTGATTGGACGGAGCAAGTAGCAATGCCACAACTTCAGCCAGGCATGGCGCGCATCCGGGTCAAAGACCTGTGCCTGCGCACGTTTATCGGGATCAACGAGGATGAAATCCTCAACAAGCAGGATGTGTTGATCAACCTGACCATCCTGTATGCCGCCCAGGAAGCCGTACGCGACAACGACATCGACCACGCGCTGAACTACCGCACCATCACCAAGGCCATCATCGCCCACGTGGAAGGCAATCGTTTTGCCCTGCTGGAGCGCCTGACCCAGGAAATTCTCGACCTGGTGATGAGCAATGTGTCGGTTCTGTACGCCGAAGTCGAAGTCGACAAACCCCATGCGTTGCGTTTTGCCGAATCGGTGTCGATCACCCTGGCGGCCAGTCGCTAACCCTTACCTTTGCAGTGAGCATCATGAACGATCAACAACGCCTTGAACTCGAAGCCGCCGCCTTCCGCCGGCTGGTGGCCCACCTGGACAGCCGCAAGGATGTGCAGAACATCGACCTGATGAACCTCTCAGGCTTCTGCCGCAACTGCTTGTCCAAGTGGTACAAGGCCGAGGCCGACGAGCGCCACATCGAGCTGAGCCTGGATGACGCCCGTGAAGTGGTGTACGGCATGCCGTACGCCGAGTGGAAAGCCCAATACCAGCAAGAAGCCAGTGCCGAACAGCAAGCGGCATTCGCCAAAGGAAAAACCCATGACTGACCTGAACACCCTGCGCGCCAGCCTCAACAGCGGCGAACACGCCTTCGCCGACACCCTGGCCTTCGTGGCCGCCGGTTACGATTACCAGCCACAGGCCTTCAGCAATGGCGGCGTGGAGAATGCCGCCGGGCAGAACGAAGGCTCGTGCAAGACCCTGGGCCTGGCGTTGCTGGAAGGCTTGAGCGACCAGCAAGCGCTGTTGGCGTTTGGCGAGCATTACCGCTCGGTACTGGCCACGCCTGAGGGCAGTGACCATGGCAACATTCGTGCGCTGATCGAGCATGGGTTGGCGGGTGTGAAGTTCACTCAGCAGCCACTGACCCGACGCTGATTCAATTGGATAACCCGGTTTAATGTGGGAGCTGGGGTGGGGGGGGGTGGGGGGGGGGGTGTGCAACCCCAAAAGGACGGCAAGCCGCAGCCCCCCATGTTTGGGTT